>NZ_JAHIBY010000046.1:0-202 GCF_024151445.1 Acinetobacter sp. UC24323 | reverse complement strand
GCTGCCATCAGGATTAACTGTGGCTTTCACCTGCTGTTCCAGCGGATTACCTGCCTGGTCCTGACCTGTGATGGTTAAGGTCACTTCACTACCCGGTGCTACATCTGTGGTACCCCCTGTGATATGGCCCTGGTCGTCAACATCTACTGTAATTGATCCATCAACACGGTCCAGACCACCTTGATCCGGTGTAGATGGATCA
>NZ_JAHIBY010000045.1:0-202 GCF_024151445.1 Acinetobacter sp. UC24323 | reverse complement strand
GCTGCCATCAGGATTAACTGTGGCTTTCACCTGCTGTTCCAGCGGATTACCTGCCTGGTCCTGACCTGTGATGGTTAAGGTCACCTCGCTGCCCGGTGCTACATCTGTGGTACCCCCTGTGATATGGCCCTGGTCGTCAACATCTACTGTAATTGATCCATCAACACGGTCCAGACCACCTTGATCCGGTGTAGATGGATCA
>NZ_JAHIBY010000044.1:0-211 GCF_024151445.1 Acinetobacter sp. UC24323 | reverse complement strand
ATGATCGGTCTTCACAAGGCTGTCTTCTGCATTGACCGGAGTACCATTACGATCAACCGTTTCTGCCTTAACGGTCAATTCGCCATCAGCAAAGCCTGCCGGTACTTCTGCTGTATAGCTGCCATCAGGATTAACTGTGGCTTTCACCTGCTGTTCCAGCGGATTACCTGCCTGGTCCTGACCTGTGATGGTTAAGGTCACCTCGCTGCCC
>NZ_JAHIBY010000043.1:0-220 GCF_024151445.1 Acinetobacter sp. UC24323 | reverse complement strand
TGCGGACTTTGAAGGCGATGTGGTTGTGAACGTACCGGCAGGTATTGTTACGGACGTGGCAGGTAATGCCAACCTGACTGCAACAGAGAGCCTTACGGTCGATACATTGGCACCGGCCTTTGACTTCACGGTAACCATCAATGCCGATGGCACAGCGACGATTGCAGGCAGCACCGAGCCGGGTGCGACAGTTGAAATTCTGGACCCGGCAGGCAATCCG
>NZ_JAHIBY010000042.1:0-223 GCF_024151445.1 Acinetobacter sp. UC24323 | reverse complement strand
TCCGGTGTAGATGGATCATTGTCATGATCGGTCTTCACAAGGCTGTCTTCTGCATTGACCGGAGTACCATTACGATCAACCGTTTCTGCCTTAACGGTCAATTCGCCATCAACAAAGCCTGCTGGCACTTCTGCCGTATAGCTGCCATCAGGATTAACTGTGGCTTTCACCTGCTGTTCCAGCGGATTACCTGCCTGGTCCTGACCTGTGATGGTTAAGGTCA
>NZ_JAHIBY010000041.1:0-223 GCF_024151445.1 Acinetobacter sp. UC24323 | reverse complement strand
TGGATCATTGTCATGATCGGTCTTCACAAGGCTGTCTTCTGCATTGACCGGGGTACCATTACGATCAACCGTTTCTGCCTTAACGGTCAATTCGCCATCAGCAAAGCCTGCTGGTACTTCTGCTGTATAGCTGCCATCAGGATTAACTGTGGCTTTCACCTGCTGTTCCAGCGGATTACCTGCCTGGTCCTGACCTGTGATGGTTAAGGTCACCTCGCTGCCC
>NZ_JAHIBY010000040.1:0-223 GCF_024151445.1 Acinetobacter sp. UC24323 | reverse complement strand
AACACTGATGCTTGGAGCCGCACCACTGCCGTCAGCTGTAAACGTAGCTGTCCAGACATTCGGGTTGGTTGTACTTTGGACCAGATTGCTCAGCGTACCGCCTACTGGCGTGATGTCATCAATATCAAAGCCACTGACCGCCTCGCTAAACGTAAAGCTGATTGTTGTCGATTCAGTCGCAGTGAGTGCAGGGTCCAGGGCCGTAATCACCAAGCCCGGCGCC
>NZ_JAHIBY010000039.1:0-233 GCF_024151445.1 Acinetobacter sp. UC24323 | reverse complement strand
TGACCTTAACCATCACAGGTCAGGACCAGGCAGGTAATCCGCTGGAACAGCAGGTGAAAGCCACAGTTAATCCTGATGGCAGCTATACGGCAGAAGTGCCAGCAGGCTTTGCTGATGGCGAATTGACCGTTAAGGCAGAAACGGTTGATCGTAACGGTACACCGCTTAATGCAGAAGACAGCCTTGTGAAGACCGATCATGACAATGATCCATCTACACCGGATCAAGGTGGT
>NZ_JAHIBY010000038.1:0-354 GCF_024151445.1 Acinetobacter sp. UC24323 | reverse complement strand
GTTGATGGATCAATTACAGTAGATGTTGACGACCAGGGTCATATCACAGGTGGGACCACAGATGTAGCACCGGGCAGCGAGGTGACCTTAACCATCACAGGTCAGGACCAGGCAGGTAATCCGCTGGAACAGCAGGTGAAAGCCACAGTTAATCCTGATGGCAGCTATACGGCAGAAGTACCGGCAGGCTTTGCTGATGGCGAATTGACCGTTAAGGCAGAAACGGTTGATCGTAATGGTACCCCGGTCAATGCAGAAGACAGCCTTGTGAAGACCGATCATGACAATGATCCATCTACACCGGATCAAGGTGGTCTGGACCGCGTTGATGGATCAATTACAGTAGATGTTGAC
>NZ_JAHIBY010000037.1:0-469 GCF_024151445.1 Acinetobacter sp. UC24323 | reverse complement strand
CATGATCGGGCCAAAGTTACGTGCAGATTTACGGTAAACCAGATTGCCCCAGCGATCGCCCTTATAGGCTTTAATCAGGGCAAAGTCAGCCTTGATCGGATACTCAAGCACGTAATCTTTACCATCAATATGACGGGTTTCTTTGCCTTCAGCTAAAAGTGTGCCAAAGCCAGTTGGGGTAAACACAGCCCCAAGTCCCATACCAGCTGCCTGAATACGACACGCCAGATTACCTTGCGGTACGACTTCAAGCTCGATCTTTCCGGCACGATAAAGTTCATCAAACACATAAGAGTCAGACTGACGTGGGAAAGAGCAAATCACCTTTTTAATTGAACCGGCTTTGAGCAGCTTAGCGAGACCATAATCCCCATTACCGGCATTGTTGCTCACAATGGTCAGGTCCTTAACGCCAAGTTCAATCAGACCGTCAATGAGTTCAGCGGGTTGTCCTGCGGTACCAAAACCA
>NZ_JAHIBY010000036.1:0-494 GCF_024151445.1 Acinetobacter sp. UC24323 | reverse complement strand
CGTCTGACTCCGAACTCATCTTCTGAATATATCAGCGACAAGATGTATATTGCAGCTGTTACAGAAGTGATCGATGCGAAATTACGTTACCCAAACACAGCATTATTGGGCCTTCAGTATGATGCTGAGACCTTTGGAAACGTTGCTAAAGTTGCAATGGATGCGAAGGGGAGAATCCTAAAAGTCCCTACAAATTATAATCCGGTTACACGTCAGTATGTTGGAATGTGGGACGGTACTTTCAAAGAGGCATATTCTAATAACCCGGCTTGGATCTATTACGATATATGCACCGTAGACCGTTATGCTTTGGGTGACCGATTAACTCCACTCATGGTTGATAAGTGGTCTTTATATCGCTTAGCTCAATATTGTGATGAGCTGGTACCAGATGGCTTAGGTGGAGAAGAACCACGCTTTACTTGTAACGTTTATCTTCAGAGCGCAGAAGGTGCATTTGAGATTTTAACTAAGTTAGCTGGTGTATTTCGTGC
>NZ_JAHIBY010000035.1:0-1203 GCF_024151445.1 Acinetobacter sp. UC24323 | reverse complement strand
TTATGCAGTTACTTTAGCAACAACACCAGCACCTACAGTACGACCACCTTCACGGATCGCAAAACGTAGACCTGGGTCCATTGCGATTGGGTGGATTAATTCTACTGACATTTCAACGTTGTCACCAGGCATTACCATTTCAACGCCTTCTTTCAACTGGATCGCACCAGTTACGTCAGTTGTACGGAAGTAGAACTGTGGACGGTAACCATTTAAGAATGGAGTGTGACGGCCACCTTCTTCTTTAGAAAGCACGTATACTTCTGCGTCGAATTTAGTGTGCGGCTTGATTGTACCTGGTTTAGCAAGTACTTGACCACGTTGTACTTCTTCACGCTTAGTACCACGAAGTAAGATACCACAGTTCTCACCTGCACGGCCTTCGTCAAGAAGTTTACGGAACATTTCTACGCCAGTTACAGTTGTTTTAACTGTATCTTTAATACCAACGATCTCTACTTCTTCACCAACTTTGATGATACCAGCTTCAACACGGCCTGTTACTACTGTACCACGACCAGAAATTGAGAATACGTCTTCGATTGGCATCAAGAATGCTTTGTCGATTGCACGCTCTGGCTCTGGGATGTAAGAGTCAAGTGCTGCTACAAGAGCAAGAACTGATTCTTCACCGTAAGGACCAGCTTCACCGTTAAGCGCTGCAAGAGCTGAACCACGGATTACTGGAGTGTCATCACCTGGGAAGTCATAAGTAGAAAGAAGTTCACGTACTTCCATTTCTACTAATTCAAGTAATTCTTCGTCATCAACAAGGTCGCATTTGTTTAAGAATACGATGATGTAAGGTACACCTACCTGACGAGAAAGAAGGATGTGCTCACGAGTTTGTGGCATTGGACCGTCAGTTGCAGCACATACAAGGATCGCGCCGTCCATCTGAGCAGCACCAGTGATCATGTTTTTAACGTAGTCGGCGTGGCCTGGGCAGTCAACGTGTGCGTAGTGACGAGTTGGAGAATCGTATTCTACGTGTGATGTATTAATTGTAATACCACGTGCTTTTTCTTCAGGTGCTGAGTCGATTTGTGAGTAATCTTTCGCTTCACCGCCGTAAGTTTTTGCACAAATTGTTGCAATCGCAGCAGTTAAAGTTGTTTTACCATGGTCAACGTGACCGATTGTACCCACGTTTACGTGTGGTTTATTACGTTCAAACTTGGCTTTAGCCATGATGATCTTCCT
>NZ_JAHIBY010000034.1:0-1465 GCF_024151445.1 Acinetobacter sp. UC24323 | reverse complement strand
TGATCTGCCCCCATAAAGTTGGACAGTTAGTTAAGCAGTTTTTATAAACTGGTTTCTATATTGTACAGGGGATAAACCTTGTAGCTTCACCTTGATTCTCTCATGATTATAATAATGAATGTATTCTCGTATCGTTTTCTCTAATTCATCAATTGATTGAAATTTTTCTCCATGAAAGCATTCCGATTTTAATATTCCAAAGAAGCTTTCTATTACAGCATTATCTAAGCAATTTCCTTTACGAGACATACTTTGAATTAAACCATGTTGCTTTAATTGCTGTTGGTAATGAGCCATTTGATATTGCCATCCTTGATCTGAATGGAGAATTGGTTTCTCATGTCGCTTAAGTTTAGCTAAAGCATGAATGAGCATATCTTTCACTAACTCATAATTGAGTTTACGTTGGATTCGGAAGGTAATAATTTCCCCATTAAACAAATCTATAATTGGTGATAAATAAAGTTTTTCACCGTTAACATTAAATTCCGTCACATCAGTTGCCCATTTCTGGTTGGGATGGTTCGCTTTAAATTGCCGTTGCATAATGTTATCAGCCACCGTCCCGACACAACCACTTTTATATGAGCGATATTTCAATGCTCTGATACGTGATTTAATTCCCATGGTTTTCATAAGGCGATATACACATTTATGGTTGATTATTATTCCTGTACTTTTCAGGGCAAGAGTAATTCTACGATAGCCATAGCATCCCTTATGCTTGTGATATATGGACTTAATCTGCTGTTTTAACTCAGTATATTTGTCATTAGAGCGTACAGCTTTCATGTGATAGAAATAAGTACTACGAGCAATCTTTGCAATACTGAGTAAGAGTTTTAATGGATAAATTTGCCTTAATTCTGAAATAACCTGAACAGTGTCTGCAGTACAAAGTGTATTTAAGTACGTTGCTTCAGTTTTAAGGCTTTTAGCTTTTTTAAAAAGGCAACCTCCGCTCGTAAAGCGGTCACTTCATCAATGAGTTCCTGTTGAGATTTATCTTTGTCTTCTTTTATAGGCTTAGTTATTTTGGTTTTATCTTGTTTAACCATATTGGTATAAATCCTCGTAGTATTAAACCCGGCAATCCCTTCTTTATGATACTGAGCGAGCCACCTTCTTAAAATTGACGTCCCGCTCAGATTTAACCGTCTTCTAACTTCTCTTACCGGTATCTTATCAAGAAGCATTTGTACAGCCTTGATTTTAAATTCGGAAGAGTAGTAGGTTTTTTTAGTTTTAACATTCAGGCCATCTTCACCTTGTGCCTTATAGTTTTCAATCCATAAGCGGATGGTTTGGAGATCAACATTAAATTCTTGTGAAAGGATTTTATATCCTTTACTTCCATCTAAATAAGCTTGAATGACTTTTAATTTTAACTCTTTTGAATGCTTCGGAATTGGCATAGGGCACACCTCATAAGTTTAAAAAGTCTAACTTATGGGGTGCAGTTCAG
>NZ_JAHIBY010000033.1:0-1478 GCF_024151445.1 Acinetobacter sp. UC24323 | reverse complement strand
AAAGATGTCAATGTCCTGCTCCTTGAAGCAGGTCCGGTTGACGATAGTTTATATATTCGCATGCCAGCTGCCTTGGGTTTCCCTCTTACAGATGACCGTTTCAACTGGTACATGCATTCTGAAGAAGAACCAGAGTTAAATAACCGTAAGATCTATGAAGCCCGCGGTCGAGTACTCGGTGGTTCTTCATCAATCAACGGCATGAACTGGGTTCGTGGTAATCCATGGGATTACGATAACTGGGAAGCTTTAGGTGCTAAAGGCTGGAGCTATAAAGACTGCCTCCCTTATTTCAAAAAAGCTGAATCTTTCGATAAAGGCGGCAATGAATACCGTGGTGATTCAGGTCCAATGAAAATTGAAACCTGTAAAGCAAATAACCCACTGTATCAAGCCTTTCTTGAAGCGGGTGTACAGGCAGGTTATGAACGTGTAGATGACCATAATGGTTACAAGCAAGAAGGCGTTCATATTACCCAACGTAATATCCATAAAGGTTTACGCTGGAATACATCACGTGCTTATATCCATGAAAATAAGGATATCAGCCGTTTGCATGTGTGTGACAAGTCACAAGTGACCCGTATTGAGTTCGATAAGAAGAAAGCTGTACGCATCCATTTCCATTGGCATGGTATGCCTCAGGTCATTGAGATTAAACGTGAGATTATTTTATCTGCCGGTGCCTTGCATACTCCACACATCCTGATGCTTTCAGGTATTGGTGACAAAGCCCATTTGAAAGAACATGGAATTGAATGTGTTGCTGACTTGCCTGGTGTAGGCCAAGGACTTAAAGACCATGTGGCTGCGCCGGTTCAATACCGTGCAACCCAAAATGTTTCGATTGCCAAAGAACTCACCTTGTTTGGTAAAGCAAAGCTGGGTGCCCAGTGGCAATTCTTTAAGAAAGGTTTAGGTGCGACCAACTTCTTTGAAGTGGGTGCATTTATTCGAACTCGAGATGACATTAAAGTGCCTAACGTTCAGTTTGAGTTCATTCCATTATTAGGTGAATTCCAGCACGGTAGCGTCCAACTGGAAAATGGCTTCCAGTATTTCTTTAGTCTTATGCGTCCGACGAGTACCGGCCGAGTATGGTTAGGAAGTGCCGATCCGTTTGCAGCACCGAAATTCCGATTTAACTTTTTAAGTACAGAAGAAGACAGACGTGATGCCATTGATGCGGTTAAGGCGATCCGTAATGTTGTATCGCAAAAGGCATGGGATCACTTACGTGGTGAAGAGGTTACACCGGGACCGAATGTACAGACAGATGAAGAAATTCTGGCAATGCTAAGAGACAATGCAGGTACCAACTATCATCCGTGCTGTACATGCCGTATGGGACACGATGAAATGAGTGTGGTTGATGAGTTTGGTCGTGTTCACACCATAGACAATGTGCGGATTGTGGATGCATCGATCATGCCTGAGATCCCGAGTGGTAATTTGAATGCACCGATCATTATGATGGC
>NZ_JAHIBY010000032.1:0-1540 GCF_024151445.1 Acinetobacter sp. UC24323 | reverse complement strand
CTGGTGAGATAGCTACAGTGACGAAACCGTTTGCTGGTTTTGGCTGCCAGTAGCTTTTCTCTGTCTGGCGGTTGAAGTAATACACCACACCTTTATCTTCAGTATTCTCTGTCATGGTCGGCTCCTTAATCCTTATTATGTAAACGTTTACATTTTTACCTAAATTTTAGCGCGCATGTGGAGTAGTAATGCTCACTTGTTTTGGTTTCATATGCACTATCGTTAAGAATATAAATGCAAGTACTGGAAGTACCATCGCTATGCGTAGCGAATAGTCTGTAGAAACAGATCCAATAATGATAGGGGCAATTAAAAATCCTGTATAACCTAATGTACCATTTAGAGCATAACCAACAGCAGGTGATTCCGGGAATACTTTACCTGCTCGACTATAAAATACAGGAATCATATTACCCAAACCTAGACCTACTACTAAGAATCCTAAAATAGAAACTGTAGGAGTAGGGAAGATAATTGCTAATAGTAAACCAATTGCACCCGCAAGACCTGAAGTAATAAGAACCTTTGATTCACCAAATTTATTAATAAAGTAATCGCCAGATAAACGTGTAAGTGCCATAGCCAAACTAAAACCAGCAAAACCTAGGGCAGCAATATTCGTTGAAACATGACTGATATCTGTCAAATATAATGAGCTCCAATCAATTAGAGTTCGTTCAATAAATAAGGCGAGGAAAGTTAAAAATGCAAGATAGAGTAGAGTACGATTTGGTAATCTAAATTTCACTTTTCCTTCATTAGCTTGGACTTCAGGACGAATATCTACTAAGAAAAAGGCTGAGATTATAGTTGCAACGAATACGAGCACTCCAGCTAAGGTTAAACAGTAAGTTGCCCCTAATTTATCTGAAAGTAAAACAGCAACAGTCGAAGCACCAATTAATCCACCTATGCTAAATAAAGCATGGAAAGAGGGCATAAGTACTTTTTTTCTTTCAATCTCGATTACACATGCATGACTATTCATTGCTACATCATAGATACTGTTTATAACGCCAAGCAGTAAAATACTAGCAACAAAAGTCGTATACGATGGTGCATATGCACATAAAGGAATAGTGAAAGATAAAAGAATCCCTCCTAACACCAAAGTATTCCGTGTACCAATTTTAGTGGCCAAGATACCAGCTATGTACATAGTAATCATTGTACCGGCGGCAAAACCACTTAGTGCAAAACCAAGCTGTTGGTCAGTTAATGCAAGATTTCGTTTAAGTTCTGGAATATTGGTAGCCCAGATAGCAAGTACAACACCATTAATAAAAAACATAAGGGATGTAGCTAACCTTGCTCTTAAAAGTAAACTTTTATATAGCATTTTTCTCTCCTTGAAATTTATGCCACTTTAAAATAATCAGTATCTGATATTAAAGATTTAGTACCTTTTATGATATCGGCCATTTTTTCGGCCATCATAATGATCGGTGCATTCAAATTACCACTCGGGATCTCAGGCATGATCGATGCATCCACAATCCGCACATTGTCTATGGTGTGAACACGACCAAACTCATCAACC
>NZ_JAHIBY010000031.1:0-1684 GCF_024151445.1 Acinetobacter sp. UC24323 | reverse complement strand
TGAAGAAGAGATTAACGGGTAGTCAGATTGTTGCCCAAACCCTAAAGAATTATGGCGTTGAATATGTAGCCGGTATTCCTGGACACGGTATCTGGACCCAAACCGATGCTTTCCTTGAGGAAGAATCAAAAATCAAGTTCATTCAGGTTTTCCATGAACAAAGTGCCGTGCACTTGGCTGACGGTTATTACCGTGTTGCTGGTAAACCAATGGCTGCGTTTACCTCAATCGGTGCTGGGGCAAGTAATACAGTTATTGGTATGGCAACAGCATTTACGGACTCAACCAGTGTCATGCTAATTACGGGTGGACCACCAACACACATGCGTGGCCATGGCCTTCTTCAGGAGCTGGAACGTTATACAGATAATGATTTCCCTAAAATTGCTGAAGCCGTATCTAAACGTCACTGGGTTGTCACCCGTGTTGAAGAATTACCTTTTGCCATGCACCGTGCATGGAGTGCGATGACTACCGGACGTCCTGGCCCGGTTCATATTGAAATTCCAATGGACGTTCAGGCTGAAGCTGCTGAAGTTGCGCTTCATCCACTGAGTGAGCGTTTACCTGTCGGCAAAGTTTATCCGGATCCGGAAGCTGTTGCAGCTGCAGCAGATGTATTACGTGATGCCAAACGTCCTGTTATGGTTATTGGTGGCGGTGTAATTACTGGTGAAGCATGGAATGAAGTTCTTGCACTGGCTGAACATCTGCAAATCCCTGTTGTAACAACCTGGAATGGTAAAAGTGGTTTCCCTGAAGATCATACACTCTTTGCAGGTAGTGTAGGTCAAACAGGTACCCTATGCGGTAATAAAATCGCATCAACTGCTGATGTCATCATTGCTGTTGGTTGCCGTTTCACTGACTGGTCATCATCAAGCTATGCCAAAGGCGTCACCTTTGCTATCCCACCATCTAAGCTGATTCATATTGATATTGATCCGCATGAGATTGGCAAGAACTATCCGGTGACAGTCGGAATTGTATCGGATGCCCGTTATGCCTTGGCTCATATTCTTGAGAATATGAAAGAAGATACGGTAGAACGTAGTGAATACATGCAGGCTTTGAAAGAAGCACAAGATGAATGGGAATCCAAGTTAGCAACCCGTCGTGATTCAAACCGTTTCCCATTTACTTCGCAACGCCCACTTGGTGCATTACGTAAGATCTTCCCACGCAACACGATTGTAGTTGTTGGTTCTGGTAATACTCAAGGTGCAGTTAAACAGACTTTCCCTGTTTATGAACCGCGTACCCATTTAACTTCTGGTGGCTTCTCATCAATGGGTTGGGCAGTTCCAGCAGCAATTGGTGCAAAACTGGCAGCGCCGGATCAACCTGTAGTCTGCATTTTAGGTGATGGTGATTTCTTAATGACCTCACAAGAGATTGCAATCTGTAAAACCAATAATATTCCAGTGGTGTTCATTATTCAGAACAATGCAGGATATATGTCGATCCGGGGTGGTCAGCGTAAGTTGATGAGTCGCCATGTAGGTACAGAGTTTAATACTCCTGACGGAGAACCATACTCACCTGACTATAAGCTTATGGGTGAATCCTTTGGTTTACGTTCGTGGCGTGTAGAGAGTGCTGAAGAGTTAGAGCCAGTTTTACAGGCAGCTTTAGATAGTAATGAACCGGTATTAATTGAAATCCCGACAGACCGTGATGCAGC
>NZ_JAHIBY010000030.1:0-1829 GCF_024151445.1 Acinetobacter sp. UC24323 | reverse complement strand
CCGACCTTGTATGTTGATGGTGAGAAGGTAGCTGCAAGCTATGATCCTGTAACCGGTACACTAACGCCTACCACTCCGCTGGCAGATGGTTCACATCAACTGACTTATACGTTGACTGATGCAGCAGGTAATGAAAGTGCACAGAGCCCAGCAATAACAGTTACTGTAGATACAACTGCGCCAGTTTTGACAATTAGTACATCTGATTTGGTTCTCGCATCGGGCGAAGCTGCAACTATTACATTTGAATTTAGTGAACCCGTTAGTGAATTTTCAGTTTCAGATGTAGTTGTTAGCGGTGGTGTACTAAGTAATTTTATTCAAGTTGATGCAAATACATGGACAGCAATTTTTACTCAAAGTGGATCAGTAGCACCAAGTATTAGTGTAGCTGATGGGGCCTATACTGATATTGTTGGCAATACTGGTAAAGGTGACGTTCTGGATGGAGCAGATGGTTTTATTTTTAATCCCTTAGCAGTTGACTTGATTGGTGAAATCACTATTCCAGCAGATATAAATAACGATAATATTCTCAATGCTAATGAGTTAGGAGCAGATAAGACATTTACTGCTCAGATTACTTTAGGTAGTGATGCGGCTGTAGGAAATATTATTAGTGTAAATGGTATAAACTATACAGTAGTACAGGCAGATTTGGATGCTGGGTTCATAACAGCAGAAATTATTGTAACTGTGGATGGAGATTTATCTGTTCGTGCAGAAGCACGTGATTCTGCTGGTAATACAGACATTGCCGATACAACTATAAAAGTGATTACAGTTGACACGACAGCACCTATTACGCCTTCTGCACCAACAGGCTATCTGGACAATGTTGGACCTGATCAAGGAATCAAGGGATCAGGCAGTAGTACAGATGACACGACCCCGGGTGTTGTGATTTCTGCACCGGGTGCAGGTGAGACTCCGACCTTGTATGTTGATGGTGAGAAGGTAGCTGCAAGTTATGATCCTGTAACAGGTACACTAACGCCTACCACTCCGCTGGCAGATGGTTCACATCAACTGACTTATACGCTGACTGATGCAGCAGGTAATGAAAGTGTACAGAGTCCTGCACTGTTACTGACAGTGGACACGACAGCGCCGAGCTTGGTGATTACGGCCCTGGACCCTGCACTCACTGCGACTGAATCGACAACAATCAGCTTTACGTTTAGCGAGGCGGTCAGTGGCTTTGATATTGATGACATTACGCCAGTAGGCGGTACGCTGAGCAATCTGGTCCAAAGTACAACCAACCCGAATGTCTGGACAGCTACGTTTACAGCTGACGGCAGTGGTGCGGCTCCAAGCATCAGTGTTGCAGACGGTGCCTATACAGACCTTGCAGGTAACTTGGGTACAGGCGATGTACTCGATGGTACGGACGGCTTTGTGGTTGATACGCTAGCTCCGGCACCGGTGATTACGATTGATCCTGTAACGAATGCAATCACGATTGACTTTGGTGAAGCAGTCAATGCGGTTGATGGCAGTCCGCTTACGGCAGATGCGCTTGAGGGATTGCTGGACATTGCTAACGGTACATTGACCGGCCTTGTAGACAACGGCGATGGCAGCTTCAGCGGTACGCTGGTACCGGCTGCGGACTTTGAAGGCGATGTGGTTGTGAACGTACCGGCAGGTATTGTTACGGACGTGGCAGGTAATGCCAACCTGACTGCAACAGAGAGCCTTACGGTCGATACATTGGCGCCGGGCTTGGTGATTACGGCCCTGGACCCTGCACTCACTGCGACTGAATCGACAACAATCAGCTTTACGTTTAGCGAGGCGGTCAGTGGCTTTGATATTGATGACAT
>NZ_JAHIBY010000029.1:0-1853 GCF_024151445.1 Acinetobacter sp. UC24323 | reverse complement strand
GAACTGTTCAGCGACGTTTTCGGCAGTCTGGGGCATGGTGTCTACACCATACAATTCTTTAAGTTTAGGGTTAATGAAACGCCAGCCCATAGTGGTGTCTTCAATCTTCTGACTACGGCCAAAAGCACTATCTGACTTACCCATTACATAAGGTGCACGGCTCATGCTTTCCACACCACCTGCAATTACCAAGTTCGCTTCGCCGGCTTTAATGGCACGGGCAGCAATGGCAATGGCATCGAGTGATGAACCGCATAAACGGTTAATGGTGGTTGCTGGAACCTGATACGGTAAACCTGCAAGTAGTGCTGACATACGGCCGACATTACGGTTATCTTCACCGGCTTGATTCGCACAGCCATAGATCACATCATCGACCTGTTCCCAATCTACACTTGGGTTACGCTGCATGAGGGCTTTAATCGGCACAGCGCCAAGGTCATCGGCACGGACAGGTGCAAGGCCACCGGCATAACGGCCGAATGGAGTACGGATGGCATCGATGATATAAGCGTTTTTCATTCTAACTTTTGTCCTTTACTTCAGGCCTTTTTAGCCATTCTCTGTAAGTATTTCGCAGTGGCGACATGGATGTCGCCTCGTTGCTCAGCACAACAGGGAGGTTGTGTCTGAGTAACAAAGGTTTTTGGTTACTTTTTTAAAAAAGTGACACGAATTAGCTGGTGGTACCTGACTTAAACAGATAAGACTCCGTTGTAATGCTTTATAAATTTTCATATCAACGAATAACATCACAGCTGTAATTTATTGTGATATCCATAGGTCTGTTGTATAAGCGATACCTTACTTTTGAAAGGTCAAAAGTAACAAAAACCTTTGTTGAACAGAGGAGGCTTCCTTGCCTCCCTGTCCAACGGGCGACATCCATGTCGCCTGTCACGATAGTGAATGCTGTGTAATAGGTGTTTGTTGTGTAAACCTTACCCTTGAGTCGCATCAATCAAAGTTGCACCGGTTAAAGCCTGTAACTCATCAAAGCTAAGACCTTCAACTTTCTCAATCACCTTTAAACCGTCTTTGGTCACATCAATCACACACAGGTCAGTGTAAATACGGTCAACACAGTGTTTACCCGTTACCGGATAGGTCAGCTCAGCCACAATCTTTGGCTCACCTTGCTTGGTTACATGGTCTGTAGTGATAAATACTTTCTTGGCACCAACCGCCAAATCCATCGCACCACCAACAGCAGGAATCGCATCCGGTGCTCCCGTGTGCCAGTTCGCCAAGTCACCATTCGCTGCCACCTGAAATGCCCCAAGCACCGCAATATCAAGGTGACCACCACGCATCATCGCAAATGAGTCGCCATGATGGAAAAAGCTACCGCCTTCAAGCATGGTCACAAACTCTTTACCCGCATTAATCAGTTCAGGGTCTTCTTCACCCGCAGCTGGTGGTGGGCCAAAAGCCAACAGGCCATTTTCAGAATGTAGGAAGACATCTTTATCGGCAGGTAAGTAGCTGGCAATCTTGGTCGGTAAACCAATACCCAAGTTCACATAGGCGCCATCTGGAATATCTTGTGCCACACGTTTTGCAATCTGGTCACGGCTGAGTTTCTGGTAGCTCATGTTATTTCTCCTTATTGCTTACTGTGCGGGCTGTACTTGTACAACATGCTGTACAAAGATACCTGGGGTAATGATGTGTTCCGGGTCTAATCCACCGAGTTCAACCACTTTAGAGACCTGGGCAATGGTGACATCAGCAGCCATGGCCATGATCGGGCCAAAGTTACGTGCAGATTTACGGTAAACCAGATTGCCCCAGCGATCGCCCTTATAGGCTTTAATCAGGGCAAAGTCAGCCTTGATCGGATACTCAAGCAC
>NZ_JAHIBY010000028.1:0-5420 GCF_024151445.1 Acinetobacter sp. UC24323 | reverse complement strand
GTTCATGCAACCAAGTGGGCTTGAGTACTTTTTCCGGGACATCGGTCGTCCACGTAAAGAGGGAGATCCAACTCCAGAGCCATTTGAACGACCTGAAAATATTGAACAGATTGAAGGAACGGATAAAGGAGTATTTGCCTATACGAAAAATTGAATTAATTCCAAAACGACAGACCTCTTAGAAATTTAAGTTTCTACCCATTTATTAAATTTCTAAGATCGATCTAAGTAGCTAGTATCGGATATGATGGGAAATATTCATACATAAGTTACTTAGATCATTTTTTTAAATACGTTATTAGAGGTAATAAGCTATGATCTATGAACTAAGACATTATAAATTCACACCTGAAAATTGGTCGAAATACTTAAAACTATTTAATGATAAATGCTTACCAATCCGTTTAGATAATTATGGAATTCTTAAAGGTAAATGGAATATTGAGCAAGATGGATATATTCACTTTTATCATTTATGGCAATATGAATCATTAGAACATAGACACCTATTAAGGCAAGAATTGGCTAAAATACAGAGCTGGCAAGAAGATTTCATTCAATATGCTGCACCACTTATTCACGAACAAGATTTAAAAGTTTTAAACCTTACTGATCGAAATAATAACTTTAATTTCCAAAGAAATCTCAACATTTATGAAATCGACTGCAAAGTAAGTACATTAAAAAACGTAATTAACAGTGTTGCAGAAAATAACAAGGATAATATTCAATTGAATATAGTTGAGTTTCCTAATCCGAATGAGATTATTTTATTTTCAGAAAGCCAAAAAAATATAGAAAATTTAAATATAAAGAATATTAAACATACAACATTAAAAATGATATAAAAAAAGGCTCTTATGAGCCTTTCTTCTTAGCTATTACCACCAATACTCTACTTGCAATCCGAAATTGCTACCATTACGTGATGTCCCGAAATTACCCGTTGACGATAATGTAGAACCTGCATTGTTCAGATCAGCTCGCTCTTGGGCTTCCTTGTTCCAAATCGCATAGGTGTAATACAAACGGAATTCTGGTCTATCCCAAAATCCTTTTCCTTTTGGTGACCATGTAGGTGCAAAGGATAACTTAGTTAAAGTCGCGGTCTTATCACGTTTAACTGCATCAAAACCCAACTCTCCTACTAACTTAAATTGATCATTCAATGCATATACCGGTCGTACACCAGCTGAATACCATTCTTGTTCATTTGAAGCTTCTTCACGTTCATCTTTCTGGTAAATCAACTCCGCTTGAGCACTAAAGTTTTCAGTAATTTGCCCATCAATAAATTCGACTACACGCCAGCTTTTATCCTTACTCGATAAGCTTGTATCACCGGTATAACTTAAGCCAGTTCCTGGACCATAACCATATTGCAAGGCCAGGGTATTGTTGAGTTTACCTAGTTTTTGTTTATGCTGAACGCTAAATGAAGTACCTGAATGGCTATCTGGTTCATCTATTTTTGGGATATAGCTTACCCCTACACTTAGTGTTCCATTTGGGTTGGTATTAAATCCACTTACAGTAATATCATGGCGGTTTACTGGTTTATCCTGAAATACATCATCCTTACGAGAGAAAACATATGAATAGTACAAGTCGTTATATTTAAAATTATCTATACCAAATCCTGTCGCACTCTGATTCCAGTAATAAAAGTCTGAAATATGAATATCATTACGGTTATAGAAACGACGACCTGCCCAAACATTTGCACCATTTAAGTAGCTGATATTATTCCA
This sequence comes from Acinetobacter sp. UC24323, assembly GCF_024151445.1. Lineage (NCBI taxonomy): Bacteria > Pseudomonadati > Pseudomonadota > Gammaproteobacteria > Moraxellales > Moraxellaceae > Acinetobacter > Acinetobacter sp. UC24323. The sequence goes on along the minus strand of NZ_JAHIBY010000028.1, from coordinate 3,669 downwards.
CATGAGATAGGCTTCAGCCCATTTGGCATAATTATTTCCAGAAAAATCTTTATCATCACCAAAATCTTGTAATAACGCCAATGTACCCTTTAGGGCCACTGTAGAATTATCTTTAAATTTATATAATTCCTGAGTGCCAGTTAACTCTACATACTGTTCACACTCGTTACCCAAACGGTATTTGCTTTTTGCACCGTCCAGAAAAAAACAACTTTGTGTATCCCCTTTTTCACTAAAACCAACGCCTGATCTTATATAACCATTAAAATCAAATGCATTTGCTTGAGATATCCCTATTAATGCCATTGGTAATAATGACAATTTACTTAATACTTTCATGTATACGCTCCTATGTAAACGTTTACATAATATTAGCAATAGTTATACCAAGTCAATAAATAAACAATTTTTTATTAAAATTTAAAATAAATTATAATAATCTATTAAAATGATTTAAATTTTATGGTTAATATTAAAAACAATATCAATTTTATTTAAAGAGAAAGAATATTTAAAATATTTAATGATAAAAAAAGGAGCATAATGCTCCATTTTTTATCACTTAAACTATCGAGCAGTATATCCACCATCAATAGTAAACATAGCACCTGTTGAGAATGTAGATTCATCTGATGCTAAAAATAGAATCATATTAGCAATATCAATCGGTTCACCCATTTTATTTAAAGGAGAACGTGCTTCTAAGCCTTTTTTAAATGCAACAGGATCTTCAACTTCTTTAAACATTTTATCGTAGTAGCTTGAATTGATAACACCAGGAGCAACGCTATTCACTCGAATACCTTCATTTGCATGATCCAATGCCATAGCACGGGTTAATGCCGCCACACCACCTTTCGCTGCTACATATGCAGCACGATCTGGAATACCAACTACTGAAATAGTAGAAGCTAGATTCACAATAGATCCACCACCGCGTCGAATTAATTCAGGAATTGCGAATTTTGAACAGAGGAATACACCTTTCAAGTTAACATCTATGACGCTATCCCAAAGATCTTCTTCAAGTGTAACAACTGTACCTAAAGTACCAAACCCTGCATTATTAACTAAAATATCCAAACCACCAAAATGCTCTGCTCCAGCTTTAACCATAGCTTCAACATCAGAACTTTTGGCTACATCTGCTGCTACAGCAAAAGCATTTTCACCAATTTGATCAGCAACTTTTTTTGCATTTTCAAAGTCTCTATCAGCGACAATAACTTTTGCACCTTCTTTTGCAAAAAGTAAAGCTGTTGCTTCGCCAATCCCTGCGCCTGCACCTGTAATAAGTGCAATTTTGCCTTCAAGTCTCATATTATTTCCTAGAATGTCAAACTATGCAGTTGTTTAGTAACTGCTTCTTCAATACTTAATGCTGCTAACCATGAGGTGCGTGGATTTTCAGGTAATGGGTTATTGCTCAAACTGATATCTAAGTTCCCAAAAGATCCTATTGCTGAAACCTCATGAATATTCTTTTCGATAGTCGGATCTGCAATGAGCTCAACCGATGTATCATCAAATCCCAAACCTGATAACGCGACCGCTGCTGTCACATTGGCATTTTTAGGGAACTTAATTGCCGCTTCAGCAGCAGTACCCTTAAAAATACAAGTTGGTTCTTTAATCTGATCTAAATCAAACTCTTGCTCTGCTGGTGACCCTTTCCAAGCTTTTGGAGGTTTTCTACCGCGATATTCAACCGTATTTAATCCCGCAGATTTAGCAGAACGTAATGCATCCAGACCGCCTACGGCACCAGAAACCAAAATTAATCTGGCATCGCCTTGCTTAGCAGCGGACTGTAATTGGTCATTAATCACCGTATCTGCTAGAACACCAATTGATGCGATTACAACATCAATTCCTGCTTGTAAGAGTGATGGAACGTGATGAATAACTGCTGAATGCCCTGCACATTCAATAACAAGGTCGGGTTGCCACTGAATTAAATCTTGAACATTAGTTTCAATGTTTATTGGATTAAATTCAGTCAATACATCATTGTCAGGAGTGGAATTCAGCAGTAAACATAATTCAAGATTTTCTGAATGTGTTTGTAGTGAATGGACAACATATTTACCCATTGCGCCAAAGCCAATAACACCAACACGTTTTATGTGACTCATACTCATTACATAGACTCCCAGAACTTATTTACAATCTCAGCATAAGCAGCAGGTTTAACCTTTGGTGTGAAGTGACCACCACTTAGCTCAACTAATTGAGCATTGCTAATTGCTTGAAAAAGTTGCTTTGAATGTAAAAATGGAATGACATAATCATCATTCGCGCCAATGACTAAAGCTGAATGTTGTATTGAATTGAGTTCCTCTAGTCTTGAATAAGACAACAACATATCAATACGCTTTAAAATCATTTCTTTATTAGGGGAATCAGTTGATACCACACCACTTTCCTTTTTAAAGTGATATTCGTAGTATTCCGATGGATATGCGATATAACGAGTTAGCTCGTTATAGGCATGTTCCCCCATTACAGCTAAGGTTTCTTTTCGATAAGTAAAGAAATCAATAAATCGTTGGTCTGGTTTTGCCCAACCACTACTTAAAACTATACTCTTTACTCGATCTGCATAATCCAGAGCTAGGCACTGAGTAACCAAGCTTCCGGTAGAATGTCCTAAAATATGAGCCGAAGGAATTTTGTAATGATCTAAAATCTCTATCACTGCTTCTGCAATTCCAGAAATATTAGGATCACCAATAATTGGGCTTTGACCAATACCTGGATGATCAAGAGTAATGATTTGGTAACGCCCTAATAACTCTTTTTTTACTTCATCCCAAAATGAAGCACGGCCGCCCAAACCAGAAATTAGAACTACCGGTTTGCCACTACCTTCAATGGTATGAAATACATTAATAGTCATATTCTCTACTCACGTATTTTTAGTGTATGCAAATACACCCTTGTCCGTGCCTTCGATCTGTTCAATATTTTCAGGTCGTTCAAATGGCTCTGGAGTTGGATCTCCCTCTTTACGTGGACGACCGATGTCCCGGAAAAAGTACTCAAGCCCACTTGGTTGCATGAACCAAGCCCAATGCAGGTCTTCCTCACCATCATTAATAAATGTATGAGAGTTATGGGTACCTAGAAATACGGTTACACCTGGTTCTAATACGTATTCTTTCCCGTCAATAATTGCTTTGCCGCGTCCTGAAATGAAGTGCAACACCTCTTCATGATCAGGATGAGCATGTTCACGAACTCGCCCACCGACAGGAACAGTTTGTGTTCCCATTGAGAAGTCACGTTTCATCTGAGCAAATTCTGGTGAGATAGCTACAGTGACGAAACCGTTTGCTGGTTTTGGCTGCCAGTAGCTTTTCTCTGTCTGGCGGTTGAAGTAATACACCACACCTTTATCTTCAGTATTCTCTGCCATGGTCGGCTCCTTAATCTTTATTATGTAAACGTTTACATTTTTGCTTAAATAAAGCAAAAAATCAATTCGGTTTGTAATAATCTACAGATTGATTCAGTGTCAAAGGCTTAACTCCTTTAACAATATCGGCCATTTTTTCAGCCATCATAATGATCGGTGCATTCAAATTACCACTCGGGATCTCAGGCATGATCGATGCATCCACAATCCGCACATTGTCTATGGTGTGAACACGACCAAACTCATCAACC
>NZ_JAHIBY010000027.1:0-5518 GCF_024151445.1 Acinetobacter sp. UC24323 | reverse complement strand
ATCATTAAGAGAATTGAAGAACAACTTGTGTGGATTTTTACTGATTGATTAATCGAAATAATTTTCATTGATTGATTGGTTTAAATTACTCGAAGTTTATTTGAGCGAAATTTAAGTCAGTAATTGATGAGCCAGAATTGGCACCTTGTCTATAAATAAGGTGCAAAATGATTTTAACTGAAGAGTTTGATCATGGCTCAGATTGAACGCTGGCGGCAGGCTTAACACATGCAAGTCGAGCGGGGGAAGGTAGCTTGCTACTGGACCTAGCGGCGGACGGGTGAGTAATGCTTAGGAATCTGCCTATTAGTGGGGGACAACATCTCGAAAGGGATGCTAATACCGCATACGTCCTACGGGAGAAAGCAGGGGATCTTCGGACCTTGCGCTAATAGATGAGCCTAAGTCGGATTAGCTAGTTGGTGGGGTAAAGGCCTACCAAGGCGACGATCTGTAGCGGGTCTGAGAGGATGATCCGCCACACTGGGACTGAGACACGGCCCAGACTCCTACGGGAGGCAGCAGTGGGGAATATTGGACAATGGGGGGAACCCTGATCCAGCCATGCCGCGTGTGTGAAGAAGGCCTTATGGTTGTAAAGCACTTTAAGCGAGGAGGAGGCTACTTTAGTTAATACCTAGAGATAGTGGACGTTACTCGCAGAATAAGCACCGGCTAACTCTGTGCCAGCAGCCGCGGTAATACAGAGGGTGCGAGCGTTAATCGGATTTACTGGGCGTAAAGCGTGCGTAGGCGGCTTATTAAGTCGGATGTGAAATCCCCGAGCTTAACTTGGGAATTGCATTCGATACTGGTGAGCTAGAGTATGGGAGAGGATGGTAGAATTCCAGGTGTAGCGGTGAAATGCGTAGAGATCTGGAGGAATACCGATGGCGAAGGCAGCCATCTGGCCTAATACTGACGCTGAGGTACGAAAGCATGGGGAGCAAACAGGATTAGATACCCTGGTAGTCCATGCCGTAAACGATGTCTACTAGCCGTTGGGGCCTTTGAGGCTTTAGTGGCGCAGCTAACGCGATAAGTAGACCGCCTGGGGAGTACGGTCGCAAGACTAAAACTCAAATGAATTGACGGGGGCCCGCACAAGCGGTGGAGCATGTGGTTTAATTCGATGCAACGCGAAGAACCTTACCTGGCCTTGACATACTAGAAACTTTCCAGAGATGGATTGGTGCCTTCGGGAATCTAGATACAGGTGCTGCATGGCTGTCGTCAGCTCGTGTCGTGAGATGTTGGGTTAAGTCCCGCAACGAGCGCAACCCTTTTCCTTACTTGCCAGCATTTCGGATGGGAACTTTAAGGATACTGCCAGTGACAAACTGGAGGAAGGCGGGGACGACGTCAAGTCATCATGGCCCTTACGGCCAGGGCTACACACGTGCTACAATGGTCGGTACAAAGGGTTGCTACACAGCGATGTGATGCTAATCTCAAAAAGCCGATCGTAGTCCGGATTGGAGTCTGCAACTCGACTCCATGAAGTCGGAATCGCTAGTAATCGCGGATCAGAATGCCGCGGTGAATACGTTCCCGGGCCTTGTACACACCGCCCGTCACACCATGGGAGTTTGTTGCACCAGAAGTAGCTAGCCTAACTGCAAAGAGGGCGGTTACCACGGTGTGGCCGATGACTGGGGTGAAGTCGTAACAAGGTAGCCGTAGGGGAACCTGCGGCTGGATCACCTCCTTAACGAAAGATTGACGATTGGTAAGAATCCACAACAAGTTGTTCTTCATAGATGTATCTGAGGGTCTGTAGCTCAGTTGGTTAGAGCACACGCTTGATAAGCGTGGGGTCACAAGTTCAAGTCTTGTCAGACCCACCATGACTTTGACTGGTTGAAGTTATAGATAAAAGATACATGATTGATGATGTAAGCTGGGGACTTAGCTTAGTTGGTAGAGCGCCTGCTTTGCACGCAGGAGGTCAGGAGTTCGACTCTCCTAGTCTCCACCAGAACTTAAGATAAGTTCGGATTACAGAAATTAGTAAATAAAGATTGAGATCTTGGTTTATTAACTTCTGTGATTTCATTATCACGGTAATTAGTGTGATCTGACGAAGACACATTAACTCATTAACAGATTGGCAAAATTGAGTCTGAAATAAATTGTTCACTCAAGAGTTTAGATTAAGCAATTAATCTAGATGAATTGAGAACTAGCAAATTAACTGAATCAAGCGTTTTGGTATGTGAATTTAGATTGAAGCTGTACGGTGCTTAAGTGCACAGTGCTCTAAACTGAAATGTTGAAGTTACTAACTTGTAGGTAACATCGACTGTTTGGGGTTGTATAGTCAAGTAATTAAGTGCATGTGGTGGATGCCTTGGCAGTCAGAGGCGATGAAAGACGTGATAGCCTGCGAAAAGCTCCGGGGAGGCGGCAAATATCCTTTGATCCGGAGATGTCTGAATGGGGGAACCCACCTACTTTAAGGTAGGTATTGCAACATGAATACATAGTGTTGCAAGGCGAACGAGGGGAAGTGAAACATCTCAGTACCCTTAGGAAAAGAAATCAATTGAGATTCCCTCAGTAGCGGCGAGCGAACGGGGATCAGCCCATTAAGTTATGTGTGTTTTAGTGGAACGCTCTGGGAAGTGCGAACGTAGAGGGTGATATTCCCGTACACGAAAGGGCACACATAATGATGACGAGTAGGGCGAGGCACGTGAAACCTTGTCTGAATATGGGGGGACCATCCTCCAAGGCTAAATACTCCTGACTGACCGATAGTGAACCAGTACCGTGAGGGAAAGGCGAAAAGAACCCCTGTGAGGGGAGTGAAATAGATCCTGAAACCGCATGCATACAAGCAGTGGGAGCACCTTCGTGGTGTGACTGCGTACCTTTTGTATAATGGGTCAGCGACTTATATTCAGTAGCAAGGTTAACCGTATAGGGGAGCCGTAGAGAAATCGAGTCTTAATAGGGCGTTTAGTTGCTGGGTATAGACCCGAAACCAGGCGATCTATCCATGAGCAGGTTGAAGGTTGGGTAACACTAACTGGAGGACCGAACCCACTGTCGTTGAAAAGCCAGGGGATGACTTGTGGATAGGGGTGAAAGGCTAATCAAGCCTGGTGATAGCTGGTTCTCCCCGAAAGCTATTTAGGTAGCGCCTCGGACGAATACCATAGGGGGTAGAGCACTGTTTCGGCTAGGGGGTCATCCCGACTTACCAAACCGATGCAAACTCCGAATACCTATGAGTACTATCCGGGAGACAGACTGCGGGTGCTAACGTCCGTAGTCAAGAGGAAAACAATCCAGACCGCCAGCTAAGGCCCCAAAATCATAGTTAAGTGGGAAACGATGTGGGAAGGCATAGACAGCTAGGAGGTTGGCTTAGAAGCAGCCACCCTTTAAAGAAAGCGTAATAGCTCACTAGTCGAGTCGGCCTGCGCGGAAGATGTAACGGGGCTAAAACTATGTGCCGAAGCTGCGGATGTATACTTTGTATACGTGGTAGGGGAGCGTTCTGTAAGCCGATGAAGGTGTGTTGAGAAGCATGCTGGAGGTATCAGAAGTGCGAATGCTGACGTGAGTAACGACAAAACGGGTGAAAAACCCGTTCGCCGAAAGACCAAGGGTTCCAGTCCAACGTTAATCGGGGCTGGGTGAGTCGACCCCTAAGGCGAGGCCGAAAGGCGTAGTCGATGGGAAAATGGTTAATATTCCATTACTTCTGTGTAATGCGATGAGAGGACGGAGAAGGCTAAATCAGCCTGGCGTTGGTTGTCCAGGTGAAAGGATGTAGGCATGTATCTTAGGCAAATCCGGGGTACTCTATGCTGAGATCTGATAGCAAGCTGTACTTGTACAGCGAAGTGGTTGATGCCATGCTTCCAGGAAAAGTCTCTAAGCTTCAGTTACACAGGAATCGTACCCGAAACCGACACAGGTGGTCAGGTCGAGTAGACCAAGGCGCTTGAGAGAACTCTGCTGAAGGAACTAGGCAAAATGGTACCGTAACTTCGGGAGAAGGTACGCTGTTGTTGGTGATGGAACTCGCTTCCTGAGCTGACGACAGCCGCAGAAACCAGGCCGCTGCAACTGTTTATTAAAAACATAGCACTCTGCAAACACGAAAGTGGACGTATAGGGTGTGATGCCTGCCCGGTGCTGGAAGGTTAATTGATGGGGTTAGCGTAAGCGAAGCTCTTGATCGAAGCCCCAGTAAACGGCGGCCGTAACTATAACGGTCCTAAGGTAGCGAAATTCCTTGTCGGGTAAGTTCCGACCTGCACGAATGGCATAATGATGGCGGCGCTGTCTCCAGCAGAGGCTCAGTGAAATCGAAATCGCTGTGAAGATGCAGTGTACCCGCGGCTAGACGGAAAGACCCCGTGAACCTTTACTGCAGCTTGACACTGAACTTTGACCTTACTTGTGTAGGATAGGTGGGAGGCTTTGAAGCTGGAACGCTAGTTCCAGTGGAGCCGTCCTTGAAATACCACCCTGGTAATGTTGAGGTTCTAACTCTGTCCCGTGATCCGGGACGAGGACCGTGTCTGGTGGGTAGTTTGACTGGGGCGGTCTCCTCCTAAAGAGTAACGGAGGAGTACGAAGGTGCGCTCAGCGTGGTCGGAAATCACGCGTAGAGTATAAAGGCAAAAGCGCGCTTAACTGCGAGACCCACAAGTCGAGCAGGTACGAAAGTAGGTCTTAGTGATCCGGTGGTTCTGTATGGAAGGGCCATCGCTCAACGGATAAAAGGTACTCTGGGGATAACAGGCTGATACCGCCCAAGAGTTCATATCGACGGCGGTGTTTGGCACCTCGATGTCGGCTCATCTCATCCTGGGGCTGAAGCAGGTCCCAAGGGTATGGCTGTTCGCCATTTAAAGAGGTACGCGAGCTGGGTTTAGAACGTCGTGAGACAGTTCGGTCCCTATCTACCGTGGGCGCTGGAAATTTGAGAGGATCTGCTCCTAGTACGAGAGGACCAGAGTGGACGAACCTCTGGTGTACCGGTTGTGACGCCAGTCGCATCGCCGGGTAGCTATGTTCGGAAGGGATAACCGCTGAAAGCATCTAAGCGGGAAGCCTACCTCAAGATAAGATTTCCCTAGGACTTTATGTCCTCTAAAGAGCCGTTCGAGACTAGGACGTTGATAGGTTGGATGTGGAAGCATAGTGATATGTGAAGCTGACCAATACTAATTGCTCGTGAGGCTTGACTATACAACACCCAAGCAGTTGTATGTAAAGCATCAATCGATTCTTAAATATGCAAGACAACTTGATTTAGTTATACCTCTAGCTAAAATGAACAAATAAAGTAAGATTCAATCAGCCCAGTCTGTTACAGATTTGGAAAACGCTTCGGCATCAAATAAGACCCAGGCAAGTATCCATAAACAGTTGTGCTGGCGACCATAGCAAGAGTGAACCACCTGATCCCTTCCCGAACTCAGAAGTGAAACCTCTTAGCGCTGATGGTAGTGTGGGATTACCCATGTGAGAGTAAGTCATCGCCAGCTCATTATTC
>NZ_JAHIBY010000026.1:0-6014 GCF_024151445.1 Acinetobacter sp. UC24323 | reverse complement strand
GTACCAGTTGAAACGGTCATCTGTAAGAGGGAAACCCAAGGCAGCTGGCATGCGAATATATAAACTATCGTCAACCGGACCTGCTTCAAGGAGCAGGACATTGACATCTTTATCTTCAGCTAAACGTGCAGCGATAACGCTTCCTGCTGATCCTGAACCAACCACAACATAGTCATATGCTGATTGTACTGTTCTTCCGTATATGTCGCGCATAATACAAGCGTCCTCAGTTGTGTGTGAACTAAACATATGCAATGTAAACGTTTACATTTTATGTTTTAAAAAAAACTGATCGATTGATTCAGCTTAATCTTAAGTAAACATTGCAATTGTTATGCCACTTTAAGCAAAAGGAAAAATGCTAATTTCCTAAATCTTTTGCTCACCGTAATAAATTCCATTTAGTTACTGTTGCACCACAACAGAACTTCTTCTAACTAAAATGTAGCATTATTGTTCCTTTTTGTGCAAGCGAATATTTAGACCTGAGCAGAAGATGATGAAAATACCTAAAAAAGTTGTTAAGTCTGGAATTGTTCCAAAAAATATAAATCCTAAAAGTGTTGCAAAAAGAATTTGCATATAGCTGTAAGGTGCTAATTTTACAGGTGATTCAAGAACGTATGCTTTATTAAATAAGGTATGTGCGAACGTACCAAATACACCTACTAAAAGAAAAAATATGAGGTCATTAGGAGCGATTTTTTCCCAAAAGAAAGGTAGTACCAAGGAGGTTAAAAAAAATGCATAGAATCCAAGATAATAGTTAGATATAAGGCTGCTTTCATACATACTAGTTATTTTTGTAAGCACTTGATAAAAAGCAAAAAATAGAGCAGCACACATTGGGAAGATAATTTCTATTTTAAAAATATCTCCCCCAGGTCTAGCAATGATAAGTATTCCGAAAAAACCAATCATAATCTTTATTAAATCATCCTGAATAACCTTCTCTTTTAGAATAAAAAAAGAGAAAATCAAAACGAAGATTGGCGCTAAAAAATTGATTGCTGTAGCTTCAGATAATGGGATGTACTTTAATCCAGTAATAAAGCTTAAGCCAATCAAAGACATTAACAAGGCTCTTAAAAAGTGAATGCGCTTAAACCTAGAAAGTTTTTTAATTTTGATACTATGAAAAGTTGCAAATAAAAAATGAAAAAGATACCTAAACCATAAAATTAAAATGATTGAATAATTTTGGTTCAACTTTTTACCTAAAAGGTCATGAAAGGCTAAACATAAAACACCGATTACAACAAAAAATACTGCCTTTACTGACTTTGACATGTCAGAGAGAATTCTCATAAATTCCTCTAACTTAAATGTTGGATAAAGAAGTTACTACTACGTTCAAATGCTAGACGTGCCTGTGCAGCAGAGAAATTTGGACGGTAAGGGCAGTTGAATCCATGACCAGCAAGTGGATAGCGATATATCTTAAATTTATTATTTTTAAGGCTAAGCAGCTCAAGTTCTTGAATTTCATGAAGTGTAATCAGATGATCATTATCCGCTACATGAAAAAGAGTAGGGCAGTTAATTAATTCTATTTGCTTGAGGTACTCTCTTACCTTGCTACCGTAATAACTGACAATCGCAGCAATTTTTTTATGATGTAAAAGATAAGTTAATGTACCTCCCATACAAAAACCTAATACACCTAACTTATAGTTTTTATCTGATTTAAAAATAAAATCAATAACTTGGTTTAAATCTTCGGCAGTTAAATTGAAATCTAAATTTGCATATAGTTTTCTAGCAATTTTTGTACTTTCCTCATCATAATCAAGACATACATTTTGTTGCTGTCTCCAATAAATATCTGGAATAAAGACCTCATAGCCTAATACAAGATACTGTTCTGCCACTTCATAGATGTGTTTATTTAATCCCCAAATTTCAGGTAATAAAAGAATACCGCTTTGAGTTTTACCTAAAGACAAGCGCTTAAAAGTTAGACATTTATTTTGTTCATAAATTACCTCAAATTCAGAAATATTCATGAAAAAGCCTCAATTATTGTAAACGTTTACATTTTATATGTATTAAGGCTTAAAAATAAACAGATAAATATGGCTACTTTGTTATAATTGCAGTAATTCTTATTGTACGATTTTATCTTAGTCGGTTTTATTATGGGTCAAAATAATAATGTTATGGAAAAGTTGAACTCAGTAAGTGTAATTGATGTTGCTAAAGCAGCTAACGTTTCTATTGCAACAGTTTCACGTAGTTTTAATAAACCAGAAATGGTAAAACCTGAAGTTCGAGAAAAAATCTTAGAAATTGCTGCTAATATGGGATATACCGCAAATTCTGCAGCAAAATCATTAAGATCAAAAAAGACTAAAGTGATTGGTGCAATTATTCCAACCTTAGATCACTCGATTTATGCAACCATGATTAATGCTTTTCAAAAGAAGCTATCTGAGCAAGGTTATGTTGTATACATCTTAACTTGTGGTTTTGATGCAAGTGATATCTTTGATAAGGTCACATTACTTTTGGAAAGAGGAGCAGAGGCTTTACTCATCGTAGGAGAGATTCTTGATAAAAATTTAGAAAAGTATTTATTAAAATTTAAAATACCTACAATTTGTACTTATTCATATCATCATGATTCTAAATTTCCATTTATTGGATTTGATAATTACGCTTCAACAACCACTATTGTAGAATACCTTTATTCTTTAGGTCATAAAGAAATAGCAATGATCTGTGGGCCTTTAAAAGGCAATGATCGACAAATTGCTCGAGTAGAATCTTTTAAAAATTTTATGACATCTAAGCAAGCTGAGCATTCAGTTTGGGAGTGTAAAAATCAATATAATATTGCGAGTGGAAAAGAAATACTTAAGGAAATAGTCATATCTAATCCGAATGTCAGTGCCATCATCTGTAATAGTGATGTAATTGCTTTTGGTGTTCTTGCTGGAGCAAAAGAACTTGGTATAAAAATACCTGAACAATTAAATGTTATTGGTTACGATAATTTAGAATTTGCAGAATACCTAACTCCTCCTTTAACTACATTAAATATTCCAGCAGAGGAAATGGGCATTCTAAGCGCTAAAGCGGTATTGGATAATTTAAACAATCAACAGCCTTTAAAGTCATATTTGTTAAAAACCGAACTGATTGTTAGAGAGTCAACTAATCCAGATTAAACGAATGAAGTTAAGGTTATCACTCATTTTATATGAGTATTTTAATTGTGAGTGGTAACCAGATAGCTGTGAAAACCCCATTAATCGCCATTCCAAATGCAGCATAGCGTCCAGCAACAGGGCTTCTTTGCCATGCTTGAGCCGTGCCTATAGCATGTGCTGCTAAACCTAAAGCTAATCCTGCAGCTCTTTCATCATTAATATTTTTAAGTAGTAAGGGTGAAAATGCTGCTCCTATAACGCCTGAAAGAATTACAATTAAGGTAACAAGAGCAGGGGGAGCATGAATAATTTCTGCAATATTTAGAGCGATAGGTGTAGTGATGGCTCTAGTTGTAAAAGAAATAATCATGGATGTTGATAAGTGTAATAAGTAGGCAAGCCCTACTGGTAATCCAACAGCAAGAGTACTAGCACATAAAACTAAAGCTGATATTTTTGAAATTGGAAAATCTTCATACTTTATTGTTGCTAAAGGAATTGCAAGCGCAACGGTGACATACCCTAAAAGTCGATTAAATAGAGGGCTTACTGTCTCTATATAGTCATTATAAGAAACCTTACTTATTACAAGTAAAATTAAAATAATGAACATCGAGTAGACTATTATCGGAATTCTAGGAATATAAGAATAAATTAGCTTAGCCGTTAAATAGCCTAATACAGTAATTAAAAAATAAAATATAAACAACATGTTAAAGTACTCTTTTTGCAACGAATGCAAATAGTAACAATGGTAAAAGGGTGCTTACGACGAGAACACTCAAGAAAAGATATAAACTGTCCTCAAGATGAAAAAGCATGATTAAAGAGCCAACGCATACGGGTAAAAATGCAAAAACACTTTCTTTCATTATCAGTTGATTAGCAGTAATCAAGGAGGAGGGAATACCTTTAAATTTTCTGTATATAACAAGACTTATTAATAGTAAGAACAGTCCTGCAAGATTACTAAGTTCTGGATGCCCAAAATAGTTCATAAAAATTAAAGATAATTCACGGACTGAAACAACAATAATAGCCATTAGTGCAACGGATTTAAGAATAGTGTTCATAATTGAGAAAACCTTAAAGATAAGGAATTCTAATAAAAGAACCAATTAATGTAAACGTTTACATTAATTGGTTCTTTTATTTGCGTCTATTTGCGTCACTTTTCTTTTTCTTGAGAAATTGTAGGGAAATCATATTCAAGTGAAACTTTCTAGCATGAATATGGTGACTCAATTTAATTCATGGATAGAGTAGAGGAGTCGATTTGTACCTGCTATTTAAAGTGAAATTGAGTCTACTTCAAGAAAATATTTGATTGAAATCAATCAAATATTTAATCCTAATTCAAGGGTAGAGTATGGCTGAGTGGATTAAGAAAGCACAACCGACAGAACAGCGTGTTGCGCAGAATGATAAGTTAAAGGAAGACGTGTCACGAATTTTACTAGATATTGAGAATCGTGGTGATGTTGCTGTAAGAGAGCTATCGGTCAAATTTGATAAATGGGATCGTCAAGATTATCGACTTACTGATGCTGAAATCAAACAATGTATGGATCAATTAACTGAGCGTGAGTACGAAGATATTAAATTCGCACAAACTCAAGTTCGTCGTTTTGCTGATGCTCAACGTCAGTCAATGTTAAATGTTGAAATTGAAACAATACCTGGAGTTTTGCTTGGGCATAAGCATATTCCTGTAAATGCTGCTGGTTGCTATGTACCAGGTGGAAAATATCCATTACTTGCTTCAGCACATATGTCTATTTGTACAGCAAAGGCTGCTGGTGTTAACAACATTATTACTGCAGCTCCGCCATTTCAAGGTAAACCAGCTCCATATATTGTCGCTGCGCAGCATATGGCTGGCGCTGACGCAATTTATTCACTTGGTGGAATACAGGCCGTAGGCGCAATGGCGATAGGGACTGAAAGTATTCCTGCTGTAGATATTATTGTAGGGCCTGGTAATGCCTATGTTGCTGAAGCTAAACGTCAATTATTTGGTCGTGTTGGTATAGATCTTTTTGCTGGACCTACAGAAACATTATTAATTACTGATGATAGTGTTGACGCAGAAATGTGTGCAACAGATATCCTTGGTCAAGCCGAACATGGACCTGATTCACCAGCCGTCATGTTGACGACTTCTCGTGAGTTGGCATTAGAAACATTAAAAGAAATCGATCGCTTATTAGATTTACTTCCAACTGCAGTTTATGCCCGTACGGCTTGGGAAAACTTTGGTGAAATTATTCTTTGTGAATCAAATGAAGAAATGGCGAAACTATCAGATTTTTATGCTTCTGAACATGTCCAAATTATGACGCATGATGATGATTACTTTCTTAAAAATCTAACGAATTTTGGTGCCTTATTTGTAGGACCAAGAACTAATGTTTCTTATGGCGATAAGGTTATTGGTACTAACCATACTTTACCAACAAATAAAGCAGCTCGTTATACGGGAGGTCTATGGGTTGGTAAATACCTTAAAACTTGTACTTATCAACGTGTACTTACAGATGAAGCATCAGCTCAAATTGGGGAATATTGCTCACGCTTATGTCTAATGGAAGGCTTTGTTGCACATGCTGAGCAAGCGAATCTACGTGTTCGTCGTTATGGCAAGAAAGACGTTCCTTTTGGTCAAGCTGCAGTTTAAAACTGGGCTAAAAAAGTTTTGTGAAAAATAAAATTTTGAATAGTTTTGATTTTAATTTAAGGACGATTAAATTGTGAAGAAGAGATTAACGGGTAGTCAGATTGTTGCCCAAACCCTAAAGAATTATGGCGTTGAATATGTAGCCGGTATTCCTGGACACGGTATCTGGACCCAAACCGATGCTT
>NZ_JAHIBY010000025.1:0-7830 GCF_024151445.1 Acinetobacter sp. UC24323 | reverse complement strand
TTTACGTTCGTGGCGTGTAGAGAGTGCTGAAGAGTTAGAGCCAGTTTTACAGGCAGCTTTAGATAGTAATGAACCGGTATTAATTGAAATCCCGACAGACCGTGATGCAGCGGGTCCATGGGTGCCAGGATGGTGGGATTTCCCGATTCCGGAATACATCACTGACGAGCGTCAAGATGAATACCATGAGTTCCGTCAATCTGAACAGCATTTGTAATCTATTTAAAAGTAGTAACTAAACAAATCAGTTGCTACTTTTATTAAAAAATCTTTTTGATTTATAGAAAACTGAATATTTAATTTTATGTAATATGGTGATTCTTATGAATAATGTTCAGGAAAGAACAAAGGTAACTGCTCAAGGAAGAAGCGAGCTCATCAATCATATTCAACAAAATTTAATTACATTAATTTCATCTTGTCGTTCTGTCGCAGATATGTGTCGGAAAATTGATGTAAACAGGCAGCAATTTAACAAATATCTAGCTGGTCAACATATTCCTTCTCAAAAAGTTCTTCAAAAAATTGCCCGCTATTTTATGATTGAAGCTAAAGATCTTTTAATAAACCCTAAAGACTTTAAATGCTTATATGAGGGATTAGAAAATGAAATACCAACAACCCTTCGATACTCAAACCAGTTCAATGATTTTTTACACCTTGCTAGAGCAACACCAGAACTCATGGAGGAATATTTAGGGATTTATTACAGATATCATTATTCATCTATTTATAAAGGTAAAATTCTTCGTTCTTTAACTTACTTATATCGCAAAGATGCACTAGTTCAATATGTAACTATTGAACACTTCCCTCACTTAGATAACCCTAAAAAAAATGCTTTCAAATTTCGATATGATGGCTTCTGCTTTATGCTTGGAGATAGAGTCTTTATGATTGATATAGAAGAAAAGCAATATAATGAAATGACTTTTTCTATATTAACTACACAGCATAGACGTCCTATTAGGTTTCTTTACGGTATTCTGTCAGGTATTGCTTCTACATCTTTTAGGCAACCTTTTGCCACCAAAATGGCTTTCCAATTAATCGACACAGGGCCTCTTAAAAAGCATCATCTTCAAGCTACTACTGTTCTAGAGATAAATGATTCATCAATTCCATTTGAAATTAAAGAATACCTCCTAGCAGATACCTCAAAAACGATATGGGGTGGAGCTTAAGAATTTTGAGCAATTTATCGCAAGGCTCTTACGAGCCTTTTCTTTTATTGTTTTAGCTATTACCACCAATACTCTACTTGCAATCCGAAATTGCTGCCATTACGTGATGTCCCGAAATTACCCGTTGACGATAATGTAGAACCTGCATTGTTCAGATCAGCACGCTCTTGGGCTTCCTTGTTCCAAATCGCATAGGTGTAATACAAACGGAATTCTGGTCTATCCCAAAATCCTTTTCCTTTTGGTGACCATGTAGGTGCAAAGGTTAACTTAGTTAAAGTCGCGGTCTTATCACGTTTAACTGCATCAAAACCCAACTCTCCTACCAGCTTAAATTGATCATTCAATGCATAAACTGGTCGTACACCAGCTGAGTACCACTCCTGTTCATTTGAGGCTTCTTCACGTTCATCTTTCTGGTAAATCAACTCCGCTTGGGCACTAAAGTTTTCAGTGATCTGCCCATCTATAAATTCGACTACACGCCAGCTTTTATCCTTACTCGATAAGCTTGTATCACCGGTATAACTTAAGCCAGTCCCTGGACCATAACCATATTGAAAGGCCAAGGTATTGTTGAGTTTACCTAGTTTTTGTTTATGCTGAACGCTAAATGAAGTACCTGAATGGCTATCTGGTTCATCTATTTTTGGGATATAGCTTACCCCTAAACTTAGTGTTCCATTTGGGTTGGTATTAAATCCACTTACAGTAATATCATGGCGGTTTACTGGTTTATCCTGAAATACATCATCCTTACGAGAGAAAACATATGAGTAGTACAAGTCGTTATATTTAAAATTATCTATACCAAATCCTGTCGCACTCTGATTCCAGTAATAAAAGTCTGAAATATGAATATCATTACGGTTGTAGAAACGACGACCTGCCCAAACATTTGCACCATTTAAGTAGCTGATATTATTCCACATGAGATAGGCTTCAGCCCATTTGGCATAATTATTTCCAGAAAAATCTTTATCATCACCAAAATCTTGTAATAACGCCAATGTACCCTTTAGGGCCACTGTAGAATTATCTTTAAATTTATATAATTCCTGAGTACCAGTTAACTCTACATACTGTTCACACTCATTACCCAAACGGTATTTGCTTTTTGCACCGTCCAGAAAAAAACAGCTTTGTGTGTCCCCTTTTTCACTATATCCAATACCCGATCTTATATATCCATTAAATTCAAATGCATGTATGACAGTGAGTGGTAGTAAAAATGTATTAAATAGTGCTATACGTTTATAAAATTCCATATTGAAAAAACTTCCATTTAAATATTAAAAATCCAGAAATAGGTATCCTCCTATCACTGGATTTAATATAAAAATCAGAACATTAATAAACAATTTCTCAACTCTATATTTTATAACGCACTATGACGCATATTTAACCTAAAAAACCTATTCCTCTTTATTTAAAGAAATAACCCGTCTCAGGTGAACTCGCATTTGCCATGCGTTTACGTGGCATACGCCCAGCTAAAAATGCTTCACGTCCTGCTTCCACAGCTTTTTTCATTGCAGAAGCCATCAAAATAGGATTTTTTGCAGCTGCAATTGCTGTATTCATCAGTACGCCATCACAACCAAGTTCCATCGCAATTGCGGCATCACTTGCTGTACCAACGCCAGCATCAACTAAAACCGGTATTTTGGCATTTTCTTTAATAATTGAAATGGTATGCGGGTTTAAAATACCTAGACCTGAACCAATCAAACTACCTAAAGGCATAATTGCAACACAGCCCATACTTTCAAGTTCTTGAGCAATGATTGGGTCGTCAGAGGTATAGACCATAATCTCAAAACCGTCGTCAATTAAAGTACGAGCCGCTTTTAAAGTTTCGGTTACATTTGGATATAAGGTTTTTTCATCACCCAACACTTCAAGTTTTACTAGGTTATGACCATCAAGTAGCTCGCGCGCTAGCATACACGTACGTACTGCGCTGTCAGCGTCAAAACACCCTGCGGTATTTGGCAAGATTGTATATTTTTCTGGTGGGATGACCGAAAGTAAATTTGGTTGATCTGGATTTTGTCCAATATTCACACGACGAATTGCGACTGTTACGATTTCTGCACCACTAGCTTGAATAGCTACATCCGTTTCATTTAAGTCTTTATATTTGCCAGTTCCAACCAATAAACGAGATTGAAAAGAACGTGAACCAATAATGAGTGAATTGTCTCTAATAAAAGATAGATCCTGCATGCATAACTCCTAACTTAGCCACCACCGACAGCATGAATAATTTCAATACGGTCAAATTCAGATATATTTGTACATTCCAATTTACTTTTTGGAATAATTCTTGAATTAAATTCAATAGCGTAACGTTTATTTTCCAATGCAAGATATTGAATTAGTTCAAGTAAATTTTTACAATCAGTAGGCGTAATTTGCCCATTTAAATAAATTTTCATAAGTTTATCTCGAGACTTTTATATATTTTTAACTATTCAATATCTTTAATGCTTGTTCATGTAGCAACTGAGAACTAGCAGCGACGATTGTTCCACCTTTGTGTGCTGAAGATCCATCAAGTGTTGAAATCACTCCTCCAGCATTTTCTATAATTGGTATCAATGCGGCTATATCGTATGGCTGTAAACTAAACTCAAAACAAATATCAATATACCCAGCTGCCAACATTGCAAAGGCATAACATTCAGCGCCATAACGTGTCATTAAAACCTGTTCAGATAATTCAGTGAAGTTGATATGCGGGTATAGATTTGATGAACGAGGATGATTGATATGTAATATCGCTTCACTTATTTTTTTATTCCTTTGAATTTTTAATTTTTTTTGCACTTTATTGTATTGGTGAAATGAACTTTCTCCATCAGACCAAAACCGCTCATTGGTAAAAGGTTGGCTTAACATACCTAAGCACATTTTATCATTATGCTCTAATCCAATTAAAGTTCCCCAAACTGGAATACCAAGTAGGTAGGGTCTAGTACCATCAATGGGATCCAAAATCCATCTTATTTCTCCGTTTTCAATCGCTCCAAATTCTTCTCCCATGATTGAATGATCAGGATAATATTCTGTAATCATTTTTCTCATGGCATATTCGGCAGCTTTATCCGCAATAGTTACAGGATCAAAACTCACATTCTTTTTTAGCTTTGTTTGAATTTCTAAATCTATATGAGACCTGAATCTAGGTAATGTCTCTGCATCTGCCACATCAGCCAATTTATGTAAAAAATAAATGTCCGGAAAAATATTAGTCATTTTTAATTCCTATTCATTAGTATGTAGCATCCACCTTATTAATTTATAAGGTGGATGCCTTCTTCTAATTCGCGTTTTGAAGTTTGACAAATTTATTTTTCTTTTTCTCTTTCATTATAATAGGTGTGATGATTACGAAAATTATCATTAGAGCTATAGGGAAATAAAGTAATCTTTCAATACCAAACTGACTTACTATCGTTGAAAGTATTGCAGGAGCTAAAAGCATACCAGAGTACCCAATTCCATTAACGATACTAATATTACGCCCTGCATTTTTAGGGTCTTTCCTACCTGCACTTGATAGCATAATCGGAGCTAAACAGGATAAACCTAAACCAAATAAAGCGTATCCGCAAAAAACAAGCTGTACACTTCCTCCAAATGTTTGTAAAAGTAAACCTAAAATAGCTAATATTCCGCTGCAAAAAACAATTTTTGGAGCACCAAATTTTTCCGTTAAACGATCACCAAATAGTCTTCCAATAAATTGCGCACCTGAGAAGAAACTAATCGCCATACCAGCTACAGCTGTAGTCGTACCCAAAGTACGATGCATATATTCTTGTCCCCAATCACCTACAGCATTTTCCCCAAACATACTTGCAAGCAATAAGATCCCAAAACCAATCATGAGCAGTACAATATAGCCATTAGAGTAATTATTTAATTTATCATCAGAATTTTCAGTATGATTTTCCTGCCAATCATCTTCAACAATCTCATGCTTATCTAATAAGAATCTAGATAAAATAAAGCTAACAATAAGTAATACACCTCCCCATATAGTAAATGGAATTGTGGCGCTATTTGGGCTTATACCTGCAAAATAACTACCTAACATACCAAATATAAATCCCCCTAAAGGATAACAGGCGTGAAAACCTGACATAATTGGTCGTTTATAAAAGCGTTCAACCTGAACTCCATGTGCATTTAATGCTGAATCAGTTGCCCCTCTTAACAATCCCATTACTACACCAGCAGCAAATGCAAACCAAAACTCTGGAATATACCCCATCGCTATGATAGAAATTGGATATAAAATCAGTGTGCACCCTACTACACTTTTTGCTCCAAATAAGTCGATAAATCGCCCAATTATTAGAGCACCAACAGCAGATCCAACCCCTATACCTAACGCAATGATACCGAAACTTGCATCACCTTCAGCTCCATTTAATCCTAGATAATGCCGATAAGCACTAACACTAGTTGACCAAACATAAATCATTGCGCCTATTAGCATGAAGCCACCAAAAGTAGCTAATCTTGCTAAGCGAATTCTTTGTGTAATAAGAGAATTATCACGTTTTTTCATACTTAAATCCCTTTAAAGTAAAGTTAGATACACACCACAAATAGAAATTAAAATATTCATTAACTCATAAAGCACCATCTGAAAAATTGGCACTCTTGAGTTAAATACCATCGGTGCAATAGATTTGTTTTACAAATCAAACGCATTACCGTTAACTGCTTTAAATGTATGTTTAAAAAGTTTGTTTAATGGCTGCTCCTGCTTTAAGTGCTAAAGCCGCTATTGTTAAAGCAGGGTTTACTGCAGCAGACGTTGGCAAAACTGATGCATCAGTAATGTAAAGGTTTGAAATATCATGAGACTGGCAATTCGGTGAGACCACAGATGTTTTAGGATCATTTCCCAGTCTGGCTGTGCCACACTGATGAGAAGTAGTTTTTCGCCCAAATGTGTGTGTCAGTACAATAGGAAAACCTGCTTTTTTCATGACAGCACGAGTACGTTTAATCAATTCATTGTGTGCTTTCATATTGGAACGTACCCAATGCATCACAATTTGGCCATCTCGTACCATAACGCGGCTTTCAGGATTAGGAAGATCCTCACTTGTAAGAAACCAACCATACGAGTAACGAGCAATTAAATTTGATAACCATAGAGGAAATAGTGAAGGCAAATTAGCCTTGAGTATATTTCCTGTAATATGACCAAGTAATTGAACATTTCCTAAAGGGAAACCTGTTTCTGGATCCTTGTTATAGAAGTCATTAAATGCAAGAGTCTTTTGATATACAGAAGTATTTTCTGCTCTTGGATCAATTGCAATCAAAGCGGTTGTATTGTGATTCATAAAATTTCTTCCAACCTGATCTGACCTATTCGCTAATCCTGTTGGATATATTTTATTTGCTGATCTTAGTAACAATGCTGCGGACTGTACCGCCCCCGCGGCAACTGCAAAGATATCAGCATGAATCTGGTACTCTTTGCCATCTTTAATATAAGTAGCTGAAGTTATCTTCTCTCCGCTGATATCAGTTTCAAGGCGTAAAACTCTTGCGTCTGTAATCAACGAAACGTTTGGATATGTCAAAGCTCGAGCTAAAGGACCAACTTCCGCATCAATTTTCCCTAATCCTGTGTTAGGAAATGCATCCCAGCCTGTTGGGGCACGATCAAGCCATTTTTCTATATCAATTGCCAAAGGTAAGGTAGTTGGATTCACACCTGCCTTTTTAAGCCGCATACGAACAGAAGCAATCGCTGGTTCATCAGGTACTGGATCATAACGATACGAGTTAGCCCGAGGTGGGTCTGTCTTATCCTCTCCTGCTTTTCCATGAACCTTAAATAGTTCCTCAGCCTGCTCATACCATGGTTCAACCTCCGAATAGGGAATTGGCCATCCGGGAGCACTTCCTTCCATATGTTTTCTTGGCTTAAAATCTTCTGCACGGTAGCGATACATGACCGCCCCATAGAATTTCGAATTTCCACCTACATAATAATAATTACCTGGTAGGAATTTCTCTCCATCAGTACCTTCCCACACTTCAGAGGATTTGTAGAAACCTTTCAAGAAAATTGAAGCATCATCACGAGCTTCAAAGGTATCTTTTAGATATTCGCCACGCTCCAATATAACAATTCGCTTACCAGAATCTGCTAGGCTGTAAGCTAAAGAGCTGCCTCCAATCCCTGATCCGATAATGACTATATCTGCTTCTTTTTCCATACAATATATACTTGCTTTGAATTGGATGTTGCAGGCCCGCAGTAAATGCGAACCTTCCATTAATTCAGGTTTTTAAACAACCATTAGTCATGTGATTAACGTGTACAAGTGAAGATCTCTTCAAATCAAATTGAAAGATCTTCGACTTGTTTAGTTACTACTTTTAAATGGATTACAAATGCTGTTCGGATTGACGGAACTCATGGTATTCATCCTGACGCTCGTCAGTGATGTATTCCGGAATCGGGAAATCCCACCATCCCGGCACCCATGGACCTGCTGCATCACGGTCTGTCGGGATTTCAATTAATACCGGTTCATTACTATCTAAAGCTGCCTGTAAAACTGGCTCTAACTCTTCAGCACTCTCTACACGCCACGAACGTAAA
>NZ_JAHIBY010000024.1:0-12146 GCF_024151445.1 Acinetobacter sp. UC24323 | reverse complement strand
TGAATGACTTTTAATTTTAACTCTTTTGAATGCTTCGGAATTGGCATAGGGCACACCTCATAAGTTTAAAAAGTCTAACTTATGGGGTGCAGTTCAGGGCGAGGGAGGGACACCTTCGGGTGTGCTGGATTCTTTGGCTCCAGTCTGCTAACCCTCTTTCGTTTCGCCACCATTATTTAGCAGTAATGTGGTGAAACTTCTTTATAGCCAAAGGAGTTCGCTATGCGTACTAATTCTTCTCATTTATTGGTTTTTGCCAAAGTCTTTCTGTCTATACCACTTAAACAGTCTATAAAGCGGTTGAATCGACTTTAGGTTTTTGCACCTTAAAAATCGTTACGACTCAAAAATTATAGCAACAATAAACCCGAGATAGGCGAGCACATCTTTATTGTGCGGCTTTTGCATGCCTGTATTTAGCACTCAATTTAAGAGTGACGGCATTTTTATCTCTTTTTATATACAACAAAAAATTATTTTAAACGGTATTACTATGCCAAATTTAGAAACATCTTCCAAAAAACTAAACATTATTCATACAGCTATCCGTTTATTTACAACTCGTGGTTTTCATACAACGGGTGTAAACCTTATAGTTAAAGAATCTAAAATTCCAAAAGCTACGCTTTACAACTACTTTTACTCAAAAGAACGCTTGATTGAAATGTGTATCGCCTTTCAAACAAGCCTGCTTAAAGAAGAAGTGCTATCCATTATTTATTCAAACCGTTATTACAACACAACCGATAAACTCAAAGAAATTATTATTTTACACGTCAATTTTAATAGCCTGTACCACTTACTACTTAAAGCTTTCTTTGAAACTAAAGGAGTTTATCCTCAAGCTTACCGTATGGCGATAGAATATAGAAAATGGTTGCTTCGAGAAATTTTTGATCTAATTTTTAGTTTAGAAACCCGTGCATTAAAACCCGATGCTGACATGGTTTTAAACCTAATAGATGGTTTGATGTCCCAATTTTTAAGTTCAAATAGTTTGGACGAACGAGATATAGTTGTAGAGATGTTTTTTAGACCTACCTCTTTAAGATTAAAGAACCTTTAGATTATAGGATATTTGATTGATGTGGCTACTTTTGAGTTTGTTGATCAAGAACATCATACGATGAGTTAGAAACATCTCCATAATTTGTTATAGGAGCAACAATTGTGAATAAGTAAAAATAGAGCAAAATATTATCTCTTAACAATCATTCATTGTGATTTAGAACAAATCTTTAATTAATACCATAAATATGTTCCATATGTACATTTTTATGGTATTTTAAGACAAGATTCACGTTGTTCAGGCATAATGTGATATCTATTGCATGTATTATGCACAGCTCAATGCAAAATGCTTTGAGCTTTTTTATTTTATAGTTTTGTAGGGCTTAATTTATTAATATTTATAGGTCTAATATTTCTATTACCTCAAGTTTATAAATAATTTTATTACATTGATTTTAAGTAATTTTTTAGTGTTTTTTGAGAATTTTTTTGCAATTGATTTAACTAGTGGAACCTTTTAATCACTAAACAGATCTAAAGCTAATTTTTTAAAAAAAATATTAAATTTATTTTATTGTACAGTTGTGCCTTTTATGGGGCCGATATCTTTCAAGTTTAGTAAAAAAACAAAGTAACCTTTTGTAATAATTAAAAATTATAAATTTATCAAATCCTGAAATGTAAATAGAAGAAATTTTACGACACGAATAATATTTTTATTAAATATTATGTGCATATTGCACATATTTAAATGTGATGATAATTTGATCACACTAATAGAAAAATTGTTGCTGCAGTTATAACTGTCGCATCTCTAGCAGTTAGCTTGAGCACAAAAATATTTCCAATCAACGTATGCTAAAAAGGAAATTAAAATGAATAAGATATATCGGTTAATTTGGAATGATGTTCTAGGTATTTGGGTTACTGCTTCAGAACTCTCTAAGGCCAGAGGGAAGCGTAGTTCAGGTAATAATATTAAAAATAAAAATATTGGTAATTCATCTAGTAAAGTTAAATATAATCAATATATTAACATTTGGGTGGGTGGTATCTTTTTAAGTGCTTTAATATCAACTGGTGTGTTTGCAGCAGGTAGCGCAGATATAGGAACACCAATAGTAACTGCGGCTATTGGACCGAGCAATAATTGTGTGAGTCAAGCGGCAACCAATCTTACTAGTGTCGTTCCATGGACATGTCTTGGCCAAACAGCAACTGGCGGTTTTACTCTCATTAACGGCGTGCAAGCCAACGCACAAAATGTAGGTCAGGCTAATTTAGATGCAAGAGCTTCTGGACAAGAAGCAATTGCAATTGGTTTTATTGATACAACTGCTTCGGGTACTAATAGTGTGGCAATTGGAGAAACTGCTAATGCGTTAGGTAAAAACTCAGTTGCTATTGGTAAAAATATTATCGCAGATAACTCTAATATAAATGAAGACCTATCTAATAATGTAGCGATTGGATCTAACAGTATAGCTAGTACAAAAGGTAGTCAATATACTGTAGGTTCTGGAGGTGCTGTAGCTATTGGTTATGGTGAGGATGCTAATGGTGTCGGGGCTGTAGCGATAGGTTCATCAAATACAGCTGAAGGTGATGGGGCAGTTGCAGTAGGTCGAATAAATAATGCAATTGGAGATGGAACTATTGCGCTAGGAGACAGTAGTATTGCAAATGGAGATCGGGCAGTCGCAGTAGGTTCTGTTGCCCATGCTATTGGGACTGCTGCTGTGGCTGTTGGTGATAGCTCTACGGCAGATGGATGGAGTGCAATCAGTATTGGTCGTGTTGCAAATGCCGATGCCGATTTCTCAATAGCTATGGGTGATTTTGCTCAAGCATTATCTTATAGTGCGTTAGCTTTGGGGCGTAACAGTTATATTGATGCTAATTCTAATGAATCAATTGCTCAAGGTTATGGAAGTTCAGTGACAACTGCACGAAATGCTGTAGCAATTGGAAGTGATGCAACCGTAAGTAATCGTAATAGTGGTATTGCTATTGGTGATAATGCACAAGTAATTGTGGGAAGTCACATTAATGATGTGAATGGCCTACCTGGTTCTATAGCAATAGGTCTAAATGCTCGTTCAGTAGGTGGTAGCGAAGTTATTATTGGATCTTATGCCGCTCAGAATGCGCAACGCTATGATGACGGTGCTAAAAATACCTATGGTTCAGATAGTGTTATGTTAGGCAATCAAGCTGGGCGTAATTCTCAATATCTATATGCGACATTTATTGGTGATCAAGCAGGTCAAAATAGCATTGGTCAACACAATAGTTATGTAGGGCAAAATGCAGCAAGATACCGAACTGGGAGCTATAATACCGCTCTAGGTAGTAATGCATTAACAGGAATTAGTAATACTACAAACTCTACTGGTAATTCTAATACGGCTATCGGTACGGCTTCAGGTGTCTCTCTAGAAGGAGATGGCAATACATTGACAGGTGTATATACAGGTCAACGCATTATTGGAAATAATAATTCGGCATTCGGAAATAATGCTGGTGCAAATATAAAAGGAAATGAGAATATTGCTATAGGGTACCTTTCTGGGGTTTCTTCTCAAGGCAACAACAATGTTCTTTTAGGCTCAAATTCTAATATAGGTGTAAATACTAATAATGTTGTAAGTATTGGAACGAATACTCGAGCTACTAAAGAGAATTCAATTGCTTTAGGTGCAAATGCAAATACTGTTACTGATGCAACACAAGAGTCAGAGGCAAATTTAAATGGTTTGACCTATGGTAATTTTGCGGGACAAGTTACAAATACAGGGATGCAATTGTCAGTTGGTTCAGCGGGAGCAGAACGTCAAATTAAAAATGTAGGGTCTGGTTCTATTTCCGAGACTAGTACAGATGCTATCAATGGTAGTCAGTTATATGCAACGAATAATATATTAGGTAATGTTGCTAATAGTACAATAGATATTTTAGGAGGTGATGCTAGTTTAAATAGTAATGGCACACTTTCAATGAGTAACATTGGTGGTACTGGACAAAATACAATTGATTCAGCAATAGCAGCGTCAAGAACAGAGGTTGCAGCGGGAACGAATGTTGCCGATGTAGTTAAAACTACAGGTAGCAATGGACAGGATATTTATACGGTAAATGCCAAAGGTAGCACTGCGTCAGCAGGATCAAGTGCAGTTACGGTAACGGCAGGTACAGCTGATGCCAACAATGTTACGGACTATGCAGTTGATTTGAGTCAAAGTACCAAAGACAGTTTGGTTAAGGCGGATACAGCCTTGCAAAGTGTGGTGACGCAGATTGACGGAGTTGATGTTAAGACAATCAATAAAGATGACAATAAGGTTAACTTTGTGACTGGAGACAATGTTGAGTTAACAGCGAATGCGGATGGCAGTATCACGGTGGGTACAGCAGCAGATGTGACGTTCAATACAGTGAACACGACGAACCTGACTGCGACAGGAGAAACCAAGCTAGGCGATAGCTTCACGGTGAATAATGGAGGCAGCTACTACACAGGTCCAATTACCGAAGGAAACCATATTACCAATAAAACCTATGTAGACCAGGCAACAGCAGCATCAAGAACGGAGGTTGAACAAGGGAAAAATATTACTGTTACTTCAAGCACTGGTGTGGATGGACAAAATATATACACTGTTGCTACAGCAGATGAGGTTGATTTTAATAAGGTCACAGTTGGCGATACCACAATTACAACAGACGGTATTGTTATCGCTAATGGCCCAAGCATAACAAAAGATGGTATTAGTGCAGGTGATAAAAAAGTAACTGATGTTGCAGATGGTCTTATTAGTGCAGATTCTAAAGATGCCATCAATGGTAGTCAGCTTTTTGGCTTAGGTAATAACTTGACTCAACTGTTTGGTGGTAATGCTCTTTATACTAATAATCAGATTACTTGGAGCAATATTGGTGGCACTGGGCAAAACACCATCGATGATGCAATTAAACATGTAAATGATCAGGCTGCAAATGCAAACCAAGGTTGGAATGTAAGTACTGATTCAGGTTCGAATGCGACAAGCACAGTAAAACCAGGTCAAACTGTAAATATTAATGGTGACTCTGATAATGGTGTACTAGTAACGAATTCTGGTAATGACATTAAAGTGGGCTTAGCTGATCAAATTAAAATTGGTGCAGGAGATAATGCAGTATCAATTGATGGTAATTCTGGAACAATTCAAGCTGGAGATGTTTTGATTGATGGATCAAAAGGCAATATCTCTGCTGGAAAAGTTACTGTTAATGGTGAGGCTGGTACAGTTAATGGATTAACAAATACGACTTGGAATCCTAACAATATTGTTTCAGGACAAGCTGCTACTGAAGATCAACTACAACAGGTTGCTCAAAATGCAACTGCGGCTGCGACAGCTGCTAAAACAACAGTATCGGCTGGTGAGAATATTACGGTTTCAAGTAGTAAAAATGCCGATGGTAGTACGAACTATCAAGTGGCAACCAGTAAAGATGTGAAGTTTGATACAGTTACTTCTGGTTCGATTACTACAGATAAAGTTTCTGTAGGAAATATCACAATTGATCAAACAGGTATAAATGCTGGTGCAAGTAAAGTTACAAATGTAGCGGACGGCACAATTAACTCTACATCGAAAGATGCGATTAATGGATCTCAGTTACATGCGAGCAACACCAATATTTATAACTACTTAGGTGGTGGTGCCAATTATGAAACCAATACAGGCCCTACTTATAATGTGGGTGGAGGCTCTTACAATAATGTTGGAGATGCACTGAATTCCTTAGATCAACAAGTCACTAATGTAAGTAATCAATTAGAACAAGCATTCTATACAACAAATAAACGTATCGATGATTTAGAAGATCATGCCAATGGAGGTATTGCTCAAGCAATGGCAACCGCGGGATTACCACAAGCTTACATTCCAGGTAAAAGTATGATAGCAATCAGCGGTGGTACGTACCGAGGTGAATCTGGTTATGCAATAGGTATGTCATCGATTTCAGATAATGGAAAATGGGTCTTTAAAATGTCTGGAAGTGGTAATTCCCGTGGTGATTTTGGAGGAACTGTAGGCGCCGGTATCCAATGGTAAGCTTTTAGTGATTATTAGGCACATTGAATATTTCAGTGTGTCTAATATAAAGACTACTTAAAATTAAATTATCAAATACAAAATTTATACGGGAATTCAGATATGAAAAATTTATTTATCATGTGTTTAGCAGTGGGAATTTTTAGTGGGTGTTCAACTGGTACGTTAATTACAAAAGAGGGTATGACTGACAATCCTAAATGGCATAAAGCTAATGATGTTATTTTTAATAAGGAGTTAGGAACATTTCCAAATTTACAAAGTTTAAGCCAAGTTCGTTCAGGTATGACAAAAGATCAGTTATATGAATTAATTGGACGACCACAATATGATGATGGGTGGAGACCAAGAGAATGGAATTATTTATTTCACTTTAATACACCTGGCAAAGGTGAAAATGGCATAACTACTTGCCAATATAAGGTTTTATTTGATCAAAATATGATTGCAAGCAGTTTTTATTGGAATCCGATTGATCCGGAAAATGCTGCTTGTCCTCCATCATTCAATCCACCAAAGAAAGAAGAGCCTAAACAGCAAGTATCAATCAAACGTTATACACTAGGCGCAGATGCATTATTTGCTTTTGATAAAAGTGATCTGAATCATATAAATCTAAAAGGAAGGGAGGATTTAGATCGTTTGGTTGCAGAACTTCATAAATTTAAAGAAATTAGAACAATTCGGATTTTGGGATATACAGATTACTTAGGACGGGAGGTTTATAACTTAACGTTATCTCAAAAAAGAGCAGAAACGATAAAACAATATTTTTTGAATAATCAAATCAACGCCCAAGTTCTTATTGCACAAGGTCTAGGCGAGCAGGATCCTGTAAAACACTGTGCAGATGGTCTTTCAAAAAATCTATTAGTGAAATGCCTAGAACCCAATAGGCGCGTAGTAATAGATGTTGATGGTATCATTGAGTAAAAAAATTCATATATTATTTCTATAAAAGGCTTATTCATATTGAATGAAGAATAAGCCTATTTTTTTACAGAATTAAATTTTTTAAATTGTTATTGATAATCAAAATGGTTTTTGTATAAGTTTTTGTTTTTATTTGAAATATTTTAATAATTTAATTTCTTTGAATATTGTTTTTTTTATATTTTTAGACATATCTTAGTGTTATAAGAAACTTAATAATTCTCTTTTTAACATCAACACAGCTTGTAGAGAATTAACCAAGTGTACGAAAATAGTCCATTAGTTTATAAAAAAAAGCCTACATTTTTTTAAAAAAAAGCCTACAATTTATTAGGTTGAAAAAGTATAATTTTATTAAATTAAAATGTTTTTTAACTTTCTAACTACTATTGATTTGGGGAAGTCTATTTCATCTCACACTGGAGTATGCATGGGTAAAGAGACATCGGCTTTGGTAACTTCTAAAGACATGATGTTGTCTCATGACACTGAAACGACATTAGAACATGCTATCAGTATTATGCCTGAGTTGGTTCGTTGGCTTATTAAAACTGGTATTGGTTACAATGAGTTTTCAACCGCCCTAAAATCGGTATTTTATAATGAAGCCATTAAAGAGCTAGACTCTATTAAACAAAAAAAAACAGACTCTGCTGTTAGCTTATTATCTGGTTTAGGGCGACGTGAGGTCAGAAGTTTTTGTCAGACCTATGGTGAGTATAGATTAATTAATCAGTTTAATCAGCAATTACCTATTAGTGTACCTGCTCGTGTAATTGGTTTATGGATAGGACAAAAACTGCCAACCCAAATTCCTTTTAATGGGGAGGAACCAAGTTTTGAGGGCTTGGTTAAGCAGATATCTTCTGAAAAGCATCCAAAATCAATATTACTCGAACTTAAACGATTGGGGTTGGTCATAGAAGAAAATAATCAAATTATTTTGCAGAATTCCAGTTTTACTCCAGATCCACAAATGGATGAAAGTAAGCAACTATTTACTCAAAATATTTCAGATCATCTTGCAGCCGGGATTAGTAATCTAACGCAAAAAACCAATTTTTTAGAACAAGCTATTTTTGCAGACGAGTTAAGTCCTGAATCTGTAGAAAAGCTAAAAAAATTAAGTCTTGATATGTGGAATTTGATGTCTAAGGCTATCCTTTCTTCGGCAATAGAATATTGTAAAAACGATGAAAGATCCCCTGACGCGAATAAACAGTTTCGTCTGGGTATTTTCCAATATGATAAATAAATATTGATTCACTCTCGACTTTTAAATTTATTTTTCCACCCAATTTTTTTTAAGCCTCTCCATAGAATAGAATATGAGACTTTATAACCAAATCTATGTTCAAAAGGGTCTATTAATTCTCTGATTTTAGAGAAGGGTGTAGATTTTACAAAATCTTCAAAGCTTTTTAAGTCATAAATAGAAAAGGGTCTGCCAGTACGAGTAAGTGGTAGTGGTTTTAAATCTTGTGTTGTTTCTTCAAGAGCAATCCATTCATCCAGTGTTGATCTGGCAATCTTAAACTGTTTACAGACTTTTGACTTATGTTGCGTTTGTTTGTAAGCAGCCATTACATTCTGGCGAAAGTCTAAAGAATACGCACGCATAGAATTTAACTCATTTCCCTAGTGTCAACTGTTTAATAAAAACTTACTGTTTGAGCTATCGTAATTTTTTCTATTCAAATGTTACAGTTCTATCTCCTTTTGTTTAGAGTCACTCAAAGGAAATGTACCATTATTTAAAAAATATGTACATATTGCACATATTATTATTTTTTTAGAATTTTATTTCCCTCTCACATAATTTTTTTTATGAAAAATGGTTTAATTGCACATTTTTGTTTGTCAAAAAGTATGTTTATTGTTAAATTATATTAGGTTTTAATAAGACTGGAGTTCCAGACATCATAGAATTGTAAAAGAATATATTTATTTCTGAATACCTAGATTTTTGTTAGCTACTTGAATTCTATAAAATTTAAATTTTATAGTGATTGAATAATTCCAAGTATTTAAGTTTCCTATAAAATATTTCATGAAAAAACAGGTTTAAAGGAATTTTCTGTTTTTTAGTTCTTACAATATTTATTGAGATAACTCATATGCCTCATTCGCGTCTTACACTACCATTAGTATCTGTAGGTTTATTTATGCTCTCGGGTTGTACTGGAGAGGATGGCGGATTTAATGTTGGAGTGACTTTAGGGGGAACTGGTACGGGCGAAATGACAGTTGGTACTGAAAACCCTGTTACTAATCCTCGACCAAATCCAGGTTCTAATCAAATGGAAGATGATGGTGAGTATGCTGTTGCTTATCCAAATCCTGTAACACAATATTGTGGCGGTGTAGAGCGAACAATTCAATTTGTTAGACACTATGCTCCATTTATCCCTATGAAAATGGGGGATCGGATGGATCTTTTAGGAATAAATAGTGGATTAAAGGTAAGGTATAAATTACAAGTCATTGTGAAAAATACGACATCAGAACCGATCTATGAGTACATCAACAGTTGTAAAGCTGCTATACAATTAACGGGTTCTAAAACAGAAAAAGAAACAGAAACGAATTATTGTTTAAATGATGAAACTGTTAATACTTATCAACCCAATGAAGAAAAAACATATTACTATACTTTTAATTTACCTAATATCTTGCAGAATTGGACTGCAAGTTATACTTCACAATATTCTAAACAATTATATCCAACAATGTACGATGATGATAATGAGAGCCTAAGAACTCATTGTGCTGCGCTAAGTACAATATTATTAATGGATGATTATCCATCAAGTAAAGATGGAGCTCCTCCACAAACATCTGAACAAGAAAATGGTTCTAACTCGTCGGAAGGAAACTCAAATAATGATGATAGTACGACAGAAGAGCCCCCAATCTTCGGTGGGTTTGATTTATAAGTTTAAATTTAAAGTAGACTAAATTTAACTTAATTTTTTCTTTCAAACTGCTCTTCATCTAAGCCATCTACTTAAGTATGGCTTTTTTTATGTCTTATTCTCTTATAGAAATTATTTACTTTATCCGCATAAGACGCTACTGAGCTTAAGTCACGCAGTCACAAATTTTCTATGTTAAAAATGCACATAATTAATTGTAGATAAAAAATAACAATTTTTTATTAAAAAAATAAATTAAAAAAAATATTAAATATTAAATATTTAAATTTATAAAAGAATTTTTTGAAACTATTTTTATTTTTTTAATATAAAAAGCATAGTTTGAAATCAAATAAAAATGTGTAAAATGAACATAAATCATGATGTGAATTTGATAACTTCACTTTGCATATGTGAGAACTGCTTCACAAGTATAGAGATAACAATGGTTTTTACTTTTAACGTTTAGGGAATGCTATATGTATAAATTGCGATTGTTAGTAATAGCTGTGTCAATTGGACTGTCTGCCTGTGCAGCCAACAATTATTCCCAGCCTACAGGTTTACGGTTTCAAGAAGGGGGCAACGATAAGGCTCAAGTAATAAACGTAAAACGAGATGATAAATTATGTGCAGAAGATGCTCCGGAAAAGCAAAACTGTCCTATTAATTTCTATATAGACAACATTCAATCGGGTAGCTTCTATATTAATAATGCAGCGCAGTACCGTTTGAAGCCTGAAATTTACAATTTCAAAGTTAAAAATTGTACTTCTCAAGAGTGTCAATCATGTGATGTAGACCTTCAAACCAATCAGTTATCCGACAATAATTTGACCCTTTCCATAGATAAGAATGGCAAACCTTATATTTTAAATAATGGAAAAGAACTTGTTTGCTCAAAAAAAGAAGCAACTCCAACTATTGAACACACTTCAGTAATCCAATTATCAGCAGATACTTTATTCAAATTTGATGGTTCTACACTTAATGACTTGCTGCCAAAAGGGCGCCAAGAAGTAACGGATTTAGCTTCTAAAATTTCGCAGGGATACGTCTCGGTAAGTGCAATTAAATTGACTGGTCATACAGACCGATTAGGCAATCACAATTATAACCACAAGCTGGCGCAAAGCCGGGCGGATACAGTACGGAATCTTCTAATCCAAAATGGGGTGGCTGATAGCGTTATCAGTACAGCAAGCATGGGAGAAACTCAACCTGTAACTGATGGGTGTCCTAACGCTAAATCACAAGAAGCCTTAAAAACCTGCTTGCAACCAGATCGTCGTGTAACTGTCGAAATTACTGGGATTTCTAAGTAATTACCAATTTATGGAATAAGAAGTTTAGGTGAAATATGACTAATTTTATTGTAATAGAAAAAGATTCATTAGAGAAATCAATAGTTAATTCGAATCAGATTACTTTAACAGAAGCATCAATCGTTCATACGAAAATGCATCGTGATGATGTTGAGGAATTTATCCGTGACGGTAATAACTTATTACTTAAATTGAAAAATGGAGAAGTAATAGTTATTGAAAATTTCTTTACTGCTTATGATGAAGTAATTTCTGACTTAGTATTTGAAGAAGATGGGTGTGTTCTTTATTGGTTCGATGGGGTTTCTGACTTTAAAGGTATTCCTGGGTTAGAAGTATTACTACCAGAAGCAGGAAGTCAACTTGCTAGCCTTTTACCTTGGTTAGCTGGTCTGGGTGCTGTTGGGGGGATAATTGCTGCAACCCATAATGATGATGATAATTCCCCAAGTAAACCTAATGGTGTGAATAGTATCCAAGTTTCAAGTGATGGGCTTATAACGGGTAACACTGAAAATATTCCTAATGGCAGTAAAGTGAATGTTACCATTACGGGTAAAGATAAAGATGGAAATTTAATTAGTCAGGAAATTGAAACAACTATTAATCCTGATGGTAGCTATACAATAGAAGTGCCAAATGACTTTGCTGATGGGGATTTAAAGGTAGAGTCTGAGGTTGTAGATCAAAATGGTAATGTTGTAAAAGCCGAAGGCAATCTGTCTGGTCAAGGTGGTCTGGACCGCGTTGATGGATCAATTACAGTAGATGTTGACGACCAGGGTCATATCACAGGTGGGACCACAGATGTAGCACCGGGCAGCGAGGTGACCTTAACCATCACAGGTCAGGACCAG
>NZ_JAHIBY010000023.1:0-15550 GCF_024151445.1 Acinetobacter sp. UC24323 | reverse complement strand
AAAATTTGCCAGCTCGAAAAAAGCTTGAGACGATGGCATTGCCAAAATATGAAATGAGCTTTGTTGTGTTAATCGTGCAACGAGCAAAACTTTCTAAGCTTTGTTTTTTTCTCGGTCCGTGTGCATGAAACAGCCATTTCATGCTAAAGACCGTGTAGCTGCATACGTCCGAAAGGTAGTTGGTGCGGCTGCGAAGGGCACTGGACAGTGAGATTCTGTTCTTTGACCCAATCACTCTAAATTGGCTTCGGCGTATGAAATCGCTGTGAGCCGGTCAAATAGTTGGGCGACACTGAAACGGGATCCTTGGTGACAAGGGCAAACCCTGCTTAACAGAGAGTGTGAGTATCTTCAAGGAATGATAGATGCGTTAGGAACACACGTTTTTAGCTTCAATTCCTTAATAGGGCTAAATGCGTTGCACATTGGTGGGCTTATGAGAGTATCGCGAGGTACTAGGGGCGTGAGGAGAAATCTGGAACGCTTGGTACACAGGGGTTGGCCGAATTGACTTGTCGTGACGACATATTCGGTTGGCTGCTGTGATCTATGGATAGCTCAAGCCAGTAAAGGTGGCACTAAGGAGATAATATGTTGTGTTATTAATTATGTAATTATTCATGATTAGTAAATGTTGTACTTCATATTATTAAGCATGTTGCTTTGTGTAGGATAAGTGCTTTACCCGTAATGAAATTTAATATCGGTTACTAATGAGGGTTTTTGGAACTCTTACCTCAAAAAAAAGGAATAGCTGATATCAGGTGGAACGGATAAGCGTACTGTCCGTCATTTTAATTAATCGCTGTTTATGATTATTTATTTTGACAAAGACTGTTAATGCTAAAGTGGGAATCTCTCAAGTCGATGATTATATACGGTGGCTCCGTAATATAGGCTTTTCAGATCGAAAACACTCCTAGAGGGTGCTATAAGAACTGATTAATGAGAGAGGGAGAATTGCTGAGTAGGTTTAAGTTAGGATTTATTCTGATTTAATTAGGTCACTTCGAGCGAATAAAAACGTAAGCGGTGTAACTGAACGAAAGGCAATACGGTGCATAAGCGAACTGAGAAAATAAAGTTTATAGGTGAGAGGTGTGGCAACCTCGGCCGCTATGAAATGCGGCAAGCCTCTTTGGCGCGGAAGAAAGTGAATAAACGTTAAACATCCTGATGTAGCGGTCGGATGAATAATATTTCATAAGTAATCATTAAGAAAAAGTGCGCTGGTTACGTTGAAGTTTGCGCTTTGAAATAACCCAGTTGTTCCGGAGACGGATCTGCTGCTGACTGATTTTTGCGATGATGGGCCGCAAGGCTCTAGTGGGATGATGTTATATAAAATCGTGATTGTGGAACTAAAACACAA
The DNA here is from genome assembly GCF_024151445.1 of Acinetobacter sp. UC24323. Classification (NCBI taxonomy): domain Bacteria; kingdom Pseudomonadati; phylum Pseudomonadota; class Gammaproteobacteria; order Moraxellales; family Moraxellaceae; genus Acinetobacter; species Acinetobacter sp. UC24323. The sequence goes on along the minus strand of NZ_JAHIBY010000023.1, from coordinate 14,178 downwards.
TTTGAAGTGTGTACTTTGTGATGTGTAGAAGTCAGGACCAGCTTAGTCTTGATGGAGGATCCATGAGAGTCGCTTCCACTGGAAACAGTGAAAATGTCGTAAGTTGATAACTGCGAGTTCGTTCTAGTCGCGAACTCAATAAATGATTAGCGTTAAGCGCGTTAGTTTCGTGAATTTGAACACGGAAAATCAAAAAAACAAGGCGGTCTCCTTAGGAGGCCGCCTTACCTTTTCCTGAAAGCTCATCATTTGCGTTTTAAGCACGTTTTCCTCATCGACATAGGATTCATAGTAATCAGTGAAAAAATCGCGCATACCCCCTATATTTTTGCGTTAAATCGCTATATCAGAGCGAGTGTCTACGAGCGAACATCGAAAAATCGCGCCTAGACTCTCTGAAAAACAATTTTTTAGTATCAAAATCTCAAAAACAGGAAATCACTTATAGAAAAGTGATTTCTAGACCGAGCGAAGCGAGTAAAAAAACTTATGAGCGAAGCGAATTCATTGTTGCTTTTGTTTTTTATTAAAGTCACAACCAGATTAGGCAAAAAATTGCCCCTCGAATCGAGCGAAAGCGAGATTCAATAGAGTTTGAGTGCAGCGAAAACCAAGGGCAATTTTTCATTCTTATCCTTTTTAATATATTTTAAATCTTTTAAATCTTTTAGGCTATCTGAAAGGCTTTAATAGAAAGGCTTTCAGCTCCTAACTATGAGGGATTGACTACTAACTATGAGGGATTGACTACTAACTATGAGGGATTGACTACTTAACTATGAGGGATTGACTACCAACTATGAGAGAATTATATTACTCATAGTTAGTTTATCGAATTAAAAATGATGAGTACATCTAAAAAAGAATTAGTAGTTAAATCAAATCAAGTAATTGAGGCTTCATATCAACTCAGCTCAACAGAACAACGGATTGTCTTAGCAGCTATTAGTAAGATTAGTCGGGCTGAAGATATTACAGATGATGAAATTTATCGCGTAACTATTGATGATTTAAAAAAACTTGGGGTTCATGAAAAAACAGCTTATAGAGATCTAAAAGATGGTGTAAACCGCTTATATGACAGATCAATTAATTTAGCTATTGATGATGAGTCAATCAAAATGAGATGGATTCAATCCATACGCTTTTTAGAAAGTAAAAGCGTTGTAGGAATTCGGTTTTCTAAAGAAATTTTGCCGTTCATTTCTAATCTAAGCCGTGAATTCACTAAGTATTCGCTATCTGACATTGCTGGTATGAGTAGCGCATATGCTATTCGTATTTATGAGCTACTAAGCCAATATCGTTCCATAGGAAAACGAGAGATTTCCATCGAATCTTTAAGAAGTATGTTGGAGTTAGGGAAAAGATATCCATTGTCTGCTGATTTAAAGAGATGGGTTATTGATACTGCTGTAGTTCAAATCAATGAACATAGCCCTTTAAATGTATCTTACGAGCAAATAAAGACAGGTCGAAAAGTCACACACATTCACTTCACGTTTAAAGAAAAATCAAAAAGTATTGAGCATAAATCCGAACAGAATAATTTTTATAAATTGACAGATTCACAAATTAATATGTTCGGTAATCAGCTTTCACGCTTACATGAAGTATCTCACCTAGCACAACAAGGTGAAAGTTATGACGACTTAGCTATTAAAATTAAAGATATGCTGCGAGATCCAATAAAACAAAAACAACTTATTCCTCATCTTAAAAATTTAGGCTTTAAGGCATAAAGGTCGATTGTGTATGTAGCAGTTGACTGTTTGTTAATGTATTTTAGTTCACATAATGGACAACCAAAATTACAAGATGAAATCATTATCTGTTATTGAGCTTTCAAACCTCTATGGAATAACTCGTCAAGCCATTTATAAGCAAGTTAATAAAGGTAATTTAAGTAAAAATAGTGACGGTAAAATTGATCTTTCCGAAGCTATTCGGGTCTTTGGTGAACCTTCTAGAAATGTAAACAGTTCACAGACAACCGAAACACGAAAGTTGTCAGAAGTTCACCTATTAGAACAGCAAGTTTACATGCTTCAAAAACAGCTTGAACAGGCTCATGAGCGTGAGCAGTTCCAACGTGAGGAACTAAAAGCTAAGAATGATCAGTTACACGTTAAAGATGAGCAAATTGAAGCAATACAACGCCTACTAGAAGCTCCAAAAGCTTATACAACTAGTTCTATCGACCCAAAATTAGATATAGCAACAGATACTAGGTCAAAAAGTGAGTCGAACTATGATGTATTGACTACTCAACCAAGAGAAACTCCTGTAGAAGTAGAGATCCAAACTCAGCCGAAAGATGACGGATTGACTACTCCGGAGCAGGTGGAAAATAAGCGGATTCCAGTACCGGAGCACATTGACCAGGAACCGGAGAAAAGGGGCTTTTGGAGCCGTTTTTTTAGACCCTATGATTAACCACGATTGTTTAACTAATATGAATAAAGTCGTGAAACATTGATCAAAGAATAGTCGTGGAACATGAATAATCAACAAAAAAGCCCATTTGAGGGTAAATGGGCTTTTCAGTAGTATATAAGAAATTGATTTTTAAAGGAATAAAGAAAGCATTTCGTATAAGGTGTATTATGTTAATTTTAGAAATTCTAAATTTTTGAATATAATTTGAGATTACTTTAAATCATTTAAAATCTTGCTTTTAAGGATAATTTATCAAATATATTCCTTATCCCTTATTCAGGTTAAAATATTTTATAAAGTTTTGTAGGAACATGATTAAATGCCGAATGATAATGAAATAACTCGTTCATTAAAACGTTCAGTAACAGCACATGATGTAGCAAAAGTTGCAGGCGTTTCACAATCGGCTGTATCTCGTCACTTTACACCGGGTGCAAGTATTTCTGAAAAAACACGTAAAAAGATTATTGAAGCAGCTGAACAATTAGGCTATCGACCAAACTTGATAGCTCGCTCACTGATAACAAAAAAATCAACTCTTATAGGAATAGTACTTCCTCTCAATACAAATCCTTATTATCAATCTATATTAGAAGAGCTGTCACAGGAACTCTCAAGCAATGGCTATCGTATTTTACTTTTTACTAATGAAACAGGCCAAAATTCTGACCTTTTAATGGAAGAAATATTACATTATCCATTAGCTGGGCTTATTCTTATTGCCGTCAATTTATCATCTCATATCGCAGATGAATGTAAGCAAAACCATCTGCCAGTTGTAATGATGACGAGAAAAACAGAATCTAAAGAAATTTCGAGTGTAACGGGAAATAATATTTTGGGTGTGCAGAAAATTGTTGATTTTTTGCTGGCTGGTAAACATCAAAATTTTGCTTATATCGCAGGAGAAAATAATTCATCAACGAATCGAGATCGTGAAAATACTTATTTTTCATACTTAGCCCACCACGGTATATATGATGTTCAAAAAGCTATAGGGAACTATACGTATGAAAATGCACGACAAGCAACACGTGAACTTCTGAATTTAACCAAACAACCAGATGCTATTTTTTGTGCAAATGACCACATGGCTTTATGTGCTATTGAAGTAGCACGTAATGAATTTTCATTACAACCTGGCAAAGATATTTCAATCATTGGTTTCGATGATAATTACCTTGCAGGTTGGGATTCATTTCAATTAACCACATTTTCGCAACCCTCAAAACAAATGGTTGACCAAGCCATTCAAATATTATTAGAACAAATTGAAAATGAAAATTCACTTCCTAAACATATTGTTGTTGAAGGAGAATTAATTGTTCGTCAATCTTCAAAACTTCCTAAAGTAGTATTTGATTATAAATAAAAACATAAAATACAATTACTTATTATTTTTTAATTCTTTCTTTTTTGTTAAAAATATTTTTTAAATAATTATTGCATACGTATGCAAAAAGTATTATTTTAAATCTAAGTTAAATTTTTATTTTTTAAGAGAGAATCCGACATGGCAGTTTGGTTAAAACAAGGAGCAGCACCTGAAGTTGTAAAAAATGCTCAAATTCAGGTTCGTGAAACAGTTGAAAATATTCTTTCTGATATTGAAGCACGTGGTGATGCAGCGATCAGAGAATTGTCATTCAAATTTGATAAAGTAGAACGTGATAACTTTAGATTGAGTGAACAAGAAATTGAAGCATGTTTATCTCAGTTGACTAAACGTAATTTAACAGATATTCGTTTTGCACAAACGCAAGTTGAAAATTTTGCACGTCATCAACGTAATAGCATTAAAGATATCGAAGTTGAAACTCTGCCAGGTGTCATTCTTGGTCATAAAAATATTCCAGTAAGTGCTGCGGGTTGTTATGTGCCAGGTGGAAAATATCCTCTTTTAGCATCAGCACATATGTCAGTAATTACAGCTCGTGTTGCTGGTGTTCCTCGGATTATCACATGTGCACCACCTTTCCATGGTAAACCAGCTCCCGCTATTGTTGCGGCACAACATTTAGCAGGCGCTAATGAAATTTATTGTTTAGGTGGTGTACAAGCGATTGGAGCCATGGCTATTGGTACTGAGAGCATCGCACCAGTTGATATTTTAGTTGGGCCAGGAAATGCATTTGTTGCAGAGGCTAAACGTCAACTATTTGGTCGTGTAGGTATTGATCTATTTGCTGGGCCGACAGAAACATTAGTTATTGCTGATGAAACTGTAGATGGTGAATTATGTGCGACTGATTTATTAGGCCAAGCAGAGCATGGACCAGACTCTCCTGCAATTTTACTCACGACATCAATGGCTCTTGCAAAAGAAACAATGCAAGAAGTAGAACGCTTACTTAATATTTTACCCACTGCTGCAATTGCTCGTCAGGCTTGGGAGAAATTTGGTGAAGTTATTGTTGCTGATTCAGATGAAGAAATGCTTGAGATTGCCGATAAACTTGCTTTTGAGCATGTACAGGTGATGACGCATAATCCAGATTATTTCTTGAATAATTTACAAAATTTTGGCGCACTATTTATCGGCCCTCGTACCAATGTTGCCTACGGTGATAAAGTTATTGGTACTAATCATACTTTACCGACTAAAAAAGCGGCTCGTTATACGGGTGGTCTATGGGTAGGTAAATTTATTAAAACCTGTACTTACCAGAAAGTACTTACAGATGAGGCATCTTCTCTCATTGGTGAATACTGTTCACGTTTATGTGACCTAGAAGGATTTTCCGGTCATGGTGAACAAGCCAATATCCGTGTACGTCGATATGGTCATAAAGATGTTCCTTATGCAGGTGTTGCTGAATAATGACTTAAAGATTGCTCAATAATGAGTATAAAAAATCACATAACTTTAATAAACAAAAGGCAGGGAAACGCCAAATCTTAAACATGGATGGTTGAAAGTTCCCTGCTCTAATGAGAGGATTCTCATGAGCGTTTTTATTGCATTAGCTGCATTATTCGTTTTAATGATTGCTGCATATCGGGGCTATAGTGTAATTCTAGTCGCCCCTTTAGCTGCATTAGGCGCTGTTTTACTGACTGATCCTAGCGCAGTTGCTCCCGCGTTTACCAACCTCTTTATGGATAAAATGGTTGGATTCATAAAATTGTATTTCCCAGTTTTCTTATTAGGTGCAATTTTCGGTAAGCTTATTGAACTATCTGGTTATTCGCGTTCAATAGTTGGCGCTATTATCAAAATTTTGGGTGAAAAGCGTGCTATTCCCATCATTATTACAATTTGTGGTTTATTAACATATGGTGGAGTATCACTCTTTGTTGTCGTTTTTGCAGTTTATCCTTTTGCTGCTGAAATGTTTAGACAGAGTAATATTCCTAAACGTTTAATGCCTGCAACAATAGCATTAGGAGCATTTACGTTTACTATGGATGCGATGCCTGGATCGCCACAAATTCAAAATATTATTCCAACCACATTTTTTAATACAACGAGTTGGGCAGCACCCACTCTAGGGATCATTGGCTCACTTTTTATTGTTATTACTGGCATTATCTATTTAGAAAGCCGAAGAAAAAAAGCACAACTAGCTGGTGAAGGTTATGGAGATAATCCACGTAATGAACCACAAACGCCAGCAGATATTAAGTTAGTTCACCCACTAATTGCACTGTCACCTTTGCTATTAGTAGGACTTGTAAATTTATTATTAACGCATTATATACCTCATTGGTATCCATCTTTATTTGAACTGCAACTTGCTGGAATGAAAGACGTTGTTCCCGTAGAAATTAAGAAAATTACCGCCATTTGGGCCGTATTAGGTGCTTTATGTAGCGGTATTTTGTGTATCTTAATTTTTAGTTTCAAAACCATCTTTATTGAATTTGCTGACGGAACGAAAAGTGCAATCAGTGGAGCTATACTTGCTGCAATGAATACTGGTTCTGAATATGGTTTTGGTGCAATTATTGCAGCTTTACCAGGTTTCGTGATAGTTGCAGGTTCTTTGCAAGGGATTAGTAATCCTTTATTAAATGAAGCAATTACAATTAACATTTTAGCCGGTATAACAGGATCTTCATCAGGTGGGATGAGTATTGCGCTAGGTGCAATGGCTGACCAATTTGTAGCTGCAGCAAATTCTGCTGGTATACCTTTAGAAGTTTTACACCGTGTCGCCTCTATGGCTGCTGGTGGTATGGATACTCTTCCACATAATGGCGCTATTATTACATTACTAACCGTCACGGGTTTAACACACCGTGAAGCCTATAAAGATATTTTCAGTATTACAATCATTAAAATTGCAGCATCATTCTTAATTATTGGTGTTTTCTATATGACTGGCTGGGTTTAGTAAAAAAGCTGTGAGAAATAAACTTGGTAATTATATTAATGGTAAATACATTGTGAAAATTTGATAGATTAAGACTATCTATTTAACATAATGGGCGTTATACGAAACGCATATAAAAATAGTTTTATATTTCAAAAAGTTATGTTATAAAAAATCGGGGACGCAAACCCGAAAAGCCGACTTGGAAACAAGTCGGCTTTTTTATGAACTGTTTTGATAGTTCTTGCCAATAAATCTGACTAAAAATTACGCTTTTCAGCTTAAGTGATACAATTTTGTGATACATTATTGTATATACAAATTTGAATGTTTTTTATGGAACAGTATTTCGAATGGGATGAGGCAAAGAATCGAAAGAATCAGAAAAAACACGATGTCTCTTTCGAAACAGCAAGCCTTGTTTTTGAAGATCCGTTGAGGATCTCAATCCAAGATAGACATACCGATGGTGAAGAACGTTGGCAGACCATTGGAAAAGTAAAAGGCGTACTAATGCTCTTAGTAGCTCACACCATCTTTGATGAAGATGACTGTGAAATCATACGAATCATTAGTGCAAGACAAGTAACTAAGGCGGAGCGAGATAGATATGAGCATGGTTAGATACTCACGCAAAGAACTGAATGAAAAATTCAGCGACAAGCAAGATACTGAAATTCAACGCTTGCTTGCTAAGGGAACGGTTCCTGACGATCAGCTAGATCTCTCAGATATGCCTGAAATTACCGACTGGAGTAATGCTATTCGTCATGGGCAATTTTTTCGTCCAGTGAAGCAACAAACGTCAGTTCGTCTTGATGCGGATGTATTAGCATGGTTAAAAGCACAAGGAAAAGGTTATCAAACACGTATGAATAAAATTCTGCGTGAAGCAATGCTAAAAGATTTAAAAAATCATTAATAAAAATGGGAGCTTAGGCTCCCATTTTTAATTTAGTATAACGTGTATTATGCTAATTTTAGAAGAATTAAATAACTACTAAGTCGAATTCATTTGAATTAATAATTTTTTCTCCATAAAAATCCTAATTAAACTACTGTGTAGTGGCTAATCAAAAATTCATTAATATTATTAAGAAAATATTCCTGTGATTATTTAATATGGAAAACACTGAAAAACACAATAATAATCCATTTTTACGATTAACACTATAAAAATAAACGGTTTTATAGATCACTTAATATTTAGTACCTTAATCCTCGCAGGAAAGGTACTATTTTAAGAGACAGATTATGTTGAAACATTCGTTACTTATTGCAATGCTTGCAACTGTCACAGCCGCACAAGCTGCCCCATTAACTAAAGATAACGGCGCGCCAGTGGGGGATAACCAGAACTCGATCACTGCTGGTCCAAATGGTTCCGTTTTACTTCAAGATGTACAATTAGTTCAAAAATTACAACGTTTTGGTCGTGAGCGTATTCCTGAGCGTGTGGTACATGCGCGTGGTACGGGTGCCTATGGTGAATTCGTTGCAACCAAAGACCTATCTGATCTGACCCTTGCTTCATTGTTCAAAGCCGGTACTAAAACTCCAGTTTTCTTACGCTTCTCTACCGTAATTCATGGTAAAGGTTCACCAGAGACTTTGCGTGACCCGCACGGTTTCGCAGTGAAGTTCTACACACAAGAAGGTAACTGGGACTTGGTCGGTAACCAGACACCAGTTTTCTTTATCCGTGATGCGATCAAGTTCCCGGACTTCATTCACGCCATGAAGCCAAGCCCGGTGACTAACGTACAAGATGCCAACCGTGTGTTTGATTTCTTGTCGAGCCAGCCATGGGCAACCAACATGCTGACCTATGTATACGGCAAGCAAGGTGTTCCAACCAGCTACCGCGAACAGGACGGTTTTGGTGTGCACGCTTACAAACTGTATAACGACAAAGGCGAATACAAGTACGTGAAATTCAACTTCCGTTCTAAACAAGGCGTGAAGGGTTTGAACGTGAAAGAAGCGGCTGAGCAGCAAGGTAAAGATTTCAACCATTTGACCAATGATCTTTATAACAACATCTATGCAGGTAACTTCCCGAAATGGGATCTGTATATTCAGGTGCTTGATCCTAAAGATCTGGGCAAGTTTGATTTCGATCCGCTAGATCCAACTAAAATCTGGCCAACTGAGCTGGTTCCAGAAACCAAAGTCGGTACTTTGACCCTGAACCGTATGCCGAAGAACTTCTTCAACGAGACTGAACAGTCGGCATTTGCGCCAGGTAACCTGGTACCAGGGATCGAGCCATCAGAAGACCGTCTGCTGCAAGGCCGTATCTTCTCTTACTCAGATACCCAAATGTACCGTTTAGGCGCCAACCACCAGCAAATTCCAGTCAACCGTCCCGTGGTGAATGTGAACAACAATAACCAGGATGGCTATATGAATGTATCTGAGCGTGACTCAGATGTGAACTATGAGCCAAGCCGTAAAGAGCCAAAAGCTGCAACTGAAAAAGCACGTGCGGTACAAACACCATTATCTGGTCATGTACAGCAAATTGGCGTGAAAGAGCAGAACTTCAAGCAGGCTGGTGAACTTTACCGTTCATATACAGCTAAAGAGAAAGATGACCTGATCATGAACCTTGCTGCTGACCTGGGCAATGTCAAAGATTCAGAAACCAAGCACATCATGTTGTCTTATTTCTATAAAGCAGATGCAGACTACGGTACCCGTATGACCAAAGCAGTCAACGGTAACCTGGCGACGGTTAAAGCCAAAGCTGCAAAATTAAAAGACTAATTCTGGTTGGTTGATCAAATCGGTGACTAGCGATTAAGAGTCACCACCGAAAAGTCCTGTAAAACTCAAATCCTTTCCTGCAACCCTAGGGGAGTTTTACAGGAATTTTAGATTTCCAATATTTTGTCATAAGCAAACTTGAGGCCAATTGAAATGAAAGCAATCTTGAATAGCGTGATGATGTCTATTTCTAGCATTCTATTAGTGACTCTGCTTACGCTAGGAATAACTAAACTTCATGCCCAAGAAACAGTTCAAGTGGCTCAGCAACAAACGGTAAACTCCCAACAGGAATTAATCGATATCTTTTTTGCCGCAGCAAAAACTGGTAATCAAGAAGTTATTAATGAATTTTTAAAATACGGATTTCCAGTGAATGTCCGTAATAGTGCAGGTTATACGCCCTTAATCATGGCAGCTTATTATGGTCATCAAGATGCAGTCACTATATTACTAAAATATGGTGCCAATCGCTGCGCACGTGACAACAAGGGCAATACTGCCTTAATGGGTGCGATGTTTAAGCTTGAATGGGCCATTGTAAAACAGTTACGCCAAGTCGATTGTGATAGCAATGCCAATCAAACTGGACAAAAAACTGCAGCTGAATTTGCCAAAGTAATTGGTCAGGAAGAGAAATTTAAAAGCTTATTTCATGTTAAATAACTTCACTGACCGGTTTTTGAGTGGCATCCTCATGTCTAAGATACTGAGAGCAGTCCAAGGATGCCGGGGGTATTAATTATTTAAATTAAAGAAAACTTGGCAAACCTTTAGCAGGATCTGTTTCACGTGCCGCTTGAGCATCTGTTACAGTCATACCTAAGGCCTTAGCAACGCCTTGCCCATAAGCTGGATCGCAAGCATAACAGTTGCGGATATGACGGTATTTGATGAAATCTAGCGCATCACCCATCGCTGCGGCCGTGTTATTAAACAGGGCCTGTTTCTGCTCATCATTCATCAAATTGAACAGGGCACGTGGCTGGCTGAAGTAATCATTGTCATCTTCACGGAAGTCCCAGAAATCAGCATCACCGGTAATCTTTAATGCTGGTTCTTTAAACTGAGGTTGTTCCTGCCACTGGTTAAAACTGTTCGGTTCATAATGTGGCAATGAACCATAGTTGCCATCCATGCGGCCCTGACCATCACGACGATTAGAGTTTACAGGGCAGCGTGCAGCATTGACCGGAACCTGTGAATGATTTACACCAACACGGTAACGCGCTGCGTCGGCATAGTTCACTAAACGTGCCTGTAACATACGGTCCGGTGAGTAGCTGATGCCCGGTACAAGATTACTAGGTGCAAAGGCTGCCTGTTCTACATCCTGGAAATAGTTTTCCGGATTGCGGTTCAGCTCAAATTCACCGACTTCAATCAGTGGATAATCGCCCTTCGGCCAGACTTTGGTCAGGTCAAATGGATGATAAGGCACTGTTTCGGCTTCCAGTTCTGGCATGACTTGAACGTACATTTTCCATTTTGGATAGTCGCCACGTTCGATGGCATCAAACAGGTCGGTCTGGCTGCTTTCACGGTCTTTGGCAATCAAGTCTGCTGCTTCAGCATCGGTCAGGTTCTGGATGCCTTGCTGGGTACGCATATGGAATTTCACCCAGAAGCGTTCATTTTGGGCATTGATAAAACTGAAGGTATGGCTGCCAAAACCATGCATATGACGGTAGCCAGCAGGAATACCGCGATCTGACATGACAATGGTCACCTGATGCAAGGCTTCAGGCAATAATGTCCAGAAATCCCAGTTATTGGTGGCACTGCGCTTGTTGGTTTTCGGGTCACGTTTGACTGCTTTATTCAGGTCAGGGAACTTACGGGCATCCCGCAGGAAAAACACCGGGGTATTATTGCCGACCAGATCCCAGTTGCCTTCTTCAGTATAGAATTTCAGGGCAAAACCTCGAATATCACGTTCTGCATCGGCCGCGCCACGTTCACCCGCCACCGTTGAGAAACGCGCAAACATTTCGGTTTTTTTGCCGACTTCAGAGAAAATTTTAGCGCGAGTATATTGGGTAATATCATTGGTCACGGTAAAGGTACCAAAAGCACCTGAACCTTTAGCGTGCATACGACGCTCTGGAATCACTTCGCGGACGAAGTTTGCTAATTTTTCATTCAACCATAAATCTTGGGCAAGTAAAGGTCCACGCGCACCTGCCGTCATACTGTTCTGATTATCCACCACAGGGGCACCAGCTTCAGTAGTCAGGTGGGTAACAGGACATTTTTTAGGGTCTTGACTCATACTATTAACTCCCGTTTCTTTTAATGCAGAAATTTAAGATTTTCAATCCTATCATACCCTTTACTTGCTTATTAAAATATTAAACTAAGGATATTTTTGAAAATTTATAGCCAACTGATTTAACATAAAATCTCTTATAGGAATTAAAAAAGCGTAGGAATATCATACGTTTGATATCCTTCAAAAAGATTTTATGTTGATCAAGATACAAGTGCTTGACTCTTAATTAAATTAAAAATTTCTTCACTAAAAATAACCTCAACATCATGACTTCCATAAGCATTTAAAGGTCTTTTCACTACAGTAAACAGATCTTTAAGTATTTTAATCGTAAGAGTATTTTGAGGGGTGGTTGAAAGACGAAAAATGGATTCATCTAAAACAGTATTTAGCTTTTTAATCTCAAGTTCATTGGTCTTTATCTCTATAAAAGTAAGATAGGCACGGTAAAGAATTGCTATTGTATTTTTATATTTCATTAATCCATGCATATTCACTTTACTATGTTGGTGTGAAGGCTTAATCATGTCTCTGCATGTGATCTTTTGGTTAGATAAGTCAAAATCCGTATGTGCAACTAAATCCCGAATTTCACGTTGAATATGTGCTTTATTAAAGTAAGGGAGGCTGGTCTCAATTGCTCTTTTAAGATTTTTAGCAGTTAGATCAGCCTTCTTATCTGCCAAGCTTGAAAAATCATTGCCTTTCGAACCATCTGCATATACCAAGGCATTACTACGGGTCATCATCGTAATGGCTGACCAAAATTGATAATTTATTTCAGCTCTAAGCTCAGTACTAAGATTGAGAGCTGAGTAGTTTTTATAAATATAGACAACATCATCAAGATTTTTTAAAAGTTCCGAAGCAACCGCCACCTCAGAATTAACAGGATTAGGATTGAACTCAATTCCTATCATTGAAGATATTAAAAATCCGAACAGACGAGCCATATCCTGGTTTTCAATAATGGATTCATAGCTATATTCTTGAGCAAAAGTATCCATAGTTGTTTGAGCCAATGCTTCATATAACTGTGAATCTTGGACTGGAATCAATTTGCCTTTAGTTGCAACAGAAACATCAGGATGTATGAAACTGGTGAATAAGCCGGATGCAATATTAAATTCAACATCAGCTTTAAGCAGCTCCTTCATCATAAGGACACGGATAAAGTATTTTGTATTTTTAATATTCTTATTTGTGGGTATTAGGCTAATCACAGCATAAGTAAATTTTGAATCACCCGTTTCCATGTAAGAGACTTTTTCAACTTGATAAGGATGGCGATAATTGGTAAGAGGTATTAATTTAAATTTTGGCTCTAACATTTTGATTCCTAAAGGACTCTAAGGAATGATAATACATATCTAGATGATGTAGATATCAAGTTGATGAATTATCAAGTCTTTAAGCATACTGACGCAACATTTTTCCAGAACAAGAAGAATATTAGTATTCACAATCTATAACTTATTTGTATTTGGCAAAATAATTATGACTTTAATTTTCTAGGTATCTTTGACTCTTCTTTAACATAAAATTTCTTATACGAAATTGAACAGAGACTAGATATCTAATCTCTGAACATGTCTTATTTTATTACCATCTTCCCAGGCGAACCCCGAATTTTTCTTCAAATTCGTCACTTATTCTCTTTCTATCTAATTTGATTTCTTCATGCTGATTTTTTAAAAATGTGATTTGTTCATCTCGTGTGAGATTATTTTCTTTAAAAAATTGCATTGTTAGTCGATCTGCTAACAGTAATAAATCATTTTCATAGCTTCTTTCGCATTCCGTTGACTCTTCATATTCCTCTAGTTCAGCTATGTCATTTAGTTCCAATTCTTCATCTGTAAATTCGTGCATCGTTTATCTCCCAAAAAACGACAATCTATCAGCTTAAAAAATCAATGTAAACTGTTGATTATAAACAATTTAATGTTAAATAAACTATTGAGTTTTAACATGATAAAACGTTAAGAAAAGACTTTTATTTTTAGATATTGAATCATTAAGAAAATGATTCATGCTCTTTATATATTTGAAAATAAAGAAATAAAAAATAATGTTTATTTTTCATACAATTTCAATTTTTAACTTGTTGTTTTTTATACATTAAAAAAATCTTTGCCATAACTATAAAAGTACCCCTTTGAAACATATATTTTTTATTGACTATTTTTGAGTAAATTTCATTCTAACTAGCTGTTTAATGGCAGAAATATAAATAAGAGTTCCCGAAATCAGTGGGCGCGTAAACATCTGAAAATTTGCCAGCTCGAAAAAAGCTTGAGACGATGGCATTGCCAAAATATGAAATGAGCTTTGTTGTGTTAATCGTGCAACGAGCAAAACTTTCTAAGCTTTGTTTTTTTC
>NZ_JAHIBY010000022.1:0-26831 GCF_024151445.1 Acinetobacter sp. UC24323 | reverse complement strand
ACAAGTAACTGTTTTTCAACAAGTTTCTATCTGCATCACCGCCGATGGATGTGCATTATAGACCATCTCATTCCCTTTGCAACCCCTTTTTCTAGCAATTCATATCAAGCGTACATTTTTTAGGCTTTTCACTGGATATTAGATGAGATATTAAACTTTTTTTAGTTATTCAACTTCATGTAGAATAGATTATTCGTGCAATTGATTTGGCATTAACTCACCATGTGGCACTCCGCTAAGAAAGTATTATTTTGCATACTTGTAGTGTTTGCTACGAGTGGGCCTGCTTATGCCAATTCAAAACATAACTTTTATGTGCTTACTTTATCTATTTTAAGTTATAGCAAATGGGAGAATGTAAGCACGCCTACTCTTTGTGTAATTGATAATGCATCAATTACTTCTACCTTCCAGTCTTATATTCAACAATTATCTTATAATTATCGTGTACAAACCGTTAATGCTAAAGATTTTTCTAAATCGCATTGCCAGGCTGTTTATTTCTCTACTACACCACCTCAGCAGCAACAAAACTTAATTCAGAATTATCCATATCGTTCTTTGCTTTCTTTAAGTATTAATAATCCAGAATGTGAAGTTGGTAGTATCTTTTGTTTATATAATCAAAATAATTACACCACTTTTAAAGTTAACTTAGATGCATTAAGCCATTCCAAGGTCCATATTGATCCAAGGGTTTTACTCTTGGCTAAGAACGCGGAGTAAGGATTATGATATCTAAGTTGTATCAATCCACTTCACTACATGCACTTTTTAGAAAGTCTCAATTTACGATCTTTGCTATAACTTTCTTTATTTGCTCTTTTACATTTGTATCAATTTCCGTTTTTACGATGGAAACTTATGCAAAACAAAATTTGCAATTACTTAGCCATACTCTTCTTGAGCGTATTCAACCTGCCGTTGTGTTTAACGATAAGATCACGATCGAACAAATCTTAAATGAATACACAAATGATCACTCTATTCGAGCGATTCATATTTATGACTCTGAACATCACCTGATTGCTCAAAGTTTTAAGTTGTCGAGTCAAACTTCGGTATTAGAGAAATGGTTTGATCACTGGTTTTTAAATGAGCCGGTACATTTAACGATTTATCATCATCAACAGAATGTAGGTGAACTCACCCTTTTTGGTAGCTCTGAAAAAATATTACAATTTTTAAAGATGATTATGGTCGGCCTTGCTATTGCGATGCTATTTATTGTTTGTGCATTGTGGTGGTCAGTGAATTTGACTTATCGTCAAATTATGCAAGCGATTTACCCACTCACAAATATTGCTCAAATCGTGAGTGAACAAAAAGCTTATAACCTTCGTTTTCCTTATAACCGAATAAAAGAGTTTCAAGATCTAAATACAGTTTTTAATGAGTTACTTGAAGAAATTCAGATTTGGGATAATCAGCTGCAAAAGGAAAATCGTAAATTATCGTTTCAAGCTCATCATGACCAGCTGACCCTATTACCGAATAGACATTATTTTTATCAAATACTATTAGATATGTTTGAAGATAAGGATTTTGATAATAAGTCAGCCTTATTGTTTATAGATAACAATAACTTCAAATCAATTAATGATCAGTTCGGACATTTAGCTGGTGATGAGGTTTTAAAAGAGATGGCGAAAAGGTTACAAACGCGTTTACGTCATCAAGATTTTATTGCCCGTTTAGGCGGTGATGAATTTGCGGTTATTTTGCATTCCATTACGCATGCCGATCATTTAATATCTATTGCTGAAAATTTACTCGAAAGCTGTAAAGAACCTTTGCATCTAAATGATCAAACGATTTATTTCAGTTTTAGTGTAGGGATTGCTTTATCCCAATTTGCGTCTAGTCCAGAAGATTTTAT
Source organism: Acinetobacter sp. UC24323 (assembly GCF_024151445.1). Lineage (NCBI taxonomy): Bacteria > Pseudomonadati > Pseudomonadota > Gammaproteobacteria > Moraxellales > Moraxellaceae > Acinetobacter > Acinetobacter sp. UC24323. The sequence goes on along the minus strand of NZ_JAHIBY010000022.1, from coordinate 24,952 downwards.
TATGCAAGCAGATCAAGCGATGTATAAGGCTAAGACTTCTGAGCAACATTGGTTTATTTATAAACCAGAGAATTAAATTTAGGCTAATTTATGAATACAAGATCTTTGAAACTCTCCTTTATTGCATTGCTGTGCATTGCGCTTGCAGGCTGCTTGAGTTTTGGTCCTTTGAAATATCGTCAAGTAAAAATGCTAAAAAAAGAGGGGTTTGTACTTACTAATGAAGGCTGGACTCTAGGTTTACCAGAACGCTTATTATTTGATTTTAATGACGCAACATTAAAACAAAGTCATGAAGCAGAGCTTACACGTTTAGCAAATCAATTAAATAAATATGATTTGAATAAATTAAAAATCGTTGGTCACACTGACGATGTAGGTAATCCTGAATACAACCAGAAGTTATCTGAAGAACGTGCACAAAGTGTTGCGAACCTCTTTTTGACTCACGGTTTTAAAAAGGAAAATATTTACGTTATTGGACGTGGTTCAACTCAACCGTATGTACCGAATACAACCAATGAAAATCGGGCAATTAATCGTCGTGTTGCTATCGTAATTATTCCTTAAATTTTTCATTGTAAAAAAGCCAATCCGTTGTGATTGGCTTTTTTGTTTTATACAAGTTCAATAATATCAATAGTAGGTGGTACACGAAATCTTAATGGTATTCCAACCATACCTGTTCCTACAGTAACAAATACATCGGCGTGTTCATGCGAATAGAAACCACGTTTATGGCCTAAAATTGATACTTTTTTCATAATATAGTTGGTTACCCACGGAAGTTCGACCTGCCCTCCATGTGTATGACCTGACAACATTAAAGGGCGGTTAGGTAATTTAGGGACCATATCTACCGTATCGGGGTTATGGGAAAGAATTAACCATGGTTTATCTTGAGGTAAGTCTGGCATTGAACGCATATCGGTTTTCCCTGCCCATAAGTCACCAATCCCGATTAAACGAAACTCATCAAACTCAACAATTTTTCCTTCAATGTCCATTACATCATTGTAGTGAAGTGCATCTTTTAATAATTGTTGAATAGGCGGACCCGGATATTGCTCGTCATGGTTCCCTGGAACTGAATAAACTGGAGCTTTAATATCTTTAAGTACACTCAGTTCCTGTACTAGCTTATCTTCTGGCTCATAAGTCCAGTCTCCTGCCACAACTACTAAGTCTGGCTGTTGTTCATTAAGCTTTTTCACAATGATTTTGAGTTGACGTTCATGCCCAGAGAATAGGCCTATATGTAAGTCTGCAATTAAAGCGACTTTTACAGGTTTAGCAAAACGGCGATCTGGGTTTAAACGATATTGGTGAACATCGACACGTACCATATGTGGCTCTATAAAACGTGCGTAAATGAGAATACCGCTTAATAAAAAGATAAAAATGGTTTCATGAATTGAGTAATAACCTATCCAACCGGCATATAAATTAAAGAACCAAAGTGGAATAAGAAGATAAGATAGATAAAAAGCAAGTAAGTGAACAAAAGCTTTAAATGGATGAATCGTTTCAGTACGTGATTGATGAACCCAAGCTTCAATAATTCCCCAGAGAGCAAGTATTGAAAAAATAAGGTAAAAACAAAAGATGATTGAATTTGGGTTCCACATTACGATTCTCGACTTATCTTATATTGATTGCTAGTGATCAAATTCAATATTTATCTTTCAATATGCACGAATTATACTCTAGCTCACCTTATCGTATGTATTGATTATGGCACAATCCTTTCATTCCAAACAGCTTCAAACTCATCAACTGGCTAAAGGCTTTTTGATTAAAGCTTCTATAGTCGTATGTTCAAGTTTCGCTGTGGCTTTGACAGGTTGTAGCACATTACCCAAACATAGCCCTGAACCAATCCAGTACGCACGAGATATCGATACATCTCAAACTTCTCTTTCAAAAATTATTACGCCTTTACGTGAAAAAAATCCGAATTTAACGGGTTATCATCTTTTAAATGATCCCTTAGAAGCACTCGCGGCTCGCTTAAGGCTGATTGATAAAGCCGAAAAGACTTTAGATTTACAATACTATATTTGGGATAACGATAAAGTCGGTGCTTTAGCTTTACATGCAATTATTCGTGCTGCTGATCGTGGTGTTAAAGTACGTTTATTAATTGACGATAATAATGCTAAAAAGATGGAAGGCGTGTTACTCGCGCTTTCTCAACATAAAAATATTGAAGTTAAATTATTTAACCCCTACCGTTTCCGCAAATATCGCGCGATGGATATGATTTTAGACTTAAAGCGTATCAATCGTCGTATGCATAACAAGAGCTTTATTGCTGATAATCAGGTTGCGCTTATTGGTGGGCGCAATATGACAAATCAGTATTACAACGTTAGTGACAGTTACCAGTTTTCTGACGTCGATGTCATGTTGGTTGGTGCTGCCGTTGATGATATCGTGAATTCTTTTGATGACTACTGGAATCATGAATATGCATATTCCGTCCAAAGTATCGTCAGTGCTCAACAACACCGTTTGCGCTATGAAAGCTTAAAACAACAACTTGATGCTCATTATCAACAAGCCACCGTTCAGAACTTCCTTGACTTAACCTCTAGATCACATGCTTTTGATAAATGGTTAGACCGTAATATTAAATTTGATTGGGTTAAAGCAGAGGTTGTGAAAGACTCACCTGATAAAATTAGATCAAAAGCGAAAAAAGAAGAACATTTAAATTTCCAATTGATTAACCATTTGGAAAAACCAGAAAGCAATGTTGACCTGATTTCGGCTTATTTTATTCCAGAAAAGCAAGGCGCTAAAATTTTAAGTACGCTTGCTAAAGAAGGTGTAGAAGTTCGAGTTTTAACAAACTCATTCAAAGCAAATGACGTAGCTGTTGTTCATGCGTTTTATGGAAAATATCGTAAAGAACTTTTGAAAAACGGCGTTCAACTTTATGAGTTTTTACCGACTCCAGATAAACGTGATTTAAATAAGAATACGGATGAGCTGGCAACCAAAGCGAAAGTAAACATGAAAGGTTTAAGCCGCTCAAGTTTACACACCAAACTTATGGCATTAGATGAACAGGTTTTTATTGGTTCATTTAACTTTGACCCACGTTCGGCGTATTTAAATACTGAAATTGGCGTAATTTTAGACAGTCCATCACTGGCCAAAACAATTCACCATACGATGGATGAAAACTTAAACAAATATGCTTATAAATTAAAGCTCGACCCAAACAATCATATTTACTGGCAACAGGAAACTCCAAAAGGCCCTGTAATTTATAAAAAAGAACCAGAAATGAAATGGTGGCAAAAGGCAGGCATGAAACTACTATCATGGCTGCCACTCGAAGGTTTTATGTAATTAACTTTTTGGCTTAAGTACTTTTTTATGTAATTGAGCCAATCCTTCAACCATTTTTTCTTGTACTTCTTGAGTCAAACTTTTTACATCATGGCCTTCTACCGAAATAGGAGGAAGTGTAAGTAAATGAGCTGTTACTTTCGGCATTTCTAGCACACGTTGAATATGCTCAACGAATGACATCTCACCAATAAATGGTGCAACGGTATCTAACTCACCATGACGGTTTACGTAACAGATTAAACATACCTGTACCGGACGCTGAGCTTCGATAGCAGCTCCGAGTAAACGACCATGAACCCGCTTAACAGAATGGCCATCTGTAGTAGTCGCTTCAGGGAAAAATAAAACTGGAATATTTTGTTTTAAAAATTCGGTAATTTGCTCTCGAATTTTAATGGAGTCACCTGATCCACGTTTAATAAATAAGGTACCCCCACCTTTCGCCAAATTGCCAAGAATAGGCCACTTTTCTATCTCGGCTTTAGCTAAGAAGAAGACACGTGCACCTGAACCTAAAACGGCGATATCAAGCCAAGAAATATGGTTACTCACCCATAAAGCGGGCTCTCTGGGGATTGTGCCATGTACTTGAACTTCAAGATTAAATACTTGGCATAAACGACGACAGAAATATTGAACATATCGAGTGTTAACAGGGTTATTTGGATCTTTATAAAGTCCATGACGATAAACTAAGTAAAAACCTTCACTGATTGCCGCAGTCGCTGAAGTAACTTTTTTTCCGTATAAACCTATTTTTGAAAATTTCTTTAACGTTGAATTCACTATACTTTGCGTTTGAGTCATAAAATTTCACTAACGATCAATCATTGTTATACCCATCTCGAGCCATTCTATACGTTTCGGAATAAACTTGCATCGCTGTGTGATAGACACAAATAAAAATAAAATGCGCTGTAGTTAATCTAAAGAATAAGAGTAAACCCTTTCCCCTTTTGTCCAAGTTTCCTCTAGAATAAAGTTTTATCTTATTCAGGATTTATAGCCACGTGGAATATGTTGATCGGCATCAAGGCGGAGAACGCACAATATTAGTGAGTGTGTCTGTACAATTATTAGATGATCTGGATGCCGAAGAATTTGCTCTACTTGCACAGTCAGCTGGTGCAGATATTCTTGAGCACATTAAAGTTCAACGTAATAAACCGGACCCTAAGTTTTTTATTGGTTCAGGTAAAGTTAACGAGATTGCAGAACAAGTTCAGGACTTAGAAGCAAGTCTTGTTATTTTTGATCATGCATTAACCCCTGCCCAAGAGCGTAATTTAGAAAAGATTTTAAAATGCCGCGTTATTGACCGCACCGGTCTCATCTTAGATATTTTTGCCCAGCGCGCGCGGACCCATGAAGGTAAATTACAAGTTGAACTTGCTCAGTTAAAACATTTATCAACCCGTTTAATCCGTGGTTGGTCTGCTGATTTTGAACAACAAAAAGGTGGTATCGGTTTACGCGGTCCCGGTGAATCACAACTCGAAACAGACCGTCGTCTCATTCGTGTTCGTATTACCCAGTTAAAAGATAAGTTAGAGAAAGTCCATCAAACCCGTATGCAAGGACGAGCTGCAAGACAAAAAGCTTCGATCCCAACTGTTTCATTAGTCGGTTATACCAACGCGGGTAAATCAACCTTATTTAATATTTTAGCAAAAAGTGATGTATATGCAGCCGACCAACTATTTGCAACACTTGATCCAACCTTACGTCGCCTAGAATGGGATGGAATTGGTACGGTGGTTCTAGCAGATACTGTAGGGTTCGTACGAAACTTACAACATGATTTGGTCGAATCATTTAAAGCAACTTTAGAAGAAACGCTTGAAGCTACCCTGCTTTTACATGTCATCGATAGTAGTAGTCATGACATGCTTGACCAGATTGAAGCCGTTGAAGGTGTATTGAAGGAAATTGGAGCGGATGCACCCGTACTTCGTGTTTATAACAAAATTGATTTGAGTGGCGAAGAGGCGAAAATTATTTATTCAGAGCCTCATGTTCCAGATCGTGTTTATGTATCTGCACACTCAGGGTTAGGTCTAGATTTACTTCGCCAAGCCGTACAAGAATGTCTAATGGGACAACTTCAGCACTTCTCATTGGTACTTAAACCTGCTTATGGCAAATTGCGTACTCAACTTTATGCCTTAAATGTCATTCAATCTGAGCATTATGACGATGAAGGGCTATTACATATCGATATACGAATTGCACCTCATAAGCTTGAGCAGTTAATTCGCCAAGCCAAACTCCCTATAGATGAGATATTAGGTGAACGCGCAAGTCAGTTTAAAAGACCACTGGAAGAGTTTGAAATCAAGCACTAGATCAGTTAAAACTTGATAAGTAAACTTTTAGAGATAAAAAATATGGATAAGATCAAAAGTATAGACTGGGCAGCATGGGTAGGAACTTTACTACTTATTATCGGTTTTCGCGAAGGCTCAGTTGTCGTTATGCGTGCTTTTGGTCATCCAGAGTTAGGCAATCTGGTAGGTTTAATTAGTTTACTTATCGTTTTACTGATTTGGCGTAAATTTAAGAAAATCCCGCTAAGACTTGTCGATACTAATAATAAAGTCATGAAAGAAAGTGGTTTTGCTTTTTTACCCATTTGTGCAGGCTCCTTAATTATGCTGGTGCATATGGGTAAAGAAATTCCGCTATTTCTTTTTGTTTTGGTAGTGAGCACCCTTATACCCTTGTGGGTCTATGCAAAAATGGCAAAACATTGGTTATAAGGAGAATAAAATGTTTATGATTCTTTATGGATTTTTGATCACTTTAGTTGGCTACCTTTGTGCAAAACCATTAAACCGCCGCTTTCCTCAAGTTCCTCTTTTAGTTTTCGGCATGTTCATTGTCATTGGGCTATTGTCAATCTTGAAAGTTCCCTATGAAGAATATCGACTTTACGTAAATGATTTATTCAGCCATTTATTAGGATATGTCACGGTTGCTTTAGCTATACCTTTGGCTGCAATGCGTTATGACGATTTACCTCTTAAATCGGTGATTGGCATTTTGTGCTTTGCCAGCATTAGTGCTGTTGCTTTACCAATGAGTCTTGCTTACCTACTGCATATGTCTGAGCCGACTATTTTGGCTTTTGCTACACGTGCAGTAACCACCCCAATTGCTTTAAACATCGCGACCTTATTACATGCTCCAGAGACATTAGTCACTCTCATTGTGATTTTATCCGGAGTTATTGGTGCAGCATTTTCACCATTTTTACTTAAGCATATACACGATGAAAGAGCCTCAGGTTTAGCTCTAGGCTTAGCTGCACACGCAATTGGAACTGCTCAGGCTTGGCAACGTGGACCTGTAGCAGGCCGTTATGCGGCATTTGGCATGGCATTAAATGGTGTATTTACTGCTATTTGGCTACCAACCTTTATGTTATCTTTTGGAATACACTGATTAAAAAGTAGTTTAAATAAACATTGAACCCGTTATTAATTACAAATAAGATGGATCTTTCAAATCTAAAAGGATTTTTTGATTATGGGGAAATTTTTTGTTGGAGCTTTGCTCCTAGTGGGAATAAATACAGCTACTTTTGCAGCTGATATTACAGGTCTTTGGCAAACGATTGACGATAAAACAGGTACACCTAAAGCACATGTAGAAATACGGAAAGAGGCAAATGGTACTTATGCAGGTAAAATCGTAAAAATTACACCGCGCCCAGGTTATACACCAAAAGAAATTTGTGATAACTGCCCTGCACCTTATACTAATAAGCCTATTTTAGGCTTAGATATCGCAACCGGGCTCAAGCAAACTGATAATTCAACCTATACAGGTGGAAAAATTCTAGACCCAAATACGGGTAAAGTTTACGGATTAAAAGCAAAACTCAGTGCAAATGGTAAACGTCTACACATGCGCGGTTACCTTGGGGTATCTGCTTTAGGCCGTAATCAGATCTGGATTCGCCTAGAATAAATATCTTAAAAATAAAAAAGCCGCTTCGGCGGCTTTTTTATTACATAACAGGGTTACTCACAGAAAAAGCTTGTTGATCTTCAAGACGATAAGCAATTAAGTTTTTACCCCATACACAACCGCCATCAACATTTTGGATGTGTTCACTAATAGTTCTACCCTCTAGAGCAGCCCAATGTCCAAAAAATATTTGATGGGTTTGTGCAGCCTTACTTGGAAATTCAAACCACGGTAAATAACCTTCTGGCATTGGTGCATCTAAAGTATCTTTAAAACTAAACTCCAAAGCCCCTTCTGCATTAGTTAAACGCATACGAGTTAAGTAATTGGTAATACAGCGTAAACGTTCATTACCTGTCAAATCATCTGTCCAAAGATCGGGTTTTGAACCATACATTTCAGCTAAAAATGCATCTAGCGCAGATAAATCATCATGCGCCAATACAGCCTCAACTTCTTTTGCCAATGCAGCAGTTTTTTGTGCATCCCAAATACAAGGTACACCTGCGTGCGTCAGTATTGTTTGCTCATTTGGAAATAAACATAACGGCTGTTTACGTAACCAATCGATAAGATCATCACCATCCACGGCGTCAATAACATCCTGCGTGCGATCTTTTTCTTTAATTTCCTTAAGACCACGAGCACCGGCAATCAGGGTTAAATCATGATTACCTAATACGGTAGCAGCAGCCCCTCGATCAGCTAGTTTTTTAATAAAACGTAGAGCACCTACAGAGTTTTCACCACGTGCAACCAAGTCACCAGCAAACCAGATAAAATCTTGATCAGGGTCAAAACGTATTTCTTTTAATAGCGCTTTGAGTGCCTCAAAACAACCTTGCACATCTCCAATTACATAGTTATAGCGCTTAGTCATTTATGCCACCATTTGATCTGCCAAAGCCACAAACTCTGCAAGAGTTAAAGTTTCTGGACGAGCCATTGGGTCGACTCCTGCTTTCTCGAAACCATCTTCTGCTAACATACCTTTAAGACTGTTTCTTAGCGTTTTACGACGTTGAGTAAAGACGTGAGCAACCAAGCGAGCTAAAGCTTTTTCATCTTTCGCCGTAATTGGTTTTTGTTCGTAAGGAACCAAGCGAAATACTGCACTTGTCACTTTTGGTGGCGGGTTAAATGCGCCTGCTGGAACTTCAAATAAAAAGGTAGGCTGACAATAATATTGGATCATGACTGATAAACGGCCATATTCTTTTGTATTCGGTTCAGCAGTAATACGTTCTACCACTTCTTTTTGCAACATGAAGTGCATGTCTTTAACTTGGCTACCAAATTCCAAGAGATGAAAAAGTAATGGTGTAGAAATGTTATAAGGCAAATTGCCGACAACGCGTAATGGACGCCCATCTTTTACAAGCTGACTAAAATCATATTTTAATGCATCAGCTTCTACGATAGTTAAACGTTCTGGATGTGGCACGCGTTCAGGTAAGCCGGCAGCTAAATCACGGTCTAATTCAACTACAGTTAATGCATCACATTCTCCAATTAGAGGAGAAGTTAAAGCAGCTAAACCTGGACCAATTTCGACGATATTATCACCCGTACGCGGATTGACTGAGCGTACAATTTTGGCAATGACTCGTTGATCATGTAAGAAGTTTTGACCAAAACGTTTACGAGCTTTATGCCCTTCATCTTTCGGGTTTAGGGCATTAATTTGATACATAGAACATTTCCAACATGAAAAATTTAACTCGCTGCCAAAGATAAAGCTAAATCGACAGCGACATTTAAACTTGAGCTTTTTGCCAATCCTGTCCCAGCTAAAGACAGAGCAGTACCATGATCGACCGAAGTCCGAATAAATGGTAAGCCCAATGTGATATTGATTGCTTCACCAAAACCCTGTGATTTTAACACAGGTAAGCCTTGATCATGGTACATCGCAAGAACAGCGTCAGCATTTTTAAGATGTTCAGGAGTAAATAAAGTATCAGCTGGCAAACTTAAACTTAATTTAGCTCCCTGTGATCGGTAGCTTTCAAGTACCGGATTGATCGTATCAATCTCTTCACGTCCCAAATAACCATCTTCGCCTGCATGAGGATTTAACCCACATACTAAGACTCGAGGATCATTAATTTTAAATTTGGTTTTTAGGTCGTGAAGTAAAATATCAATCACTTGATGCAAGCGTTCTTTGGTAATTGCATCTGCAACATCTCTTAATGGTAAATGAGTTGTCACCAGAGCCACCCGCAACGTTTTCGTTGCCAGCATCATAACAACACGCTCTACACCTGCAAATTCTTGATAATATTCAGTATGTCCACTAAATAAAATCCCTGCATCATTAATCACCGACTTTTGAACAGGAGCAGTGGTTACACCGACGCTCTTACCAGACATAGCATAATCAGCTGAGCGACGTAATTGCTCTAATACATAAGCGGCATTAGCAGCATTAAGCTGTCCATCAACGACTATAGTTTCTAGGGGTACATGTTCTATATAAAGCTCGCCTTGCAAAGACGATTCAGCTTGTCCGCTATACTCTAAAAATTTAATGTCTAGACCAAGCTTTTGAGCGCGTTGTTGTAATAGATTTCGATCAGCCAAAACCACAACAGGACGTTCATCAACCCGTTTTGCCAGACTTAAACAAATATCTGGACCAATACCGGCAGGTTCACCGGAAGTGACATATAAAGGCAGCACAATCACCCCCGACACATCTCTAAAATTTGAATTATTTTAACATATCCTACATTCATCGGATTAGGGATAAAATTATGTAGCTTATATGGGATTTTTCTTGTGATTGACAACAAACTCGTTTAGAATCTCGTCTCCTTTTTGTTTGAGCGATGTCTAGCTCAAACCAACTATAATAGGTAGTGTTTGAATGAAAACTCTCAGCGCAAAGCCTGCTGAAGTACAACACGATTGGTTCGTTGTTGATGCTACAGGTAAAACTCTTGGTCGTTTAGCGACTGAAATTGCACGTCGTTTACGCGGTAAGCACAAAACTTCTTATACTCCTCACGTTGACACTGGTGACTACATCATCGTTATCAATGCTGAACAAGTTCAAGTGACTGGTAACAAAGCGCTTGACAAGAAATACTATCGCCACACTGAATTCCCAGGCGGTTTAAAAGAAACTAATTTCGAAAAATTAGTTGCTCACAAACCTGAAGAAATCTTTGAACGTGCTGTTAAAGGCATGTTGCCAAAAGGTCCTCTTGGTTATGCAATGATCAAGAAGATGAAAGTGTACGCTGGTAGCGAGCATCCACACGCTGCTCAACAGCCACAAGTTTTGGACATCTAAGGGATACAGCACATGGCTACTAATTATGGTACAGGTCGCCGTAAGACCGCAACTGCACGTGTTTTCTTGTCAGCTGGTACAGGTAAACTCGTTATTAACAACCGTACTTTAGAGCAATATTTCGGTCGTGAAACTGCTCGTATGGTTGTTCGTCAACCTTTAGAGCTTTTAGAAGCTACTGAAAAATATGACCTTTACATCACTGTTAAAGGTGGTGGTATCGGTGGTCAAGCTGGTGCGATCCGTCACGGTATTACTCGTGCACTTATCGCTGCTGACGAAACTTTAAAACCTGTTCTTCGTCAAGCTGGTTTCGTTACTCGTGATGCTCGTGAAGTTGAACGTAAGAAACTTGGTTTACGTAAAGCTCGTAAACGTCCTCAATTCTCTAAACGTTAATTCGTTTACCGAATCGGACAAAAAGCCTTGGTTTTCCCAAGGCTTTTTTATTGCATATTCATTTTGTAGATGAGTGAAACAGATAAATATATGAAACTCTATCTTTGTCACCGTGATTTCCACGCATATTTTTAGTATTCTAACCGATTCACACAACCATACCTTGTGATATGTCGGTCGAAAACACCTCAATTCAGGGAATTACCCTTTACAGCCATGCTGATGATTTCCGTTCACACTGGATCCGTTTTTTATTGGCAGAAAAACAAATTAAATATCAATTAATCGTGACTGATCACGAAGATGAAGATCTCGCAAGCCTAAATCCTTATAATCAATTGCCAATGCTGGTTGAGCAAAATCTTAAATTATTTTCAGCACCTATCATTGCTGAGTATCTCGATGACCGATATCGTCAGAATAAACTATATGCCGATGCCCCTATGGCACGTGCAGAGCAACGCCAATATATTTGGCGTCTTGAAAATGATTGGTTTAAGTTGGCCGATCATATGCTCAGACATGCAGATACGTTAAATGTAGAACAAAAACAAAAAGCACAAAAAGAATTGCGTGACACCTTAATATCACTTACCCCTTTATTTCAGCATTTCCCTTATTTTATGTCCGAAAATTTTTCAATCCTGGACTGTATGCTTGCTCCAATTTTTGTGAGACTTAATAGCATGGGAATTGATTTACCAAAGCAGCAGTGTCGACCTATATTTTTGTATTGTAAACGTATCTTTAGCCGCCCTTCTTTTGTTAAATCCATGACGCCCCAAGAGAAAACCCGTTACAATGAACTATTAAATATGGAATAGTGTGATATGTCTGAGCAAACTATTGAATTAACCCCTACACGTCCTTATCTTGCTCGTGCAATCTATGAATGGATTTGTGACAATCAACTCACACCTTATTTACTCGTTGATGCAACACAACCACACACTGATGTACCACAACAGTTTGTGAAAGATGGGCAAATTGTTTTAAACATTGTGCCTCATGCGGTACATCAACTACTCATTAGCAATGATGCGATTACATTTTCAGCACGTTTTGGCGGCGTTTCCAAAGATATTTACGTACCTATTCAAGCAGTTTTAGGTATTTATGCACGTGAAAATGGACAAGGTTTATTCTTTGACCCTGAAGAATATGCCAATGTAGCGCCTGTAGAAGATAAGTTAGACTCAGAAACACAAGAAACATCTGAACCAACCAAGAAAAAGCCAACATTAAGAATTTTAGATTAATTTTAGAGGAATAAAGTATGGCATTTGATTTAGTCCAATACTTTGCTGAGCAAATAAAAATTCAAAAGCCTCAGCTTTTAAATCAATATCCAGCCAATGAGAAAAATAAGCTGATTGACGAAGTGAATATATTGACGCTTGGTAAATTAATCAGCTTATGGCGTCAGGACGACAATAAAATTTATCATGAAATCAAAACTGCCGATCCATTGTATATTCAAGAAGTTGCACGTCATCTAACTACGTCAAAACACAATAAGTCAGTTTTAAAAAATGCTGAACTTGAGCAAAGTATTTCTGAGATTCTGGCATTACAGTTAACAGAACTTAATCAACTTGATGAGACCGGTGGTTTCGGCCAAAGTGGTTTAAAAGAGCTCATTTTAGGGCAAGTTGAACATTTATCTGGCCAAGCTGAAGATTGGGTTTGGTCAACAAACCATCTAACAGAGCTCATTGGTTCTAAACCTGTTGAACAAGAAGAACTATCATTGGATGCAACAATGAAGGAGTTCAACCAAATGGTTCACCAAGCCCAACCACATCATGAAGATTTACATGTTGAAGAGCAACCTATCGAAACTTTTATTCCTGGATGGTCAAAAGTTATCGCTCCTCTTGTTGCTTTAGCTATTTTAGGCTATCTCTATTGTATGTATACACAGCTTGTATAATTTTGTTTTTTATAATTAAAGGGAACGTATGTTCCCTTTTTTGATTTAAATAATCATCTTCTATAAATCAATAGTGATTACTAGTAACCACAATTGCTCTTCTCTTAAATTTGGATACTAAATAGCATTTGCCGTTTTTTCACTTGTTGACCTTGCTGACCTAAAATTTCATCGACTACACCATCCACATCAGATTTAATCTGTTGCTGAATTTTCATGGCTTCAAGAATCAATAATGTTTGGCCCTTTACTACTTGATCGCCTTCATTGACTAGGATATTCACTACAGCCCCATCCATCGGTGCTCGAATTTTGCCATCTCCCGCTACATCGGTAGCTTCTGGTGCAGCGTAAGTCATATTGCGTATCAAAACATTGCCATTATCTCGATCTAGATAAAGCTGATCATCATCCAATACATATTGAACACGGCGAAGTACACCATCAATTAAGTAAACTAGCTGTTCTGGCGTTTTCTCAAGCACATCAATAACAACTGTTTGATCACAGAACTGTACCGTGAATATGTTATTTACAGATGAAACCTGCAATTGAATTTGCTGATCGGCAGTTTGTAATTTTAACGGTAATGGCACACCAAGCCCAGTTTGCCACACTGCAGTACCTTTAATTTGGCTAAATAATGCCGCAGCAATTGCTAAGGTTTCTAAAGATAAAACCTGATGGTGTAAGCTGGGATCATTTTGGAAATGCTGTTGGATGAATGCAGTATTGGTATCCCCTGTAACAACAACTGGATGGCGCAGTAAATTGACCAAGAACTGTTTATTACTATTCACTCCAAGTAAAACACTATCATCGACTGCACGAGCCAGTAAGCGAATCGCATCCTCACGGGTTTTCCCATAGGCAATCACCTTTGCTACCATCGGATCGTAAAATGGACTGACTTCATCATTTGCTAACATGCCATGATCGATTCGCACATTTGGCAAAGCTGCAGGCTTCCAGCGTAAAACTTTTCCTGTTTGTGGCAAAAAGTCCTGACGTGGGTCTTCTGCATACAAGCGCACTTCGATCGCATGTCCATTTAAGGTCAATTCATGTTGCTTTAAAGGCAACTGCTCACCATTCGCCACACGTAACTGCCATTCAACTAAATCTAACCCCGTAATAAGCTCAGTGACAGGATGCTCCACTTGCAAACGGGTATTCATCTCCAAAAAGTAAAATGCACCCGATGCATCTAGCAAAAACTCAACTGTACCTGCCCCGACATAAGCACATGCTTTTGCCGCTGCTACAGCTGCCTCACCCATTTTCTGACGCAGTTCAGGCGTCATCACCGGACATGGAGCTTCTTCAACTACTTTTTGATGACGGCGCTGAATCGAACAATCACGTTCAAATAGATAGACATAATTGCCGTGTGTATCGCCAAAAACCTGGATTTCGACATGACGCGGAGCAATAACTGCTTTTTCTAAAATGAGCTCGCCAGAACCAAAAGCATTTTCAGCTTCTGAACGTGCGGTTTGTAATGCCTCAAACAACTCGGATGTTTGCTGTACCAAACGCATGCCACGACCGCCACCACCCGAAGAAGCTTTGACCATAATTGGAAAGCCAATCTGCTCAGCTTGAGTTGTTAAATATTCGAGATCTTGTCGGTCACCTTCATACCCCGGCACACAAGGGACGCCCGCCTCAATCATGGCGATTTTTGAAAGGCGTTTACTGCCCATTAACTCAATTGCAGAAGCGGTAGGCCCAATAAAGGTAATCTGATTATCGATACATGCCTGAGCAAAATCAGTATTTTCTGACAAAAAACCATAGCCGGGGTGAACTGCATCCGCCCCTGTTTTTTTGCAAGCTTCAATAATTTTAGCGATGGAGAGATAAGACTCCGATACTTTTGAAGCACCAATATAAACAGCTTCATCAGCCTCTTGCACATGGCGAGCATTACGGTCTGCATTGGAATAAACTGCGACGGTTTGGTAACCCATTGCCTTGGCTGTTTGCATAACTCGAACTGCAATTTCACCACGATTGGCAACCAGTATTTTTGAAAATTTCATTATTTTTATCCTTATCTCTTATGTTTCATCGGCCCAATTTGGTAACCGTTTCTGGATAAAAGCCATCGTTCCTTCTTGTCCTTCAGCACTACCAACCGCTTGAGCAAACTGCTGTGCAGCATCATCTAGCAACTGATTTAAAGGTTCATTGAGTGTTCGATATAACAGTGCTTTAGTCACACGTGAAGCTTGAGGAGCTGCTCGTTTAATGTGTTGAATGGTTTCCTCTAAAGCTTGTTCAAGTTCAATTTCATTATGTGCAATTTGATGAACCACACCGACACTCAGTGCTGTATGCCCTTCAAAACGCATGCCGAGTAAAGCAAGTCGGCGTGCCTGAGTCAGGCCAATACGTTTCACCACAAAAGGAGCAATTTGAGCAGGAATCACACCAAGCCCAGTTTCAGGTAAACCAAACTGCGCATTATCACGGCTAATGGCAACATCAGAAACACATGCCAGCCCAAAACCTCCACCTAACACCGCACCTTCTAAAATGACCACAACAGTCTGTGGTGCAGCTTCAACTTGCTCAAGCATGGCACCAAAACGGCGGTTAAAGTCAGTATAAGGTTGTAGACTACCAATGTTAGTTGCTTCAACGCGTAAAGCAGCCATGTCCTTAATATCACCACCTGCGCAGAAAGTCCCACCTTCACCACGAAAGATGACTGCACGAATTGAAAGATCATCACGTATGGCATTAAAGACTTGTTGAATTGCATTGACCATATTCAAGTTCATGGCATTACGGCTCTCCGGTCGGTTTAACCAAAGATATAAAATACTGCCGTCTTGTTCTAATTGAATACTGTCATCAATATCTAAAGCTTGAAGCGATGCTGAAAGTGTCATGGCTGATTCCTTATTTTTGTTTTTTTGGCAAGATATCCATCAACTTACAGATAATCCCCAACATAATCTCATCTGCTCCACCGCCAATAGAGCCTAAACGACCATCACGATATAGCTGGGATGCAGGGTTATCCCACATAAAGCCATTGCCACCCCAATATTGTAGACAGCTATCAGCAACTTCACGGCTTAAACGGCCTGCTTTGAGCTTTGCCATAGATGCCAGTTTGGTCACATCTTCACCAGCAATATGCTGTTCACACGCTTGGTAGGTTAAGGCTTTAAGCGCTTCTACTTCAGTCATGAGTTCGGCAAAACGAAAATGGATATATTGGTTATTAATGAGTGGTTGACCAAACGTCGTACGCTCTTTGGTATAGGCGATAGTCTTTTGAATTAAATTTTCCAAACCACCAATTGCATTAGCACAAGCCCATAAACGCTCTTCCTGAAATTGCATCATCTGCATCATGAAGCCCATACCTTCAACGCCAACCAAATTACGCTGAGGTACACGTACATTGTCCAAATAAACTTGTGCTGTGGTCGTTGAACGCATACCTAATTTATTTAACGGTTCTGAAAAACTAATCCCTTTAGTTTTGGCTGGCACAATAATCATCGACTTATTAACATGTGGTTTATCGTCAGACGTATTGGCTAAAAGACAAAAGAAGTCGGCTTGCAGTGAGTTGGTAATCCACATCTTGCTGCCGTTAATGACATAGTCATCGCCATCTTTTTTAGCAGTCGTTTTAATAGCAGCAACATCCGAACCAGCATGTACTTCCGATACCGCAATTGAGGCAACATATTCTCCAGCAATGGCTGGTGTTAAAAACTCATCACGTAATTCTTTGCTGCCAAAACGCGCCAAAGCAGGTGTTGCCATATCGGTTTGTACACCAATGGCTAAAGGCACACCGCCACAAGCTGCTCGTCCAATTTCTTCGGCAACCACAAGGTTATAAGAGTAATCTAAAGCCAGACCACCATTTTCCTCAGGCTTACAAATCCCCAATAGGCCAAGATCACCCATCTTTTTAAATACATCGTGGATCGGGAAACGTCCAGCTTCTTCCCATTCCGGAATATTCGGATTCAGTTCATTTTCAACAAATTGACGCGCTGTGCGACGTAATGCTTCATGTTCGGCAGTAAATTTCATGATGTTGTTCCTATTAATTTTTTTAATTACGGCAAAGGTTTATTAAAAACGAGACACACCAAAACGGGTCGGATTTAGATCGCGCTGCTGTGCTTCATAAATGGTTTGTAAAAGAAAAATCAGTAATTTTCGGGTATCTCGCGGGTCAATAATGCCGTCATCATGTAGCATGGCCGTATTGAAAAGCGCGGTAGATTGCTGCTCTAATTTCATGGCTGTACTTTGCTCAAGAAAATCGAGCATTTGCGGATTCGGTTCCTGCCCGGAAGCTTTTTGTTTCCCTTCAGCAACAATACGTAGTACCTTTCCGGCCTGTGCAGCCCCCATTACAGCAACATGCGAGTTCGGCCAAGCAAAAATAAAATCTGGCGATAAACTCCGACCACACATTGCGTAGTTACCAGCACCATATGACCCTGCCACAACGATTGAAATTTTAGGTACAGTACAATTGGCAACCGCTTGAATCAGTTTTGAGCCATGCTTAATAATGCCATTTTGCTCGGCATCGGTTCCCACCATAAAGCCAGTAGTGTTATGTAAGAATAATAACGGGCGGTTAGTCTGTTCACATAAGTGAATAAACTGCGCTGCTTTCACTGCTCCTTGAGGGGTAATCGGACCATTATTGGTAATAATACCGATATGCAAACCACCAATTTTTGCCCAGCCACATACCGTTAAATCATCATATTCCTGCTTAAATTCTAGAAAATCTGAATCGTCAATAATGCGGGCAACCACTTCTTTCATATCAAATGGTTGTTTAGGATCACTTGGAATCACACCCAACAGTTCCTCGGTATCGTAACGAGGCTCTTTATAAGTCACATCAACTGGTTTGATTTGCTCTTTCCAGTTGAGGTGTTCAAAAATTTCACGTGCAAGCCGAATTCCATCGGCATCATTTTCTGCTAAGTATTCTGCGGTTCCAGCAACCTGCGCATGCATTTCCGCCCCACCCAATTCCTCCGCTGTAGCGACTTCACCCGTAGCAGCCAAAAGTAAAGGTGGGCCTGCAAGTAACATTTCAGTCTGTTTACGTACAGCAATCACATAGTCCGAAAGACCTGGTTGATAAGCTCCTCCTGCCGTTGCATTCCCATGTACCACTGCAAGTTGTGGAATACCTGCTGCAGACAAACGTGCCTGATTGGCAAAAGTCATACCACCATAGGTAAATACTTCAGCTGCATAATTTAAGTTAGCGCCGCCACTTTCGGTCAGCGTAATCAGCGGGAGTTTTTGTTCTAAGGCAATTTTTTGCAAACGCAAAGTTTTCTGTACGCCCATAGGAGACATGGTCCCGCCTTTAATCGCGCTATTACTTGCAGAGACCAGACAACGCACACCACTGACAAAACCAATGCCAGCAATTACACCACCACCAGCTTCGGAGCCATCCTTGTCATCATGCATGTTGTAGCCAACCAAACCACAAAGCTCGACAAAAGGCGAATCAGCATCGAGCAATAACCGTATACGCTCATGCGGCAGAATCTTGCCCTTTTTATCGAATTTCGGTTTAGCAGCATACGATTTATCAATGCTTTTTTGCTGAATTGCACGGACTTCACTCAGCTGAGCAAGCAGTGCCTCTTTATTCTTTTGATACTGTTCACTACCAACAGTAATTTCGGATTGAAGAATGGTCATTTTTTATTCCTCACTCCGAGCCTGAATTATTGCTTTGCTCGACTTTCTCAGTCTTATCTTTTTTAAAAATTTCAGGAATAAACGCGCGGTGGAAACCATTATAAGACTGACTATTTGTCGCTTCGGCTAGTGGGTACATGCGTGTCCCTTGCGATGCAGCGCCATCAATACGCAAAGTTACACCTGACACAAAAGCCGCAGCATCTGACAGTAAATAACAAATCGCCGATGAAACTTCCGACTCAGTTCCCATACGTTTTAGCGGTACATTGCCAGCAAGACTTGGAATAACCACTTTGGCAAAATCACCGCTATAATTATCCATACCGGATGACACAATCCACCCCGGTGCAACCGCATTTACACGAACGCCAGATTTGCCCCACTCAACCGATGCTGTTTTAGTTAAGTTATCAACCCCTGAACGCGCAGCACCAGAATGTCCCATTCCCGGCATACCGCCCCACATATCAGCAGTCATATTGACAATACTGCCGCCATGTTTAACCATCCATTGGTTATAAGCTTCACGCATTAAATAGAAAGTTGCGTGTAAATTATTACGCACGACTGCATCGAAACCATTCGCCGAAATATTCTCTAAAGCTGAGGGGAACTGCCCGCCTGCATTATTTACCAAACCATCGAGTTTGCCGAATTTCTCAATCACTTCGGCAATCATATTTTTCACTTGTTCTTCTTCACGGTTATCACAAACAATGAAATGAACTAAACCACCATCTTCTATAATTTCTTGGCTTACTTTCTCTAATTTTTCAATTTTGCGTCCTGTAATCACGACTTGAGCGCCAAGGGCTGCAAGCTCATGTGCAGTACAGCGTCCAATTCCTGAGCCACCACCTGTCACAATAATGACTTTATTGGCGAAAGCATCTGGTCTAAATATTGATTGATAACTCATCTTTGTTTCATCCATTCATTTTATTTTTCTAAAAGATGTGCCGGAACTTTAACAGGCATATCCAATAACTGTTGGGCAAAGGCTTTACCTTGCGGATCAATACGCAAGCTTGCAACACCACCACCGCCTAAGGCATTCTCCAACATAAAATTTAGTGCATTTAAACCCGGTAACTCATAACGGATTACTCGCCCTTTCTCAGCATCCAAAACATGCTGCATATAGCTTGCAACAGACTGTTCAGTTAGTGCTGCACGAATCCATGGTAAATAGTCTGCTTTACGTGCAATCACGCCAATATTGCTATGGTTGCCTTTATCACCACTGCGGGCATGCGCAATTTCAATCAAAGGAACTTCAATTTCATCTCCTTGATAAACTGCATTTTCACCTGCCGTCAATGTAGGCAATTGCTCTGTAGAAACCCCTTGTGGAATCTCAACTGGGTAACGTTTGCCTTCAAAATCAATTTCAATATTCAATTGATTTTTATCAATTAAAAATGAAAATAACTTAATCACTGGAGATGCTTTTGGTCGACCTCCAACAATTCCTGCCAAGGCTGGAGCCATACCTGTTGAAGCTTGTGCAATTTCAGATGCAAAGAACATACATGCTTCTTTAAACATGTGTTTTACAGCTATTTTAACTACCACTTCACGACTATTTAATGTTTGGGCATGGTCGCCATAGGTACTTTCAATACCTAAAATTTCAACAGACTTTTCACTAAATGGCGGCACTGAGCGCATTGCTAAAACACGTTCGCACTTAGTCAAAATCGCATCAGCAATGACTTGTGCTTTTCGTGGTGCCTCACGTCCTGCAATGAGGAAACTCACTAAAACCCGATATCCATCTGGGTAAGTCGCGCTGACTTTATATTGTGTAGTTGGTGCTTGTCCTTTTGCACCCGTCACACGAACTCGGTGCTCCCCGACTTGCTCTAAATGCACGTGGCTGAAATCAGCAATTACATCGGGTAGTAAATATGCTTGAGGATTGCCTATTTCATAAACAATTTGCTCTGCAACAGTAGCAGTAGAAACCAGACCACCCGTACCTTGAGGCTTAGTTACAACAAATGAGCCATCTTCACTCACTTCAACCACTGGAAAGCCCATGTTGTCGAAGCCCTGTACCAATTGCCAATCGGTAAAATTACCACCCGTACATTGGGCTCCACATTCAATCACATGACCTGCCAACGAACCTTGCGCCAATTTGTCATAGTCATCTAAAGGCCACTGATATTCATGAAGTAAGGGTGCAAGTACCACAGCAGAGTCAACTACACGGCCAGTAATTACAATATCGGCGCCTAAGTCTAAGGCATCACGAATAGCAACCGCGCCTAAATAAGCATTACTGCTTGCCACCTGTTCTGGCAACGCTTCTCCGCTAAACATTTCTTGAATATTCTGTGATTTTAGCTGCTCATGTTTTGGCAAAAGATCATCACCTAACACCACAGCCACTTTCAGATCTAGACCATACTCTTTAATAATTTTTTGCAATGCGTCCCGACAAGCCAATGGATTAACACCACCCGCATTACTAATCACTTTAATCTTTTTTTCAGCAATTTTTTTTAGTAAGGGTGCCATGACTCGGCTGACAAAATCTAAAGCGTAACCATGTTTCGGTTCTACCATCTTCGCTTTTGCCATAATCGACATGGTAATCTCGGACAAATAATCAAAAACCAAATAATTAATATCGGTCAAATGCACTAACTGAAAAGCGGCAGTATTGGTATCTCCCCAAAACCCAGAGGCACAACCTATTTTTACGACTCGATGATCATCCTGCTGATTATTTGCCATTCTATTTCTCATTATTTTGTCTAAAAATCAGCCTCAACATTACCAAGCAAGCGCTTGGTTTGTAAAGCGCAAAATGTTATTGTGATGTTGACCAAATCTTCCAAATTCGGCAAATAATCTGAAATGCGATGAAATTTAGTGAAAATTTCCACTATAGACTTTTAGATAAAGGAACAAACTGAGCACATGATTGCCACCTCAATTGAACAGATTCCATATATCCCCTGCTTTGATGACAGTCCACGTGGCCGTTTATTACACGGTGCAGCCTATCTTTTTCATAAGCAAGGCTATGATAAAACCACTGTTCGTGAACTTGCTCAGTTTATTGGAATCCAATCGGGAAGCTTATTTCATCATTTCAAAAGTAAAGATGATATCCTCGCTCATGTGATGGAACAGACCATTATCTATAATCTTGCCCGTTTAAATGATGCAGCAACTCAATCTACAGACCCAGAACAACAATTACGTGCTCTTATTAAAGCCGAACTGATCTCAATTACTGGAGATACTGGTGCAGCCATGGCTGTGTTGGTGTACGAATGGTTCGCTCTATCAAAAGAAAAGCAAGATTATCTTTTAAAAATGCGTAATGAATATGAACAAATCTGGCTCGACGTTATAGAAAAGTTACGCACACAAGGTAAAGTCAAACACGATGCTTTTATTTGGCGACGCTTAATTGGCGGTGCAATTTCATGGACTGTAACTTGGTATAAATCTGAGGGTAAAGCCAAAATTGATGAGTTAACGGAAATGGTTTGGGAAATGGCTTTGAAATAAAAAAGGTGGCTCAAAGTCCACCTTATAAGAATTAATAACCAAGCTGTTTACTAATCAAATCTTTCATAATTTCTTCAGCACCACCGCCAATCATATTGACCTTTACTTCACGGTAAATACGTTCTGACTTGGTACCTCGCATAAAGCCCATACCACCTAATGTTTGTACAGCCGCATCAGCACAAAATTGCATAGTGCGAGTCGCAACATTTTTAAGCATTGAAATTTGCGCCACCAACTCAGGTCCTTGTAACTTCGGCTGAGTCATTTTCCATGCTGTTTCTTCAAGTAATGCCCTCGTTGAGGTCAGTTGGGTTGCCATATCTACCAATTTATGGCGTACTACTTGATGATCAATTAATCGCTTACCAAAAGTTTTACGTTGCTGTGCCCACTCTAAAGCTTCTTCATAACAGACTAATGCATACCCATAAGCGACTACTCCCAAGAAAAACCGCTCCATATTAAAGTTATTCATAATAACTTTAAAACCGGCATTTTCTTTGCCAAGTAGATTTGATGCAGGTACTCGTACTTGATCAAAATGCAAATGTGCCGTATCTGATGCCCACCATCCCATTTTCTTCAAAGGCGTTTTAGTAATACCTTCACTATGGGCATCAATGAGTAACATTGAAATGCCTTCTGCACCCGTTTTTGTCGGATCAGTACGCACTGCAACTGTATAATAGTCTGCACGAATTCCCGATGTAATAAATGTTTTCTCGCCCGAAACAATATAATAATCCCCATCTCTGACAGCTTTAGTCTGTAACGCAGCAACATCTGAACCACCACCAGGTTCTGTAATCGCTAAAGCCGAAATTTTCTCACCGGAAATAATACCTGGCAGAACTCTAGCCTTTAACTCCTCACTCCCAAAGTGCTGAATGGGAGGGGCGCCAATGGTATGGACCATGAGCGAGATATGCACCCCACCTGAACCCGCCTTTGCCATTTCGATACCAGCCAGTAATGAATAGAATGGATCTGCATCTGGAATACCACCATATTCTTCTGAAAAACCTAGACCCAATAATCCAATTTCGGCAGCCTTTTTATAAAGTTCTCTTGGGAATGTCTCAGCCTCATCCCATTCATTAACGAAAGGTGTCATTTCTTTTTGTACAAATCTACGAACATTATCGGCAAAAGCTATATGTTGTTCATTATAGTAAATTGGATTGAGCTGCATTTTTAGAAATGTCCTGATGTTTTTATTTAATTCCAGAACATATCTTGTCATGTTTACCATCAGTCAAAAGTTGCAAGAATCTCCATTTTCTTGGCATAAAATATCAAATCCAGACGATCGAGTTGATTCGCAAGACCTATACCCTTAAACAGCAGCGAAAACCACGAGCTGCATAATATGACTGGGCTCCATTGTGATAGATGAAGACTCGACCATAGCGACGGTCCGCAAAAAGAGCTCCTCCTAATTTTCGAATTTCCTCTGGAGTAGCAAGCCAGCTTGATGTTTTTAGATCAAACTCCCCGAGCTGTTGTAATTGGTGATATTGCTCTTCTGTTAGGAGTTCAGCCCCTATTTCTTGGACTAAGTCTATTGCGCTATTTTTAGGAGGATGGTCTTTTCTAGACTCTAAGGCTTCTCGGTCATAGCAAAGGCTTCTACGACCTTGAGGGGTTTCAGCAGAACAATCGACGAATAAATATTCATCTTTTTGCTTGTTATACGCTACAACGTCTGGCTCTCCCCCAGTATTCTCCATTTCTTGCAATGTCCATAGTTTATCTGGAGACTCAATAAGTTTAGCTCGCACATTCGTCCAATCAATTTCTTTATGTCGATGTATATTCTTTTCAAATCTATTTTTTAATAATTCAAGCAACATATCTATTTGTTTTGAAGTCAATTGTTTTTTAGTCATCATTGAATACACCTTATAGTTATTAAACAGAACGCCCATCAAAATAATTTATTTTCTTTGTTTAATATCGAGGGCTTCTCTGCCTCAAACATTAATTGCAGAGATAGAACTCAATCCAATCTCTCTACATGAGGGTCCATAATTAAGATAATAAATAATCCTTTACTATATATTTAATTCCAAAAGTGTCCACAACGCTTACATTTACTCCCATTTTTAAAAGAAAATAAAGGTAGGCCGAAAAACATAAACACTAAAAAGGCAGATTTTTTTCCTTTAGTATTAACCTCTATATCCAAACTTCCACACTCAGGACAATATTCTTTATTCTCCCCGAACTTTTGTTCAAGCTCATCACTAAAGTCTTTTTCAAGAAATAACTTCGCTTCATCAACATAGTTTTCTGGAACTAATAAACGAACTCCACCTAAAGCATTAGAATAAAACCAATCCATATTAATTGTATGCTCATTTTCAATATAAGCAGGAATTCCAAATGCTTCTAATTGAGTTTTTGCAATTTGTGCCTCATAAGGAAACGAGAAAGTTTTAACTACGATCCATTGCATATTAAATTTCTGATGAGGTAAATAACTTTAGATTAGCTTTATTTCTTTATAATTTGAATCAATTTTAAAGTTTAAAGGATTGAGGATACAAATTCCAGCTATAAAAATTGATTGATTTCTCATATAAAAAAATACCCCAACCTCTTTTGAGATTGGGGTGTTTAGAATAATGAGCTGGCGATGACTTACTCTCACATGGGTAATCCCACACTACCATCAGCGCTAAGAGGTTTCACTTCTGAGTTCGGGAAGGGATCAGGTGGTT
>NZ_JAHIBY010000021.1:0-27121 GCF_024151445.1 Acinetobacter sp. UC24323 | reverse complement strand
TCTTTTGAATGCTTCGGAATTGGCATAGGGCACACCTCATAAGTTTAAAAAGTCTAACTTATGGGGTGCAGTTCAGGACGGGAGAGGGACACCTTCGGGTGTGCTGGTTGTCGTACCAGTCTGCTAACCCTCTTTCGTTCTGCCACCATAAATCTTATGGACTGGCAGAACTCCATAAATAAGGAGTTGGCTTTGCGCATCCATCATTTCTTGGCACCCATTGCCAAAAGCTATAACAACACAGCTTAAAACATTTAACGCAGCTTGATCGCCGTAAGACTTTTTCAGGCTTTAGCTCGTTATTACTTAAAACTTAGACAATTAAAACTTGAGATGTGCTGGGCACAGTCTTTAGGGCTTTGCTATGCCTTTTTTCTCCCAAAAAAGCCAGCAGTTTTTATATCTCATTTATATACAACAAAAATTTAATTTATAACGGTAAAAATATGCCAAATTTAGTTCTCCCAACACGTGCATTAAAAGTTGTAAATACATCAATTGAGTTATTTCACCGCCGCGGTTTTCATATTGTGGGCGTCGACAGACTTGTAAAAGAATCCGAAATTACCAAAGCAACTTTTTATAACTACTTTCACTCTAAAGAACGGTTAATTGAAATCTGCCTAATGGTGCAAAAAGAACGACTCCAAGAAAAAGTGGTTGCTATGGTCGAATACGACCATGACACAAGCACAATCGATAAACTCAAGAAACTCTATGTTCTACATACCGATGTAGACGGGCTGTATTACCTATTATTTAAAGCCATTTTTGAAATCAAAAATACCTACCCAAACGCATATACAACCGCCATAAGATATAGAACATGGCTCATCAATGAAATCTATAGTCAGCTTAGAGTACTTAAACCCGATGCTTCTTTTACCGATGCCAAATTATTTTTATATATGATCGAAGGCGCCATTATTCAGCGGTTAAGCTCGGATGAGGTTGATGAAAGAATGGTTGAGGTGTTTTTGAGGGGGAATATCGGTAATTAAGATTTAAGTTGTAGAGCGGATTTTTGATTTTTTGATATAAAATGAAGCGATACGATTTTAAAATGACAATTAAAAAACAAGAGGAAAAATGAATCAAATATTGACAATTGCTACATTTATCATAGGGTTATTGACTTTTGTTATTGCCTATATCGTTTATTTTAATAATTCTAAAGGAGATGTGGTTGTATATGCTAAAGTTGATATGAGCAGACAGGGTATTATTTTATTAGTTATTCATAATATTGGTAAGGGGATCGCTCAAGATATAAAATTTTCAGGTACAGATTTTATTTTAAAAAATGCATCAGATATTGAGATAGGTGCATTTCAAGTCGGAACTCCCATACTTTTTCCTGATGAAAAGTTAATTTATTGCTTAGGCACATACCCTACATTAAAGAAATCCTTACCAGACCATCCTTTAAAGATTTCTATTACATTCCATAGTAAGATTGCCTTATATCCTTATAAAAGAAAAATTAAGAATGTGGTAACAGTAGATATAAATGCATTTAGTGGTGTTGATATTAGTGAATCAACTTTTGAAAGAGAAGTAAGAAAATCGTTAAACGAAATAGCTTCCTCATTACGAAAGATGTCGTCGTAAGAGAAATTTATTTTTTAATGAAAAATTCTAAAAAAATCAGTGTAGAGAAATTATGGATTCAAAAATATTAAAGCGTTTAGAGCAACTTTTAAATGATGGTATTGAATTACATTCCTTAACGCATATAGTTCCAGCAAGTAATAACAATATTGAACATGAAAGTTTGGGAAAAGATGGAGACGCACAATATGTAGAATGGAAAATCAAAATTAAGCATCTTTTAAAATTGATTTGTGGAAATAATTCAATTCATTTTGAAGCTTTTTTAAATGCTGAAAGATACCAGTTTTATGATACAAATGCGGTTGTTTTAAACCGTTTGTTACCTGTAATAAAAGCAACTTATGATGATTTCAAAAATGGTTTTTTAATAACTTTCAAGCAGATTGTTCAAGCAGAAGTTTTTGATAGTGAGCTTGAGCAGGCTAAATCACTTCTTGAAAATGGATATAAAAATGCTGCCGCTGTAATTGCAGGTGTAGTTTTAGAAACTGCAATAAAAGAACTGTGTCTAAATAATAATATTGATTTGGAAAAGAAAAGGCTCACCCGCTTAAATGATGATTTAGCAAAAGCTGGCGTTTACAACACCCTTGAACAAAAACGAATTACAGCTTTAGCTGATATAAGGAATAATGCTGCTCATGGTAAGTATGATGAATTTACAATAGAAGATGTAGAAAGAATGATTAGTGATATTGAGAGGTTTTTATTAACTTATTCTTCATAAGGTAAGATTCTTAGGATAAAAGTTGCATCTGCAATTCATCCTTATAACTTTGAGAAGAAATATGAAAAATATTGAAATTTTAGAAATAAAAGAAATTGGCGATTATAAAGAAGGCTTATCTCTACTGTTAGAAGATTCCGTAAATAACGGAGCTTCAATAGGTTTCTTAGCTCCTATAGAAAAGAACGAAATCTTAAATTATTGGCGTGAGGTCAACCATAAATTAACACAAGGTAATAGCCGTCTATGGATTGCCATTCAACAAGGAAAAATTGTAGGCAGTGTCCAATTGTCCTTAGTGAGTAAAAAGAACGGAGTTCATAGAGCCGAAGTTGAAAAACTCATGGTTCTAACAACAGCAAGAAAACAAGGAATAGCAACATTACTAATGAATGAATTAGAAAATTTTGCACGAGAAAAGGGCTTGCGATTACTTGTTTTAGATACACGTGAAGGCGATGTGTCCGAACTTTTATATAGTAAAATTGGATTTTTCCGTGTGGGAGTAATTCCAGATTTCGCATTAAGTTCAAATGGGAACTATGACGGCACAGCTATTTATTATAAAATGCTTGTCTGAGTGGTATTATAAAAAATTTATAATAAAAGAGTTAAATAATTCAGGTCTACCTATAAGGATAGACAAGCTATTTATCGAAATTTAATTCAGAATGAAGTTTCAAATAACCAAGAATACACTTCTATGGCTCGATTAGCCATTAAATGTTTTGAGAACAGCATAGCTTCAGAAATAAAGGCGGCATAAGTAAAAAGGAGTGAAAGCTCCTTTTCTATATTTAATTTAATAACTTCAAGGGTAACATGTTTCAAAATATTTTATATAATATGGAATTGTGTAATATATAAAAATAATTTCAAACACTCTTGAAATAAATATTCATGATACCTATATATATCTTGATTTAATAATTGAGTTTTAAAATGTTAAATGAATATGAAAAAAATGACTTAAAAAAATATGAAGAATCTGTTACTAAGCATTTTAAGAAAAAACTTAGAGAAAACAGAAATCCAATTTTCGTCATTAATTTAAGTTCAGATGTACATAAAATGACTGATACTTTAATTAGTTCAGTCAAGAAAAAGGGAGTTCGTTTTGGATGCGAAAATGGTTGTAGCCATTGTTGTAATTTAAGAGTTGAGTCCTTTGCTCCAGAAATTTTTTATATTGCTAAACAATTAAAAAGTAAAATGAAATCTTCTGAATTGGATATTTTGATTTCCAAATTAACGGATTACTCTGATAAAGCTAAAAATTTAAAAGCTGACCAGCACTTTTTACCTTGTATTTTTTTAGATAATGGTAAATGTTCAATTTATAATTTTAGGCCAGCAACTTGTCGTAAATATAATTCATTGGATGCAGAAATTTGTAAAGAACCTTTTGGATCAGTCCCTGAATCTTCAGAGATTTTTTTAAAAGGCCAATTATTGTTTAGATCATTCATGTATTCAGTTGCTCAGAGAAAGATGAGGGCTGATACACATGAATTAGGTCAATCTTTACTTATTGCTTTAACAGATAGTTCAGCTGAGAAAAGATGGAGCAGTGGTGAGCGAGTATTCCCATTACTACCTGAAGCTATTTAATTTAGTTCATTTAGAAAAGGCCACACAATCTAGTGCTGGCCTTTTCTATTTTATTAGTAATATTTCTTTAAAATAAATTTCATTTCTCACTTAATTTTATATTCAAAGTATTTTCTAAAAATGAATCACTTTTAGTTTTCCACACATTCGCAAGCACTGGATGTTTGGCATCTTGTATAAGTTCTAAGGTATTTGGAATACCTTTACTATCAAGTAACTGATGTAGTTGTATACTTTGCTTTGGGTCAATAATTGGGTCTTTGCCGCCAACCAATATAAGAGTAGGTGGATATTGAGACGAAATTGGTAATGATGATCTAGCAGCAGATGCCGTTTCTATATTCTTTTCAGTAGCAATATATTCATTTATTTCATTCATTACGTTTGACGGTAGGATTCTAGTGTTAGAATTCCATTCGGCATACATACCTTTAAAATCATAAAACCCAGATACCAGAATTAAAGCATTTATTTTTCCAGAGTTAGCTACAACATTCGCTATAGATGCACCACAACTAATTCCAACGACTGCAACTTTGTTTGGATCAACATGAGGTTGCGATCGAGCAAAATTAATAGCTTGTATAAGATTATTTTGTGAGGCTTTACCACAAAAATCTGATTTTCCAGATGACTCACCATATCCACTCATAGATACAGCTAAACTAAAAAAGTTCTTTTTACTATATTCATTTAACAAGCCTGAGCGTACAAAGGCTTTAGCACCCTGTTTATCCTTCTGAATGCCGTGTAAAAAGATAATTGCTGGATACTTTTTATTGGCAAGGAGATCTGGTTCTTTCCAATAAATCTCAGTTGTTTGATTGTTTGTTTTTAAAAGTTGATGCTGTGCTTGCTTGGTATAAATATAAGGAAGAATAGATACACGAAAAAAGGCATAGAAGCCAATAACTGAAATTAAAGGAAGAATGTAGGAAAGGGCTATATTCTTTTTCTGCTTAGAAAGCATATAAAACTCTATTGTAGTTATTTATGATTGCGAGTGATTCTCTAACTATTGAAATTGGAAATCAATATATAAATTACTTAATTAAATAAACACGGATATCCCAACAACATCCGTGTCCGAAAATACTTAAAATTAATTGTGACTTTTCTCTGCCAATAGCATGGTCTGTTTAAGCTGTTTACGGTTGAAACCTAGAAACTCAATCACATTTCTAAACAATGCTGGTGCTTTAGCAATCGGAGTATTGATTTTAGGTATAACGGTCATATCTTTACGCCGTTCTATGCTTTCAACTACACCCGAGACAACTTCATCAATAGTTATATATTTCCAAATACCCGAGTTACCTTTCCACACAGCTTTACCTGCTGGGTCATTTTGAATATTGTCCATTAATGGTGTTTTAAAGAAAGTTGGATGAAGGCTGCCAACGCCTACATTTAAATATTTTAATTCTAGACGAAGGCTATCACATAAAGCCCAGACGCCTGCTTTACTCGAAGTATAGTGAGTGTTTAATGGGGAGTGGACGAAAGCTGCCATTGAAGATACAGCCAGTAAGTATCCCTGAGTTTGTTTTACATACGGTATAGCTGCGCGAAAAGTACGAAATACTCCAGTAAGGTTAATATCAATCGTTCTTTCAAAAGTTTCTGGTGCCATATGTTCTAGTGCTTCGGTTGTAGCTATGCCAGCATTTGCAATCACCACATCAATTTTACCGAAGTGTTGAGCTGCATTTGCCATAGCCGTTTCTAGGCTTTCCAAAGAGCGTACATCGGCTACCCAACCTGCGGCAATGCTTTGCCCACCTAGCTGTTTTGCCTGACTTTCAACTTTGTTAAGGTCTAAGTCTAATAATGCGAGTTTTGCGCCTTTGGCTTGTAATGCTTGAGCAATCGCAAGTCCTAGTCCACCTGTTGAGCCCGTGATGACCACAACTTTATCTTTTAATTTGTACTTAGACATATCAGATTTCCAGACATTTTTATAAATGAGTTTTAAGGAAATGGATTATTTCTGGACAGGTTTAGATTCATTTTCAAGTTGTTGAAGTAATCTCTGCAATTTCTTATGGCGTACAACTATTGCATCACTACCTGCATTAAACAGTCCGCGTAATATCGAGAACGGAACCCAGCGCACTGGAGCAAAAATGCGTGGCTGACGGCGCTGTACACCTTTTACAATTGCTTGCGCCATATATTCCGGAGAAATAGGTTTGCGTAACCATGCCGGAAATGCTGCTTCAATCATCTTCGTTACAGTTGCGTTACCCCCAAAGGCGACCTTAGCGATTGGTGTTGCTGTCCAGCCCGGATAGACAACACTAGCGGTTGCGCCAGTATATGCAATCTCTGTACGGAGACAGCGTCCGAGCATTTCTACTGCCGCTTTTGAAGCGGCATATGGAGCGTTTGCCATTCCATTGACGAAGCAATAAACAGAAGAGGTTATGAGGATTTGTCCTTTGTTACGGGTCACCTCTGGTAAGGCAGCACGGACTGTGCGCCAGACACCCAGTAAATCAACTTCAACAATCTTATCGAACTCAGCTTCATCACAGCTAGCAATTGTCGAAGCACCATCACGCCATGAGATACCTGCATTGGCGAAAGCTATATCAAGGTGTCCAAAGTGTTTTATTGTTTTCTGGACTACATCTTTTGTGGCTACTGCATCAGTAACGTCTAGCGCTAATGGTAAAACACGAGACGCCTCAAATTCAGATGCAAGCTTATCTACAGCTTCCTGTTGCATATCGGTGAGTACCAAGTTTGCACCTAATGCATAAAATTCACGGGCTGTTGCTGCACCAATTCCTCCAGCGGCTCCTGTAATTAAAACAACTTTTTTGTTCAGGTCATATTTCATGGTCTTTTTCCAAATATTTTAAATTTACTGTTACTTGACTGGAACGATGCGTTTAAGAAAGTCGATCTGATCACGAACAACACGCTCAAAAGCTTCTCCAACGTAAATTTCAAAATGACCATCGGCGTAGTGCTTAATTTCATGATTGGGTGTATGGCTCGCATGACGCAATGTTGTTTTTGAGGGGGCAACAGAGTCGGTATCACAGACACAAAACAACACGGGCGCTTGAATACGTGATGTCTTACGGCCCGGGTAATAGCGTATGATGTCGAGTACAAAACGTGCAGCGACATAGTTTGGAATATTTGAATCTGAAGGCATGAGTGCGAGATAGCCTGAATAAGCATCAGGTGCATTCATTAATGCTGTATGTCCTAATGGTGCTGCAAGAGGTACCATGACTGGCTTGGCGCCGAGTATTGATCCAATCTTGTCTTTTAAAGCGAGTGCCGTGAGCTTGAGAGTCGTTATTGGATTCATTGCCATGCTAGATGAGAAACCATCAGTGAAGGGGCATTGTGATATAACAGCAGCAAGTCGGTTATCATCAGCAGCTGTTGCCAGCACATGGCCTCCACCAAAAGAAGTCCCCCATATAACTACGCGGTTTGGGTCAATTTTTTCTAGGCTACGGGCATAGGCAATGGCGGCTTTCCAGTCTTCAAGCTGACTTTTTATATCTAGTAATTGTCGAGGTTGTCCTTCGCTATCACCAAAATAGCGATAATCAAACACTAAACAAGCATAACCCTCTGCCACAAAGCGCTCTGCAAAAGCAGTTAAACGCATTCTTCGAGTACCACCCAGACCGTGTGCCATCACAATAATTGGTGTAGTGGCCTCGGTCGCTGGACGATATAAATAGGCGCTACATTTCATGCCATTTGAATTAAACTGAACATCAAGTGGCGCTTGGGGCACATTATTTAGACTTTTACCCATCGTATTTTTCTCAATATTGGCTATAACACAATTTTCTGAAAAATAATGAGATAGGGCTTGATGAAAGCTGCCATATTGCTTGACACTTTGCGCCAAAATTTGGATTGAGCAGGTATTTTTAGTTATTTGCTTTTGCTTGAAAGCTTTAAGTACACTAATTGATAATTGGCGCCAAATTAGAACTATACGAAATGAATGGATTGAATAAGCCGTTGTATAGAAGAAGGATTTCTGAAATCTATGTTCAGTTATTATTTGAATATCTGGAAAAACTAGGACATGACCCAGAAAAGGTGCTGGGTGAACCATGGCCTAAAGCAGCTTCAAATCATTTAGAAGGCGTAGATATCGATCATTGGGAAAGTCTTCTCATTATTGCCAAAGATTATTTAAATGACCCTTTCATTGGTTTACATGTGGGTCAAACCATTACAGCTCAGCATCTAGGTGTTTTAGGGTCAGTCTTTCTTGCCTGTGAAAATCTGGGGGCGGTTTTAGAAAGGTTTGAGCGATATCAGCGGCTTGTCTATGATGTTTATCCTGCCACTGTTCGTATTTATACTGAATATGTAGAGCTTTCATGGGATACAAAAGGTGAGCAAGTCGGCCCTTTATCGGACGAAACTGGCCGTACCGTTATAGTTCAGTTTTGCCGTAGCCTCATTAGAGGAAAAGAAAGGCTTAAAGAAATACATTTTATTCATGAACGGCCTGAAAATGTTCAGCCTTATGAGGAGTATTTTGGTTGTCCTGTGCTTTTTGAACAGCCTGTGGCACTGATGCGTTTTGATAAGGAAATCTTAAGTCTACCGCTTAAAAACTCCGACGCGGCCTTAGTTGCCATACTAGAAAAACATGCTGACAAGTTACTGGCAAGCCTGCCACATATTGATGAAATTACAGATCAAGTCCGTAAACAGATTGCTTACTTACTTCATCAAGGCGAACCCACTATTGAACAGCTTGCAGAGCGATTAAATTACTCACGTAGAACCTTACAACGCCGTTTAACCGAGGCAGGTACGAATTTTCGGAAAGAATTAAATACTGTCCGTTACGAATTGGCAAAATCGTATTTAAAAGATCTAAGGCTACAAATTGTAGAAATAGCCTTACTGTTAGGTTATGCCGAACACAGCCCATTTACACGGGCTTATAAAGAGTGGTCGGGTAAAACACCACAACAAGCTAGAGAAGAAATGAATGAATTAAGGTAGAACTTATACTATAGGTTCTACCTTTTAAGTCTATACAAATGCTTTAAAAAAGATATGCAGATGTTTTGAGTGTTCATTCATCGTTTAATGCACATTCAAAATTACTTGGGTTTTCTTTACATCTTACTTTTTTCAAAAAGTTCATCATTTTAGGGTCATAAATACCTGCTTTGGTTAGCTGTATACGTGCTTCGCGCATCATTTTCATATAGTTTAATTGTTCATTTTTCGGAATATCCATCCAATATTTTGAAGGAATATCACTTTCATATTTGGCAATAATACCAAACGTTCTATTGAGTTGGCTGGCTACCCAAGTTCGAGACTTTTGCCCAAAACCCGCAGGGAATTGGTCTTTACGTATAATAAAATTTGCTGAAATTTGAGTCAGAGGAAAACGAACAATTGCTCCTTTCTCACCTAAACCTTTGTAGAGTTCAAAAGGTTTAAACGCCACAATAGGAGCGGGCACAATATCAATTTCATGGTTATTAAATTTTGCACCAGCATTGGTAACGTCTACCGATACAGCCTGACCACCGACATGTTGAACAAGCTTTGGTTGGGCTTCATCGTATTTAAATACCCCAATTTTTTTACCGGCAGCCTTCGCGAGAGTATTTATACTTCTATCATTTACAAATAAATATGCAGGACCAATTGTGCCTAATCCTGCAATTTCATAAGGACCTACCACCATGTTTTTTGCGGCCATGGGTGAGGACAACAGCTTATAGGCATTAATCGCCGTTTTCATATTTGTTAATGCGCCAACCGCATCTAAAGATCCTGTATATTTATTAAACTGACGGCCACGTAAACCGCTAATAATAGCGCCATCACATTTTCCAACTTTCAAATCTTCAGCTGCCACGCGTTCATCAACATATGCTTTTAAAGATAGATCAGCTCCCCAATTTTTTGCTTCAAGTGCATAATCTTTGGCTAAAGCGAAAGCGTCTCCCGATTTACCAATGGGGTCAAACACACAGACGACTTGTTGTTTGGCATAAAGAGTTGTTGTTAAACATGTACTTGTAATAAGTAAAATAGCTTTAAAACGATCCATATCTAGTTATCCATTATTTAAATTATAAAAATTATTTTATAAATCTTGGTAAGGTTAGATATGGCATTTCAATAAAAATTTTAAGGTAAAAAGTCAAAAGAGAACTTAGGGTCAGGAGGTTATTTAGTTATTCATAGAAATTTTTATGGTGAAAACACTTTTCGAGCCTTGATTGCTATATTGAATAGTACCTTTCAGTGCCACAACAATTGCATGTACAACAGCAAGACCTAAACCTGTGCCGCCAAATTCTTTATTCCTTGATTCTTCTAATCTAAAGAAAGGCTTAAATAAATCGCCCTGGAACTCGGTTGCAATGCCGGGGCCTTCATCCTCAATTTTTAATATCCAGTTTTGTGATACCACTTCCGAGGAAATTTTAAGTTTGCCTGCATGTGAATAGCGTATAGCATTATCAATTAAAGCAATTAAAACTTGCTCAATACGACGGCGGTCGCAATATACAGGAGTGGACGTTAGGTCAAGTTCTGGTACTAGCTTAGCTTGATCCAAACGATCTTCAAATGCTTTAAGAACTTTTTCAACTACCGCCTTAAAGTCAAACAATTCATAATTTAACCGGAGTTGCTGGTTCTCTACTAAGCTTAAAGTCCGTAAGTCTTCGACTAAGTGAGATAAACTTTCAACTTGATTTAAAAGACTTTTAAATAGAACTTCATCAGGTTTAAAAACGCCATCAATAATTCCCTGTAAACGACCTTGTAATATCGTTATAGGCGTTCTTAACTCATGTGCGATGGCTGCATTCCAAACCTGCGCATTTTTGACGGAAACCTCTAGCTTTTGAGCCATATCATTAAAATTATATAAAAGCTCCGACATTTCGGCGGAGTGAATTCTATTATCGTAAGCTCTAGCAGAGAGGTCGCCGTGACTAATTTTTTTTGCTGCTTCGGCTAAGAAGTTAATTGGCACAATAAAACGCTTTGCGAGGCGCATGCCAATCACTAATGAAATAATACAGCCGCAAAAGATAACAGTAGCTAACCAGATCCAGTCTACAAAATGAAAACTGGTCCAATCTTCTTGTTGAAATGAGCTTAAACTAATCCAGCCTTTTTCAATCGCATAGTTATAAATCACATAACCCAGTACTACAGAAAATAGCGTAACGCTTAAATTCACAATAGTTAAGGCAATAAAAAGTTGCTTACTAATTCCTAACTTACTTTTCATAAAATATTCCCTAGCTATTTTTTAATATTATTTAGGCGTCATCTTTTATAGCTAGGGGATTATCTAGCCTATATCCCACGCCACGCACATTAATTAACATTTGAAATATGCCTTGTTCTTCTAGTTTTTTTCTCAGCTTACTTACATGGCTATCTACGGTTCGCTCTAGTGCATCGCTATCATTCATGCAGTGATTCATAAGTTCTCCGCGCGTAAAAACTTTATGAGGTTGGTCAATCATGAATGAAATAATTTTATATTCAGTTAGCGTCAGATTAAGCAAGATTTTCTTATTCTCAGAGTGTATATAAACGCTATGAGTGTCGGTATCAATTTCAATATTTTTATAGATTTTATTCTTATTAGTTGCTTTGTTTGCAAACTGAGTTCTTCTTAAGACTGCCTGAACTCTAGCGATGACTTCATTTGGGTTAAAAGGCTTCACCACAAAGTCATCTGCACCTATGCGTAATGCCATAACTTTATCAATATCTTGATCTAGCGCCGTCAGCATGATCACGGGAGTCTGAGCTTTTTGGCGTATTTTATTTAATACTTCCCAGCCGTTTAATTCGGGTAATTTAATATCAAGTAAGATTAAATCGATGGGTTGGCTAGCGTGCAATTCAATCGCTTGCTTTCCATTCATGGCCCGAATAACACTCATGCCTTCACGTTTTAAATAATTTTCAATAATGTCGCCAATATCGTAGTCATCTTCTACCACAAGAATAACTTTATCTTGGCAATCAAAAGAAAAAGAATGATCAAACATAGAAAATCTGGCTATAGAAAGTGCTTCAACTCATCATACGCTAAATTATCCGTATTTCTCCACACTTACTCCACACTTTAGTGATTATCCCTACACACTCATCAAAAATAATACGAACATCAAAAACTCACTAGGTTTGGACAGTATGCAAAAGCATCTTTTACTTCCTTTATTTTTATCTATTGGGCTGATATTACAGGGGTGTGATTCAAAAGAAGTCGCTCAAGCTGAGCCACCACCGGCTAAAGTCAGTGTATTAAGCATTCAACCGCAATCGGTAAATTTTAGTGAAAATCTTCCTGCACGTGTACATGCGTTCCGTACGGCGGAAATCCGTCCGCAAGTCGGAGGTATCATTGAAAAGGTTTTATTTAAACAGGGTAGTGAAGTTAGAGCAGGGCAAGCTTTATATAAAATTAATTCAGAAACTTTTGAGGCAGATGTAAATAGTAATCGGGCTTCCCTAAATAAGGCTGAAGCTGAGGTGGCAAGACTCAAAGTTCAGTTAGAACGTTATGAGCAGCTTTTACCAAGTAATGCAATTAGTAAGCAAGAAGTAAGTAATGCTCAAGCTCAGTATCGTCAGGCTCTAGCCGATGTCGCTCAAATGAAAGCATTGCTGGCCAGACAAAACTTGAATCTGCAATATGCAACAGTTCGAGCGCCTATTTCTGGGCGTATTGGGCAATCTTTTGTCACTGAAGGTGCATTGGTCGGTCAGGGCGATACCAATACGATGGCAACTATTCAACAGATTGATAAAGTCTATGTTGATGTTAAGCAATCAGTTAGTGAGTATGAACGCCTACAAGCTGCGCTACAAAGCGGTGAACTATCAGCAAATAGTGACAAAACCGTTCGTATTACCAATAGCTACGGGCAACCTTATAACGTCACAGCAAAAATGTTGTTTGAAGATATTAATGTTGACCCGGAAACGGGCGATGTCACATTCCGTATTGAAGTTAATAACACTGAACGAAAATTACTTCCGGGCATGTATGTGCGTGTCAATATTGATCGTGCTTCTATTCCTCAAGCGCTATTGGTTCCGGCGCAAGCGATCCAACGTAATATCAGTGGCGAGCCTCAGGTATATGTCATCAATGCCCAAGGTACAGCGGAAATTCGTCCTATCGAAATTGGACAGCAATATGAGCAGTTCTATATCGCTAACAAAGGCTTGAAAGTCGGTGACAAAGTCGTTGTTGAAGGTATTGAACGTATTAAGCCAAATCAAAAATTGGCATTGGCAGCATGGAAAGCACCAGCCGTGGCAAATCATGCTTCAAGTGTAGAAACCAAAACTTCTATAACTGAGGGGGCGCAACCATGATGTCACAATTTTTTATTCGTCGTCCCGTTTTTGCTTGGGTTATCGCGATCTTTATTATTATATTTGGATTGCTGAGTATTCCTAAACTGCCAATTGCACGTTTTCCAAGTGTGGCCCCGCCACAGGTGAATATTAGTGCGGTTTATCCTGGTGCTACAGCTAAAACCATTAACGATAGCGTTGTAACCTTAATTGAGCGCGAATTATCGGGTGTAAAAAATCTACTCTACTATAGTGCGACAACAGATACCTCCGGTACAGCAGAGATTACCGCTACGTTTAAACCGGGCACAGATGTGGAAATGGCTCAGGTCGACGTTCAAAATAAAATCAAGGCTGTAGAAGCTCGCTTGCCGCAAGTCGTACGTCAGCAAGGCTTACAGGTTGAAGCTTCATCGTCCGGATTTTTAATGCTGGTCGGGATTAACTCTCCAAATAATCAATATTCCGAAGTTGATTTGAGTGATTATTTGGTTCGAAATGTTGTAGAAGAGCTAAAACGTGTCGAAGGTGTAGGGAAGGTTCAATCTTTCGGTGCCGAGAAAGCTATGCGTGTTTGGGTCGACCCGAATAAGCTTGTTTCTTACGGTTTATCGATTAGTGATGTGAATAATGCCATTCGTGAAAATAATGTCGAAATTGCACCCGTCCGACTTGGTGATTTACCAGCTGAAAAAGGCCAGCTCATTACTATTCCATTGTCTGCTCAAGGGCAATTGTCTAGTCTTGAGCAATTTAAAAATATCAGCTTAAAAAGTAAAACTAACGGTAGCGTAATTAAATTATCTGATGTTGCCAATGTAGAAATAGGTTCACAAGCATATAACTTTGCCATTTTGGAAAATGGTAAGCCTGCTACCGCGGCTGCAATTCAATTAAGCCCGGGAGCTAACGCCGTGAAAACTGCCGAAGGTGTTCGAGCAAAAATTGAAGAATTGAAGCTAAATTTACCGGAAGGCATGGAATTTAGTATTCCTTACGACACCGCGCCGTTTGTCAAAATTTCAATTGAAAAGGTAATTCATACATTACTTGAAGCCATGGTTCTGGTTTTCATTGTGATGTATCTATTTTTACATAATGTCCG
This sequence comes from Acinetobacter sp. UC24323, assembly GCF_024151445.1. Classification (NCBI taxonomy): domain Bacteria; kingdom Pseudomonadati; phylum Pseudomonadota; class Gammaproteobacteria; order Moraxellales; family Moraxellaceae; genus Acinetobacter; species Acinetobacter sp. UC24323. The sequence continues at coordinate 12,698 of NZ_JAHIBY010000021.1, read as the reverse complement.
CTATACGCTTATTCCAGCGATTGTGGCGCCTATTGCCTTACTCGGTACTTTTACCGTGATGTTGCTTGCCGGCTTTTCAATTAACGTACTCACCATGTTCGGTATGGTACTTGCCATCGGGATTATTGTCGACGATGCCATTGTCGTGGTTGAAAACGTCGAAAGGATTATGGCGACAGAAGGATTAAATCCTAAAGATGCAACCTCTAAAGCAATGAAAGAGATTACCAGCCCGATTATTGGTATTACGCTGGTCTTGGCTGCAGTATTTTTACCTATGGCATTTGCGAGTGGTTCTGTAGGGGTAATCTATAAACAATTTACCTTGACCATGTCGGTATCTATTTTATTTTCAGCGCTATTGGCACTTATTTTAACACCGGCACTTTGTGCCACGATTTTAAAACCAATCGATGGGCATCATCAGAAGAAGGGCTTCTTTGCATGGTTTGACCGTAGTTTCGATAAAGTCACTAAAAAGTATGAATTGATGCTGCTTAAAATCATCAAACATACAGTTCCAATGATGGTGATCTTTTTAGTAATTACCGGTATTACCTTTGCCGGAATGAAATATTGGCCAACAGCATTTATGCCAGAGGAAGATCAAGGTTGGTTCATGACTTCGTTCCAACTACCTTCAGATGCAACCGCAGAGCGTACTCGGAATGTAGTCAATCAATTTGAAAATAATTTGAAAGATAATCCCGATGTAAAAAGTAATACTACCATTTTGGGATGGGGTTTCAGTGGCGCAGGCCAAAACGTAGCTGTGGCTTTTACGACACTTAAAGACTTCAAAGAGCGGACTAGCTCTGCATCCAAGATGACAAGCGACGTTAATACTTCCATGGCGAATAGTACGGAAGGTGAGACCATGGCCGTATTACCACCCGCTATTGATGAGTTAGGTACTTTTTCAGGTTTCAGTTTACGTTTACAAGACCGTGCTAACTTAGGTATGCCTGCTTTACTGGCTGCTCAAGATGAACTTATGGCAATGGCAGCCAAGAATAAAAAGTTCTATATGGTTTGGAATGAAGGGTTGCCACAAGGTGACAATATTTCTTTAAAAATTGACCGTGAAAAGCTTAGTGCACTTGGTGTTAAGTTTTCTGATGTTTCAGACATCATTTCTACATCAATGGGTTCAATGTATATCAATGACTTCCCTAATCAAGGACGTATGCAACAAGTCATTGTACAAGTTGAGGCTAAATCACGTATGCAATTGAAAGATATATTGAATCTGAAAGTCATGGGTTCAAGCGGTCAATTAGTCTCGTTATCAGAAGTTGTAACGCCACAATGGAATAAGGCACCACAACAATATAATCGTTATAACGGACGACCATCTTTGAGTATTGCTGGTATTCCTAACTTCGATACGTCATCGGGTGAAGCAATGCGTGAAATGGAACAGCTGATTGCGAAATTACCGAAAGGTATTGGCTACGAGTGGACAGGTATTTCCTTACAGGAAAAGCAGTCTGAATCACAAATGGCCTTTTTACTTGGTTTATCCATGTTAGTTGTCTTCCTTGTATTGGCTGCACTCTATGAAAGCTGGGCAATTCCACTTTCTGTGATGCTGGTTGTGCCACTCGGTATTTTTGGAGCAATCATTGCCATTATGTCTAGAGGGTTAATGAATGATGTGTTCTTCAAAATCGGGCTAATTACCATTATTGGTCTATCGGCAAAGAATGCGATTTTGATTGTTGAATTTGCGAAAATGCTGAAAGAAGAAGGTATGAGTTTGATTGAAGCCACTGTTGCCGCAGCCAAACTTCGCTTACGGCCAATTCTGATGACATCACTTGCATTTACGTGTGGTGTAATTCCTTTGGTGATTGCCTCAGGTGCAAGTTCAGAAACTCAACATGCTTTAGGCACAGGGGTTTTTGGTGGCATGATTTCAGCAACCATTCTGGCTATTTTCTTTGTTCCCGTGTTTTTTATCTTCATTCTGGGTGCAGTAGAAAAGCTATTTTCCTCTAAGAAAAAAATCTCATCTTAAGTTCAATGTATCAGGGGAAATACTCAATTTCCTCTGATGCATTTTTACTGATCTGAATGAGAGAATATTACTAACTAATTATAGTCTTTGGGGTTTTAAATTTATATAAAAAGTCAGACTAGCCTATATTTTTTACAGCTCTAAATATTTTTTCAAATAATAACCTGTTAAAGATTTTTCTGCTGAAAGCAAACCGCTAACAGTTCCTGAGAATACCAATTCACCACCTTTGTCACCCGCCAAAGGACCAATATCAACAATCCAGTCGGCTTGACTTATGATGTCTAAGTTGTGTTCAATCACAATGATTGTGTTGCCTTTCTCAACTAAGTTATTTAATAAACTAATTAGTTTTTCAGTATCAGAAGGGTGTAGACCTGTACTCGGTTCATCCAATACAAAAATATTATCTGTTTCATTAATTTGTTTTGTGAGTTTTAACCTTTGACGCTCACCACCCGAAAATGTATTTAAGCGTTGGCCGATTGCAATGTAGTCTAGCCCCAAACTCATCAAAGAATTAAATTGTTGCTGTAAAATTCGATCTTCAAAAAAGTTGCTTGCTTCTGCAACCGTCATTTTTAAAATTTCAGCAATATTTTTATCTTTATAAAGATATTTTAAAACTTCAGGTGCATATCCAGAACCATGACAAACATCACATGTCATTTCAATATCATCTAAAAATGCAAGTTCTATTCTTTCGATACCAGATCCTTTACATTGAGGGCAAGCACCTTCACTATTAAAACTAAAGAGCTTGGCACTTACTTTATTTGTTTTTGCAAATAGCTGACGAATCGGATCAAGAAGGTCAAGATAGGTCAATAAATTTGAGCGAATACTTGCAGTAATTGCAGATTGATCAACAACTTTTGTTTCAGGATATTGTTGTGGTAATACTTTACTTATTAAGGTGCTTTTTCCTGAACCAGCGACTCCTGTAATAACGGTTAGACAGTTCTTAGGAATGTCGACATCAATATTTTTTAAATTGAATAAATGAGCATTTTTAATTGAAATCCATTCATTGCCCATACGTGGTTCTTTTTTATAGGTATTCGGCCTTCTAAAAAACGCACCTGTTAAACCTGATGAATTTTTTAATTCTTCAAAAGTTCCTTGGTAAATAATTTCGCCGCCGTTGATACCAGAAAGAGGCCCCATATCAATGACATGATCAGCTGTTCTAATAAGATCAGGATCATGTTCAACCAATAAAACACTATTTCCCTTATCTCTAATTTTTTGAATAATTTTAATAATATTATCTAAATCTTTGGGGTGCAGGCCAATACTTGGTTCATCAAAAATATAGAGTAGGTCAACCAGACTATTACCCAAATGTTTAACCATTTTAATTCGTTGTGGTTCTCCTCCCGACAATGTATTGCTGACACGGTTAAGGTTTAAATAGCTAAGTCCAACGAGATTTAAGTTATTGAGTTTATTTTTTATTTCGTGCAAAACGGTTTCAAATTTTTCACTTTTTATCGATTCGAGAAACTCTAAAAGCCTTGATACGGATAGGGCCGTACATTCCGCAATATTTTTACCGTTAATCTTACAAGATAAGGATTTTTGATTTAGCCGTTGTCCCTTACATAAGGAGCATTCTTTGATTGTAATAATTCGCTCAAGTTTATTTCTATAACGATTTCTTTCCTGTGCTTCACCTTTTAAAAAGTTACGCTCAAATCTGGGAATTAGTCCTTCATAAAGTGCGGTTTTTCTCCATTTACTTGTCGGGTTTAAAGGCTTGTGCTGAGGAGCATACAAAAATAAGTCCCATTCTTTTTCACTATAATCTTTTAATTTTTTATCTAAATCAAAGTAACCTGAATCTGCATATCGCGTCCAACGCCATGCTGTAGGTTGATAAGTAGGGAAGTCTATAGCACCTTCTTCATTTAAGGATTTATCTAAATCTAATATTTTGTAAATATCAATTGTTTGCTCGATTCCAATACCTTCGCATTGTGGACACATGCCATTTGGGTGATTAAAAGAAAAGACATTGGAGTATCCAACAAACGGCTCACCCATACGTGAAAATAACAAGCGAAGATTGGCATAAATATCTGTAATTGTTGCAACAGTTGAGCGAATATTGCCCGTTAAAGGTTTTTGATTAATAATCACAGGTACATTTAAATTTTCAATTTTATCAACGTCAGTAACACCAAAATGTTGCAAGCGATTACGTACAAAACTATCTTGAGTTTCATTAATTTGTCTTTGAGCTTCTGCGCCAATAGTCTCGAAAACTAAAGAAGATTTACCTGAACCAGAGACTCCAGTAAAGACAACGATTTTATGTTTAGGAATCTTCAATGAAATATTTTTAAGGTTATTTTGTCTGGCACCATAAATATTTATTGTTCTTTTAGTCATGTGTGATCACTTGAAATCAAAGATTTAGCGTAAAGATAAGGTAAAATTGATGAGAAGGATGTATATGTTTCTTAAGAAAATAGTTTAAATATTTAACTTATAAGCCTTTTCCATATATCAATAAGGGCACTGAAGAACAAGTTTTATAAATAAACACATTGTATAAAGTTCATGTTGTCAGATTTTGCTATCAGATTAAATTAGATTAATAGGGTTAAGGTTGACCCAAACAAGTAATAGAGAATTTCTTAAATTTGTTATGAATTAAATTAAATAAAGTTTTGCTGAACATATACCTAATCAATTTGTGGTGGATTACAGTAAAGGTCAAATGTAGCTAGAGCAACAATACAGAGTAGCAAAGCCTTATATATGGTAGGTTTCCAAATCTTTTACTTAACTTATGTTCACCTAGAATCTAATTCACAATCAAATTTATTTTTAATAAGCAATTAAATTAATTACTTAGAGTGTTAAAATAATAACTTATAAAATATTTGGTTCATGAACCTAGCTATGAATGCATATTTTCCTACTAAAAAGATCTTAAGAATAGACTAAATTTGTCTAGGAGAGTGGTGGCAGCCCACCACTGACTAATAGGTGTCTACAAAATCAATGGCTATTTTTTGGCAGCATAAAAATAACGCAAGAAGGCTTAGAACCTCTCAATCTATTTTAATGTAATGTAAAAACTCTGAACACATGTGCTTTTCCCATCCTTAATCAGTACTTTTAGGAATTTAGTCTTGTTGATATTTGTATTAAATGCACAATCAAAAAATTAAAGAAAGCAATTTTATCTATTCTTTATTTTATTTATAATATTATTTTTTTATATCCAAAAGATTTATAAGATTATTAATATTTTACTTATTATTGATAATAAATAAATTTTATGCATTCATACACTAAGATATAATATTCTTATGTGCATTTGATAATTTATTAATGACCATCTTACTTGAAAGATGGTCTTAATAAATCTTTACTTTTTATAATGCAACACTAACTTTTAGGCCAGCTACTACTGCATCTTCGGTTTCTTTAACGCCCCCTGGGTTTTTTATATATTGAATATTGGGGCGTATAACAATTCCATTTTGCAAATTTACACCATAAAAAAGCTCAGTTGATATTTCATAATTCTGAACTGGAACCGAGAAGTTATGTATTATATTTTGAAGTTCAATATTTTTTTTATAGTCAGAATTTACTCCTATTCGTCCGATAGCAATGCCAAAAATATCTTGTGGACGTTGCTGAAAGAGCCCTTTTCCCAACAAACCAATATTAACTGAGTTGCCAATATAACTTGTATCTTTATCATTATAATGTACTTGTGAAAAGAGCTCTAATGGACGCGCATTGTCCGAGTATAAATTAACAATATTCCTTTGATACATTGCCCAGAAACCATACCTTTGTTCGTGTTCCTTCGCGCTTAAATGAGTACGAGCTTTCGGATTACCTTGGATATCTTTATAGACATCATCAGCATTTGCAGTTGAAAAATATCCCCCTAAACGAAGCTTGCTATCTGCTTCTTTATTCTGGTAAACAAACTCTAAGGGTATAATTATCCCTTTAGAACCCGAAGTACTGATTTTAAATGCATTATCATTTTCTTGTAATGTAGGGTTTTGTTCAAATATAGCTGTTTGCGCAGTTAAGCTATCTGTTAATTTGTACCTTGCTTGAATGGCCCATTGGCTTACAGGAAAGTTGTAAATTAAAGAACCAGTATTTGACCCCGAGCTATTTCCACAAAACAATAAGTTTTGGAATTCACAACTAAATTCTCCAAACTCCCCAAAACCAAAACGGCCTACCCGTAGATTGAGTTTATTATCCATAAATGTTTGTCTGTAGGATAATTCTGCTAAACGTGTAATTGAACCTCGTCCCCAGACTTCTTGTACTGAAGTAAGTTGTCCGCCCTCAGGGTTAATTATTCTTGTATTTGTAATATCTTGTCCATTTCGATTAGTCAAAATAATTTTTAAATGTGCATTAGGAATATTTATAATTTTTTGAAGGTCAAAGTCTGCACCTAAAAGTATTTCATTTGCATATTCTAACTTCATGTCAGTATTGTATCCTCCAGAAACGTTGTAACCGAGTTCGTGCATATAATTACCAATAATTTGCACACCATTTTCTTGTAATTGAGATCTTTTTCCATCCCAATCATGGGTCAGATTGTTTGTATAAGAGGCGTCTTGTGCAAATACATCAAAGCTGAGTGCAATTGTACAAATCGTGAATCCTTTCATTAATACTTTTTTTGACATCAGTATTACCTACATTAATAATATTTATTAAAATCAGGTTGTATTTACAACCTGATATATCCCTTTAAATTGAATGACGAATAAATTGAACAATTTTTTCCGCAACTTCACGATGGCTTTTATCATTAGGAATATCGTGATATCCCTTGGGGATAATTGTATATTTAGCATTCGGAAATAATTCTGCCCATTTTTGAGCAACTGTTGGGGGGGCAAAGCAATCGAATTCACCGTTAATCAGTAAAACAGGAGGCTTAAATTCTTTAACTTGCTTATAAAATACGGATTTTTTAGCAGAAATTTGTTGCCATAAATTATCAAGGGCTAAATCAGTATTAAATTTAAGAGCATCATTTTCGATTTCATCTAAGTAGAATTGATCTTTAGACATAATCAATTCAAGACTCGGATCTAGTTCAGGTAGACCTTCATAAGGCGTACCTAAAGCAACTAAAGCTTTAATTTTATCTGGATGATTTAAACAAAAATTTGTTCCAGTTATACCGCCTAGAGAATGTCCAATCACTGCAATTGGAAGATTAGGTTGTGCTTCTTTAATTACATTATAAAGCTCTTCTAAGTTACTACTTAGCTCATCAACAGATTCAAAGAATCCATTTTTGCCATAACTTAGACCGTGACCTACATGATCAATACCCCATACGTTAATATTATTTATTGCTAAATAATTAGCTAAACGATGATAATGACCTGTATGCTCACCATAACCATGGATCAAGATGGCAATAGCATTAGGCTGAGGGGAGGACCAGTGTCGATAAAAACATTGTCCATATTTTCCTTGTAAATATGGCATTATGCTTCTCCATTTTGTTTCTTACGTAAATCATCTAACCAATTAGGATTAACCATCCATTCCACGGGAATCACAGGGCTCGGATAGCCTGCGATTAAAATTACATTGCTATGGACGCCATAATCGCCAGTCTGGATAAATGCTTTGCAACGATCACGTAAATCATAAAATTCAGGTAAATAACGTAATTCGTGTAAATTATCTTCGCCTGTTAATTTTTTAATATTTTCATATGCCAATGTATTTGCAGTTTTCATATTCTCGGTTACAAAAGCACCTTCAAAGTCTCCAACCTCCCACAATACATTCATAACCTGTTCAACTGTTGGGACGTTTGAACTCACAGCAATATCTATAATTTCAACTTTATCGCTCAATGGAACAAGACTTTGTGAAGTTGTACCACTACCTGCATCAGCTATATAAACCATTTCACCATGGCGAAGAGTACTGACCAGTGCGGCTAAGCGTTCATTTAAAAGACGATTTTTCATAGACATGTAAATTTCCTTTTTTAGTTGGAGTTAAGAGATTGATTTTGCAGATGCTAATTTTTGTGCATCAACTTTGGTACCAGCAGTTTCCCGCATAGTAAGCACAGTGATCACACCGATTAACGATGTAACGAATACAATTAATGCAGGGGACATGGGTGATTGTGTAATTTTGATTAGATAGGTTGCAACATAAGCTGCACTACCGCCAAATATTGCAACAGAAAGATTAAATCCAATTGAAAAGCCTGCATAACGAACACGAGTTGGGAAAATTTCTACTAAAGCAGCACCTGAGGCAGACATAAATATTGCTAAACCAATTGCCAAAGTAGCCTGTCCGAGTACAATTAAAGAGAAAATTCCAGTACTAAATACAAGAAAAACTGGATAAATTAGTAAAACAGACAAAATAGAACCTAATAAAAGAATAGGTTTGCGTCCAACCCGATCAGAAAGTTTAGCGAAAGTAAAAATAGTAATAGATGCCGTTACTAAACAAATTACATTTGATATAGAAGCTTGAAGAAATGTTAGATTTAATTCATTAACTAAATACGCTTGTATATAGACAAAAATGAAGTAGAAAACAGCTCCTTGCAAAGCCATACATCCAGCAGTTTGCAAGATTTCTTTCCAATGATATTTTAATGCTTCTTTAACTGGAGCTTGGCAAACATCATTCGCTTCTTCTAAAGCCTTGAATTCAGCTGTATCCTCCATTTTTGTACGTATCCAATAGGCAACGATACCTAATAAACCTGCTATTAAAAAGGGAATTCTCCAGCCCCAAGCCTGTAAATTTTCGGTAGAAATAATTGAGGTTAGAATCAAAATGAAAGCTGCTGCTGAGGCATTAGCAAGATAACTAGAGCAGTGCCAATAAGAAACAGTATGTGCTTTTTTCCCCACTTTTGCTGATTCTACTAAGTAGGTTGCAGCTCCTCCAGGTTCGCCACCGGCGGCAAATCCTTGTAGCATCCGCAAAATAATCATCAAAATAGGAGAAATAAGCCCGATCTCTGCATAGGAAGGTAATAAGCCAATTGCAAAGGTTGAACCAGACATCAGTAAAATAACAGTAGTTAAAATTTTCTTACGGCCATATTTATCACCAAGCTGGCCAAAGACAAAGGCTCCTAAAGGGTTCATTAAAAATGAAATTCCAAAAGCGCCAAATGTTGCGAGTAATGCTGTGGTTTTGTCCGTGTCAGGAAAAAAGACATTACTGAGAATAACAGCTAGAAAACCATAAGATGCGTATTCAAACCAAGTAATAAAATTTCCGATAGCAGCAGCAATAATGCCTTTGCGTAAAGACTTACTTTCTACGGAGGAGGTCTTTGAACCCATAACTAATCCCTCGGGTCAATATTATTCTAAAATAGAGTTATTTGATGTAAACGTTTACATTTTGTGATCTAAAAAAACTGAACAATGAGGATCAGTTTTTAAAATATCAGTGCAAACTCTATGCCATTTTCATTTTATGATTTGTATTGAGAACTCTATGATCAAACAGGGAATAAAATAAATATTAGATCTTATTCATACTAGTTTGATAAATCCTTGAGTAACTTTCATTCAATACACTTATTTAAAGTAGCATTAAAAATATACAATGCAAGAGGGGAGTAAATTTTTTCAAATTTTAAATTTTATAAGAACACAAATAAAAACAGTAGGATAGATAAAAATTATTTTTTAATTAGACTTTAGTCGAAATAAAAAATAATTTCTATTAAATTTTAATAAAAATAATAATTTAAGGTGAATTTTTTAAATTTAATATATTTTTTAAAACTATTTTTTTTATTGACTTTTTATCTTGATTGGTACTTAATGTAAACGTTTACATTTGGAGTGTATCAAGATGCGTGAGTATCAAAACTGGATTAATGGACAATCTTCTGCGCCATCAACTTCTGAATATATCGTGAGAACTTCTCCAGCAGATGGTACTGCTTTAGCTAAGTTTCCACGTAGTGGACAAGAGGATGTCGATATTGCAGTAGCTAAAGCTCAGGAATTACATCTTTCTGGTCAATGGTCAAATTTAGCAGCCTCAGAGCGCGCAAAACTACTTAATAAATTCGCAGATTTAATTGAAAAGAATTCTGAAAGTTTGGCAAAAATTGAAGCTGAAGAAGTAGGGAAGCCAATATTTTATGCCAGAGGCGAAATTCTATGGGCTGCTGAATTAGTTAAGTTCGCTGCTTCTTTAGCATGGCAAATTCCAGGTGAGGCACACACACATTTAGGTGAAAACAAACTAGGTTTAGTTACACGTGAAGCTCGTGGTGTAGTAGGTCTTATTGTTCCTTGGAACTTCCCATTAGTATGTCTTTTCCAAAAACTTCCCTATGCATTAGCTGCAGGATGTCCAGTTGTTATCAAACCTTCTGAATTTACATCGGGAACAGCTTTAGAAGTTGCAAAACTTGCTAAAGAAGCAGGCTTGCCTGATGGTTTGATCAATATTGTTTGTGGTCGTGGTTCTATTATTGGCGATGCTTTAACCCGTCATCCAGATGTAAAAATGATTTCATTTACTGGCTCTACTGGTGTTGGTAAAACAATCGCACGTTTGGCAGCAGATGACATGACTCGTGTAGCACTTGAACTAGGTGGGAAAGCGGCTAATGTCGTATTTGCAGATGCTGATTTTGATGCAGCTCTAGATGGTGTTTTATTTGGTGTAATGCTAAATCAAGGTGAAGAATGTGTTGCTGGTACGCGTCTAATCATTGAGGAATCTATCGCAGATTCTTTTGTTGAAAAATTAGTTGAACGCGCGAAAAAACTTACCATTGGTCATCCACTTGATGAAAATACTCAAATTGGCCCATTAATTCATCAACAGCACTTTAACAAAGTACTTGAATACATCGAAATTGGCAAAAAAGAAGGCGCTAAGCTTGTATTAGATGGCTCTAAACCTGAAGGTGAAAATCTTAATGATGGTTATTATGTTGGGCCAACAATTTTTACCAATGTAAAACGTACAGATCGTATTTTTCAAGAAGAAATTTTTGGACCTGTACTTACCGTGACAACCTTTAATTCAATTGAAGAAGCTGTTGATCTGGCTAATGATGTTGAATATGGCTTAGGTAATGGTCTTTGGACTAAAGATATTGATAAAGCTATCAATGTTTCTAAGCAACTTCAAAGTGGTACTGTGTATGTAAATACTTACTTAGAAGGAGCTGCACAATTACCATTTGGTGGATATAAACAAAGTGGTTATGGTCGTGAGAATGGTGTAGACGCTTTACTTGAATATATGGAAGTAAAATCTACATTTATTAAACTTGGCGTACGTACACCAGTTTTACCAAATACATTGTAATTGTTTTAATGAACAGGGACGTTCATTGCTTTAAAACTGGGATAGCAGGTATTACATGAACTTTAAACGAATGATTAATGTTGTAGGTGCTCATGCAGGCGGTGAGCGTAATGATGTGATTACTGGTGGTGTGCTCGACGTACCAGGTCAAACAATGTTTGACAAAATGACATACCTACAAGAGCAGAAGGATGAAATTCGTAAACTCATTCTGCAAGAGCCTCGTGGTAATGTAACTCAGTGCGTTAATTTGGTTTTACCGTCTAATCATCCTAATGCAGATGCTGGCTTTGTGATTATGGAATCGGAATATTACGTTCCGATGTCGGGCACAAATACCATTTGTACTGTAACAGTGCTTCTTGAGACTGGCATGATTCCGATGGTTGAGCCAATTACGAGGTTTACTTTGGAAGCACCGGGTGGGCTCGTGGGAATCGAAGCTCGTTGTGAAAATGGTAAATGTATTGACGTTAAATTTAAAAATGTTCCATGCTTTGTTTTTGGTCTCGATAAATTTGTTGAGGTTGAAGGTTTAGGCACAGTTAAAGTTGATGTTTCATATGGTGGAATGATTTATGCCATCATAGATGCAGAATCAGTTGGCTTTAATCTTACTCCTGACGAAGCTGCAGATTTAGTTGAAGTGGGTGAGCGAATTAAAAAAGCGGCAGCACAACAAGTTCCTGCTATTCATCCAGAGCAACCGTTAATTCATACTATTAATCAGACCTTATTTGCTGGTGAGATCTCAACAAATAATGAAGGTTTAAAAACTGCAAAGAATGCAGTGATTGTATCACCAGGACGTTTAGATCGTTCACCATGTGGTACAGGGACAAGTGCTAGATTAGCTGTAATGCATGCAAGAGGACAAATTGGCTTAAATGAAAAGTTTGTTCATGAGTCTGTAATTGGCAGTAAATTTACTGGAATTATTGAAGAAATTGGTTCTATTGCTGGCCAAACGAGTATTACTCCATCAATCACAGGTAGCGCTTGGATTACAGGTTTTTATCAACATGTATTGGATGCAAGTGATCCATTCCCAGAAGGTTTTACTCTTGGGGATACATGGAAGAAAGAACGTAATTAATTGATATGGATGTTTAAAATGCGCGACATATATGGAAGAACAGTACAATCAGCATATGACTATGTTGTGGTTGGTTCAGGATCAGCAGGAAGCGTTATCGCTGCACGTTTAGCTGAAGACAAAGATGTCAATGTCCTGCTCCTTGAAGCAGGTCCGGTTGACGATAGTTTATATATTCGCATGCCAGCTGCCTTGGGTTTCCCTCTTACAGATGACCGTTTCAACTGGTAC
>NZ_JAHIBY010000020.1:0-33821 GCF_024151445.1 Acinetobacter sp. UC24323 | reverse complement strand
AGCAAGAGTGAACCACCTGATCCCTTCCCGAACTCAGAAGTGAAACCTCTTAGCGCTGATGGTAGTGTGGGATTACCCATGTGAGAGTAAGTCATCGCCAGCTCATTATTCCAAACACCCCAATCTCAAAAGAGGTTGGGGTGTTTTTTTATATAGGAAAGCAATCAGAAAAGAGTTATTTCAAAGAATCATCGATACTAAAGAATAAGACAGAATAAAAATCCTATCGTTTTTAATAAATAAATTTCTATTTTTCTCATGAATTGATGAGTCAATGTATAGGATAAATCAGAACTCTATGCTATAAATAATTAATAGGCATGATTTTTGCTTGTTTTTTGGAAAGAGAAATATATGAAATTATCTGTTGGATTGAAAGTTGCGAATTCATTATCGTTAACGCCTCAATTGCAGCAGGCAATCCGTTTACTACAACTTTCTAGCCTAGAATTAGAGCAAGAAATCCAAATTCAATTAGATAGTAATCCATTACTTGAAAAAGTAGAAGATGAATCACTAGCAGAAAGTTTATCTACTTTAGAACACAAAGAAACTGATGATCTTACAACAGAGTTGAATGCTGATCACTTACCTGATGACTTGCCTGTTGATACTGAATGGGATGACATTTATACACATCAATCCACTGCTTTGGGTACTCCTGAGTTCGAAGAGCGTGAAGATAATCGCCAAGTTCACCTGACGCTTAAAGAACATATTTTGGAGCAAGTGAACTTACTGCATTTTTCAAAAATAGATCAGTTGATTGCTTATTGCATAGTTGATGCTTTAGATGATAAAGGTTTTCTGGATGCTGAATTAGAAGAGATTATTTTGGCAGTACAGCATTTATTAAGTGAGATGGATATAGATGAGGAAGTGGAAGAGGACGAAGTTTTAGTAGTCTTAAAACATATTCAACGTCTTGATCCAATTGGTATTGGAGCTCGTAATTTAGCTGAATGTTTAAAAGTTCAGTTGGAGTTCTTGCCTAGAGAAACTGAATATTTGAAAGAAGCTAGAAGTCTACTTCAATATTACGAATTACTGATTGCGAATGATCTTAATAAATTATTGAAGCAAACCGGGCTTTCCAAAGAACAATTAAAATTTGCAGTTGATTTATTAAAAACATTAAAGCCTTATCCAGGCATGGATTTTGAAAAGCAAGAATCAGAATATCAAATTCCTGACGTAGTCGTTGCCAAGAAGGACTTGCATTGGCAAGTTCAGTTAAATCCTGATGTGATGCCAAAATTAAGAATCAATTCTTTTTATTCGAGTATGATTCGTAGGGCAGATCAAAGTGATGATAATTTATACCTACGTAATCAAATGCTTGAGGCTAAAAATTTTATAAAAAGTATTGATGAACGGCACAAAACATTATTAAAAGTTGCGACTTGTATTGTTGAGCATCAAAAAGCATTTCTTGAAATAGGTCCCGAAGCAATGAAACCCTTAGTACTAAGGGATGTTGCAGAAGAAGTAGAATTACATGAGTCGACCGTTTCTCGCGTTACCACAAATAAGTATATGCTTACTCCACGTGGACTTTTTGAGTTGAAATACTTCTTTTCTAGTCATGTGGGGACAACCACCGGAGGTGAGGCTTCTTCTACCGCAATTCGGGCAATGATTAAAAAGTTAGTTTCTAATGAAAATCCGCGTAAACCTTTGTCTGATAATGCAATTGCTGCTTTATTGAAAGAGGAGGGAATAGAAGTAGCTAGAAGGACTGTAGCAAAATATAGAGAATCGTTACATATTCCATCGTCATCCGAGAGAAAAGTCTTGATCTAAATTTTGAAGTATGGCTATTCTACTCATTCATTATGACGAAATAATGAAATTTCATTTTCACCAAGAGGAGTAGCTAAAATGGTTTAATTGTCCCAAATCATCTTTTTAGATTGCATTAAATCGTTTTAGTTCTTCTTTATATAACCCAAAAAGGTGAGGGATAGAATTATGCAAATAACGATTCGTGGACATCATTTAGCAATTACACCAGCTATAGAAGAAAATATTAAAGCAAAATTTAATCAGTTAACGAAACATCTTGATCAGGTGAATAGTATGCAGATTAAATTAACGAAAGATCATCAGATTGATAAGCGTTCACATAAAGGTAGCTCTAATCATGTGGCTGAAGCGATAGTTCGATTACCTGGAATTGAGCTGTTTGCTCAAGCAACAGCTGATGATATGTATACTTCAATAAAAAAACTGACTGAAAAATTAAAAAAACAATTGTTAAAATATCGGAAAATGCAATGTACGTATTCTCAAGTTGCTGTTTCTATTTAATAAGTTTTTAATAATTGAGAGAGGCTTGAAATATAGCCTCTTTTTTATTGATAAAATATAAACACGTACTGAATTCTTTGAAAAAGTTATAGTAAAATACTTCGTTTTACACCGTAGGTTGTGTCAGAGGTCTTTGCAATGAATAGTGAACAGCTCACTCAAATTTTAAAAGAAGCTTTTCCTGAGGCGGAAGTAGTGGTGAGCGGACAGGCTGGAAAATTTGACCTCCGTATTGTGGATGATCAATTTGAAGGTAAGCGTACTGTTGCCCGCCAACAAGCAGTTTATGCACCATTAAATACTTATATTGCAAGTGGCGAAGTTCATGCCGTAACAATTCGTGCGATGACCAAAGATGAATGGCGCAAAGCAAGCCTTTTCGGAGCTTAAATATTAATGGATAAATTTTTAATCACGGGCGGTGTTAAGCTCGAAGGGGAAGTACGCATTTCTGGTGCTAAAAATGCGGCTTTACCGTTACTTGCGGCAATGATTCTTGCTGACTCTCCAATTACATTAACCAATGTTCCAAATCTTAAAGATGTAAATACTTTGGTGAAATTAATTGGTGGACTGGGTGTCACAATTAGTTATGAAAATGACACGGTTAAGGCGGATACTTCTACTTTAGATAACCAGTTTGCTCCTTATGAGCTTGTCAAAACAATGCGTGCATCAATTTTGGTATTAGGACCATTATTAGCGCGTTACGGAAATGCCAAGGTTTCATTACCTGGTGGATGTGCTATTGGCTCTCGTCCAGTAGATCAACACTTAAAGGCCCTAGAAGCATTGGGTGCACATATCGAAGTTGAAAATGGTTATGTACATGCCACTGTTGATGGTCGTCTGAAAGGCGGCGAAGTGGTTTTCGATATGGTTACTGTTGGTGGTACCGAAAATATTTTAATGGCAGCTGCTTTGGCAGACGGTGTAACCACAATTCGTAATGCTGCACGTGAACCTGAAATTACTGATCTTGCGCAAATGCTTATTAAAATGGGCGCAAAAATTGAAGGTTTAGATACGGATACATTGGTTGTTACTGGTGTAGAAAGTCTACATGGCTGTGAATATGCAGTTGTTGCAGACCGCATCGAAACAGGTTCTTACTTAGCTGCTGCTGCGATTACTGGTGGACGTGTAAAAACCACCCATACAGATCCTTCATTGCTTGAGGCTGTTTTAGATAAGTTTGAAGAAATGGGTGCTGAAGTTACCCGTGGCGATGACTGGATTGAATTGGATATGTTGGGTAAGCGTCCTAAAGCAGTAAGTTTTAGAACACTACCTCACCCAGAATTTCCGACCGACATGCAAGCACAAATTATGGCTGTAAATGCAATTGGCCGCGGGTTTGCAACGATTTCTGAGACCATTTTTGAAAATCGTTTCATGCACGTTCCTGAATTATCACGTATGGGTGCTAATATTCAGGTCGAAGGCCATGATGCTGTTGTAACTGGTGTTGAAAAATTACAGGCAGCACCTGTAATGGCAACAGATTTACGTGCTTCATTCTCTTTGGTTTTAGCGGCTTTGGTTGCTGAAGGTGATACATTAATTGACCGTATCTACCATATTGACCGTGGTTATGAGCATGTCGAAGAAAAACTTCAAGGTTTAGGTGCCAAAATTAAGCGAGTAAGTTAATGAATGACGTAAGAAACGATGATCCTAATTTTAACGTAATGGGTAATTTTGATCATGGTTTGACCTTGGCACTGAGTAAAGGACGTATTTTAAAAGAAACTTTACCTTTACTTGCTACAGCCGGTATTAACTTGCTTGAAGACCCGGAAAAATCGCGTAAGTTAATTTTTCCAACCACACATAAGCAGGTTCGTATTTTAATTTTACGTGCATCTGATGTGCCAACTTATGTTGAGAATGGTGCAGCTGACTTAGGTGTAGCAGGTAAAGATGTACTTATGGAACATGGCGCTCAGCATGTATATGAGTTATTGGACCTGCAGATTGCGAAATGTAAATTAATGACTGCTGGTAAAGTAGGAATGGAACGCCCAAAAGGTCGTTTAAAAATTGCCACTAAGTATGTCAATCTTACACGTCAATATTATGCAAGCTTAGGCGAGCAGGTGGATGTTATTAAACTTTATGGTTCTATGGAGTTAGCACCATTAGTTGGTTTGGGCGATTATATTGTTGACGTAGTGGATACTGGAAATACTTTACGAGCAAATGGTCTTGAGCCATTGGAAGAAATTTGCAAAGTATCTTCACGCCTTATTGTCAATAAAGCGAGCTTTAAGCGTAAACAGGTTTTATTGAACCCAATCATTTCCCAACTTGAACAAGCTGTTCAATCACGTTAAAAGTAATTTCCTATCATGCTTTTGCGATAGTTGTAGATATGATGCCCACAAGAGCTTAGAAAAAGAGTAAACTTGGTTTTTCTTTTTCGCCTTGTGGGTAAATTGATGCGACGTTTATCGACTCAAGATCAGAACTTTAAACAGGTTTTTGCTGAGCTTTTAGCTTTTGAAACCGTTAATGATCCTAATTTAGTTCAAACAGTAGATCAAATTATTGCTGATGTTCGTCAGTATGGTGATGATCATGTTTTAAAACTTACTCAACAGTTCGATCGACATCCAGCGCATCAATTTTCCGATCTAGAATTGTCTCAACAACAACTTAAAGCTGCTTTTGATGGTTTAAATCAAGAGATTCGTGAAGCCCTGCAACTTGCAGCTGATCGTATTCGTACTTTTCATGAAGCTCAAAAACAAGATAGCTGGACTTATGTAGATGATTTGGGTAATACCCTAGGACAAAAAGTGACGCCACTTGACCGTGTTGGTATTTATGTACCAGGCGGACTTGCATCTTATCCTTCATCTGTACTTATGAATGCGGTACCAGCACATGTGGCCGGTGTACCTGAAATTATTATGGTTGTGCCAGCGCCAAATGGTGAACTAAATTCACTCGTTTTAGCTGCCGCCTATCTAGCAGGTGTTAGCCGAGTATTTACCATTGGTGGGGCACAAGCTGTTGCTGCTTTAGCTTATGGTACTCAAACTGTTCCACGTGTTGATAAAATTACGGGTCCTGGAAACCGATTTGTGGCAGCTGCTAAACGTGCTGTATTTGGTCAGGTGGGTATCGACATGATTGCTGGACCTTCTGAAATATTAGTTTATGCAGAAGGTGTGAATAATGCTGAATGGTTAGCGATGGATGTATTATCTCAGGCTGAACATGACACAGTAGCTCAAGCTATTTTCATTACTCCAGATGAAGCATTATTAGAAGCAGTAGAGTCTGCAATTGAGAAACATTTAAATGAATTGCCTAAAGCCGAGATTGCGCGTACATCGATTGAAAATCGTGGTGCATTAGTTTTGGTAAAAGACCGTGCTGAAGCAGTTGATTTGATTAATCAAGTTGCACCAGAGCATTTGGAATTATGTCTTGATGATGCCGAAGCGATGAGCCAAGACATTCGCCATGCAGGGGCAATTTTTATGGGTCGCTATACACCTGAAGCAATTGGTGATTATTGTGCTGGCCCAAACCACGTATTACCGACATCTGGCACAGCTCGTTTCTCTTCGCCACTTGGTGTATATGATTTTCAAAAGCGCTCTAGTTTGATCATGTGTTCAAAAGATGGCGTTAAGACTTTGGCTAAAACAGCTGATGTACTTGCTGTTCAAGAAAATCTCGATGCCCATGCACGCTCGGCGCGTTATCGTTATCAATAAGTTTTAAGCCTATCAGTGTTTTTCATGATTATTCAGGGCTGACTTTCAGCCCTTTTTTGAGATAAGACTATGACTGTATCTACAGCACAAATGCGTTTTTGGAGTCCTGAGGTTCGTGAATTAGAGCCGTATGTGCCAGGTGAACAACCTAAAATCCAGAATCTATTAAAGTTAAATACCAATGAAAACCCGTATCCACCATCACCAAAAGTAGTAGAAGCAGTTCAAGCGGTGTTACATGAACAAGCCGATGCTCTACGTCTATATCCAGATCCGGATGCGACAGCGTTAAAGCAAGCAATTGCGAAACAACAGAATATTGATGTATCTCAAGTTTTTGTAGGTAACGGTTCTGATGAGGTGTTGGCTCATATCTTTAAAGCATTTTTTCTTCAGGATGAACCAATCCTGTATCCAGACATCACTTATAGTTTCTACCCAGTTTATAGCCAATTTTTTGGCACAAAAACAAAAGAAATTCCTCTCGATGAGAATTTCGAAATTGATGTGCAAGATTATACTCAGCCAAATGGTGGGGTTATTATTACCAACCCAAATGCACCAACAAGTATTGCGCTCAGCTTGGCAGAAATCGAACAAGTATTACAGGCAAATCCGGACCGCGTAGTTGTGATTGATGAAGCGTATGTTGATTTTGGTGCTGAGTCAGCTGTAAGTTTGATAAATCGCTATGAAAATCTTGTGGTATGCCAAACGACTTCAAAGTCTCGTTCTTTAGCAGGCCTACGAGTCGGATTTGCGATTGCTCAGTCACACTTGATTGCAGCACTTGAGGCTGTAAAAAATAGTTTTAATTCATATCCAATTGATCGCTTTGCTATTGCAGCAGCGGTAGCTTCTTTTGAAGACCAGGCTTATTTTGAAGAGCAGTGTCAAAAAGTTATAACAAGTCGAGAGAAACTTGTTCGTGATTTAACTGAACTTGGTTTTAACGTTTTGCCATCGAAAGCGAATTTTATTTTTGCTACGCATTCACAGCATGATGCTGGGCAACTTGCACAAAAATTACGTGAGCAGGGCATTATTGTTCGTTACTTCAATAAGCCTCGCATTAATCAGTTTTTACGTATCACGGTTGGAACTGATGAGCAAAACGCGCGTTTAGTTCAAACTTTGAAGCAAGATATTCTTTAATACTTATTCTGCTGTGCTGTTCATCAAGTTCAGCATAGCAGAGATTTTATCAAGGCTTTCCTGATATTCAGCCTCAGCCTCTGAAGCAATAGTAATACCGCCGCCTGCCCAAATAGAGAGCTGGTTTTGATATTGTTGAAAACTACGAATTAAAATATTCCAGCGTCCAGTACCATCGAAATTAAAATATCCTAAAGTGCCGCAATATGCTCCCCGAGGTGCGCCTTCTAGCTCTTCAATAATTTGCATTGCCCGAATTTTAGGAGCTCCTGTAATTGACCCTCCTGGTAAAGCAGTGAGTAACATCTGCATAGGATTAATATCATTTTTAAGTGTAGCCGTAATCTCACTCACCATATGATGAACTTGATTGAAGCTCTCAATTTCAAATAGTTTTGTTGTTTTTACCGAACCTGTATTGGCATAAATGCTCAAATCATTACGTAATAGATCAACGATCATCACATTTTCTGCTTGATCTTTTTTAGAATTTTTTAAAGTTTGTTTTGAAAGTAAATCCTGCTCTTTATTCTCATAACGAGGCATTGTACCTTTAATGGGTCTGGTTTTAATTTGCTTATCTACATTAAATTCAATAAATAATTCAGGAGAGCAACTTAATAACTCAAATTCTGTTAATTTTAAATAACCAGAATATGGTGCATTGGTTAAATTCCATAGCTCATCTGCTTTATTTAATAACGAACCAGTAAAATTCGCTTTGAATTCTTGAGTAAGGTTAATTTGATAACAATCTCCTGCCTTAATATATTCTTGTATTTTATGAAAAGCAGTTAGGTATGTATTTTTAGACCAGCGAGGATGAATATTTTGTTCTAGTTTAAAATTGTTTTTTTGTAGTTTGCTAGAAGGTTTATTGAGTAGAGCTAAAAGATAGTTAAAAATTTCAAAAGCATTATTTTCATCGCTAAAAAAATACCATTCATTATTTATTTTTTTAATAAAAGAATAATAGGAACCTATAAATAAAGACGGTTGTTTATGTGATTGATTATTTATAAATTGATGTGCAGAAAAGTCATAACTAATAAAACCAATATATCCACCCTTAAAACTTATTTTTTCTCTATTGCTATTTTTTAGTTCTTGAGATTGGAATTGTGTAAAATCTAAAAGATTTTCTATATAAGATGAAAACTTATATTTATTTAAATCAGTTTTAGTGAATAAAAAGTTTTGGTTATTTTGAGTGATTAAATAATTTTTTGGCAAAAAACCAATAACAGGATTGTTATCATCTTGAAGATATACAAGTCCAGTTAACTCTTCTAATTTATTTAAAATATCGGCAGCGGAGTAATAGCTTTCTAAAGAGATTTTTTTCTTTAAATGAGACATTTTAAACATGTGAGAGTTTGGAAGAGGTGGCATAGTTTACTACAAGTTAGAGTTCAACAGGCAGTTGAGTGAAAAGACCCTAACATTTCGTGGAAAAAATAACCGAATTATCCTTCAGCCTTCAGAGTAGTAATAAATCTTTTTGGTTAGTCAGACACCGTACCGTTTGTCGGGTAATTGGCAAAAAATGTATTACAGTAGTTGAACAAAAATTAACGTAGCTGTAATTTAGTAATTGCTAAGCAAAACTACTCAAGGATTGGAAGTTTCGGTTGCCATAAAAGAAAAATGCAACTTGAGACAGTGAGAGTGGTTAAAGTCAAAAAATAAATGCTCTTGGGAGAGTGCTCAATGAAAATGTTCACTAAACTTGCTTTAGTTTCTTCTTTAGCTATCAGTGCAAATGCAATGGCAATGCAATCAATGGATGATGCTGCGCTTAGTGCTGCTACAGGTCAAGATGGTATTAATATTGGTATCGCTCTAGGTTCAGGTGGTATTTCTATCGATAAATTATATTTACACGACAATGATGGTTTGGCTGATACGACAAATATCACTGGTGCTTCAGGTACTGCTGGTTCAATCGCAATTAGTGGTGTTACGGTAACTCAAAAAGATACAGGTAATCTTTTAGATTTAGTAATTGATACAAATGGTGCTTCAGGCTCAAACGGTGCTTTCTTAAACGTTGCAGCAACAGTAGGTGCGGTTGATGTACATGTAGGTTCAATTGGTGTAGGTACTTCTGGTACGTTAAATACGACTACTGCTGTACGTGGTATTACTGAAACAGCTCCAACTGAAATTATTTCTGGCTTAGATTTATCTTTAGGCGCAATTTCAGCTAATGTTCAGTTAGGTTCGACACCACAAGGTGCAATGATCAAAGTAAATTCAAGTTTGCAAGGTGGCTTAACACTATCTAACTTTGGTATTAATGATGCTGCTGGTAAGGGTAAAATTGTCCTAGACAAAGTAATGGTTCGTGGTGCGGGTAATACAACTGGTGACTTGGAGGTAAATGCGAACATTTCTGTTGTTCCTACAGGTTTACGTATCCAAAATAACAGTACACAAGGTATGAACGTTTATGCACAGGGCGTACACCTAGGTGCAGCGGGTAATGCTTCAATTGGTGACTTAGAAATCCAAGGTTTAAATGTAGGAACTTCTACAATTACTATTTCTGGTCACTAATTTAAAGGCTGATAAAAAGCGCGTTTATACGCGCTTTTTTATTTATCTTAATAAAACTAATATCTACGCTTTTCTGTTTAAATAATATTAGCTTATATAATAAGAAAGATTATAAAACATTTGAAATGAGAATTAATTATCAGTTTATAAATGTAAAACTATGCATTCATCAAAAAGATTAAAAAAAAGCTGTTTTTTACAAAAAAAAAAGGTATCTTCAACACACAGGGATGTAGAGCTATTGCTCTAAGAATAAAATGAATAAGGCCGGTAGGCCACCATTTAGACCAAGTGCTTATGTTAGAGATAGTTTTAGGCTCAGCATTGATGTATTACTTTGCGACAGAAGCCTTCGAAATAGAAAAAAAGCCGCCGGGAACTGTTTATTATACAGAGACTGCCGATTCACGTAATTTATCATTTCATCGAAACCATATTGAACCAGTTACCATAAAACCAGCTGTCGAAGACCAATTTCGTGGCATTGTCCGACAAGCCTACGATTATAGTTGTGGATCTGCTGCACTTACGACTTTATTAAACGGCTATGTTGGAACGAGCTTAACTGAACAGCAAACAATGAGTGGTTTGCTTCAGTATGGCGAATATCAACGTATTATTGAGCGTCGAAGTTTCTCATTACTTGATATGAAGCGCTTTGTCACAGCAATTGGTTTAGAAAGCGGTGGTTATCGAGGTGACTTTTCTGATTTAGTCAAACTGGGGCAGCCAGCAATTGTGCCTATTTCATATGCTGGTTTTAAACATTTTGTCGTATATAAAGCTTATAAAGATGGACGAGTATACGTAGCTGACCCTGCTTTAGGGAATATCAGTTTTGATGAGGGACGTTTTAAAGAAATTTGGGATAATAATACTTTATTTGTTATTTCTGTTCCTGAATCACAGCGTAAAGACTTATTGGCGTTAAAAGATGCAGATATGCGCCATGTGGAAGACGCAACGGTCAATAGATATGCTTTTGTTGATGTGCAATATCCGGCGTTTAATTATGATCGTTTAGCAAACAAAGCTTCAACTATGAGACGTGTCTTGGATAACGATAATCATTCTGCGACTTATGGACAGCCGATAGAAACCTATATGCGGCTTTATTACAAACGTAAATAGTCAAATTTAAAGTTAGTAAAATAAATAAATTGGGTAGGAAAAACATGAATAATCGATGGATAAATATGAGTGTGTTGGCTTTAAGTATGAGCGCCATTACAGGGACAATTTATGCCGAAGATCAGGTACAACAAACACAGGTAGAATTATCGAATCAGAGCACGGATGCAGGAGTCGAGGTAAATTCTCTAGCTGCTGAAGCAACAAATTCTTCTTCTGTTGGTACAGATGCGGGAACACAAGCTTCTGAAACACCTTCTACAGAGAATGTATCTGAAAATAATAGCGGGGCAAATCAAGCTGCTAACGCCCTACAGAAGAAAGAAGGTGATGCAACTCAAGAGACAAATTTACAAGAGGTATTTACTTCAAATGAACGTCAATACTCTTTGATTAAGAAGGGCGTAATTTCTTCTTATTATGATCTCGATTATACCTATTATCGCGATACTCGAATTGATTTGGCTTTAGCAGATAATTCATCTCAGCTTAATCGTTTACGTGTTGAAGAAGATGCAAACCATACATTAACGAATAGTTTTACTTTTCAATATGGGGTATTGGATAACTTAACTTTATCCGCAACTCTTCCTTTTGTAGCAAAGTCTGAAATTATTCGAGATACAACAACTGCAGGATTGGGTGATATTTCACTTGGTGCGCGTTGGGAACCATTTCCTTTAAAACAAGGCCGTTTACCCTTGGTTCTTTTTGGTAGTGTCTCTACAAAAACAGGGGATAGCCCTTATGAGATTGGTTTAGATGAGCTATCAACGGGTAAAGGTTATTACTCGGTTGGTGTAGGGGCCAGTACCCGTAAATATATTGATCCAGTCGTTCTCTTCGCTTCTGCCTCTGCCAATTATGGTTTTAAGGAGTCTGGTTTAAATCAGGTACGTGGTAATAATCGTACTTTAGAATCTTTTGATCCAGGAATTAGTGGTGGTTTCTCATTTGGCTTTGCTTACTCATTTAACTATGACGTGTCTTTAACCATGTCATATCAGCAGAGCTTTAATATGGATGCTGAATTCCAGTTTGAAAATGGAGAAAGCTATAAATCACCTGATCAAAGTAGTGCAATGTTATCTTTCGCATTGGGTGTTCGTGTTTCGCCTGAAACGATCGTTAACGGTACGGTTGGTATTGGTTTAACTGAAGATGCACCAGATATTTCACTTGGTCTGTCATTCCCGTTAGATATTTTAGGTTTTAATAAAAAACAAAAATAAGGAGATATGCAGGTGAAATATCCTAAATTATGTCCTTTAACGGCGGCAATTGTTATCTCCGGTTTTTCTAGCTTTGCCAATGCTCAATTAGGACAAAACTTAGCTGTTGATATTCGCTCACTATCGATGGGGAATGCTGTAACTGCAGACCCCCCTGGTATTAGTGCAGTTCATTTTAACCCTGCAGCTTTAGCAAAAATTGATGGCCTGCAAACAGATGTGCAGGGGATCCTTGCTAACTTTGATATTCAGCGTGAGTTTTCAGCTCCACCTGGTTATAACATCTTTGGTTATTCAGATGACCCTCTCGTTTGTAATGATGGTCCTGAGGTTTCAGCTAATATTTGTACAGATTTTAAAGGGACAGTACATGGTGATGTGGAGTACGCGAGCCTGTATGTACCTATTCTTAAAAAAATGGTAGATCTCGGAGCTGGTTATCCACTAGTTGCTCCTACCGCAGGAATTGCCTATAAACCACCTGGTTCAAAAATTACCTACGCGACCGCCATGTATGCACCATTAGTCGCAGGTTTTGGGGCAGAGAATGGTAATCCAGGTAACTACATGGGCCAACAAGTTGCAGTTGAGCGGATCACCTATTTATCCCCATCTTTCGGTTATCAGGTAAATGATCATTTATCGATTGGTGCTTCCGTAGGGATGTCCTATAACGCAATCGCACTGAAAACTGATTTACGTTTTCCGAATGAGATGATTGGTGTATTGCGTATGGTTGATGAAGTTGTGTGTGCTCCCTTTAAAAATAATAGTGACATGATTACTGATTTACTATTATTTGGTATGTGTAATGCCCAAGAAGGTATGAATCCATTTAATAAAATGGGGGCATTACAAGTTTCATTAGAACAATCATTAAGTCCAAGCTATAACTTAGGCTTACTTTGGGAACCAACAGACGATTTTGGTTTTGGTATGGTATATCAAAGTGCTGCCAAAATGCGTTTAAAAGGAAAATATCTGATTGATAATGCGAAGGCTCCCCAAGAACTTATAAAAGGCCTTAACTCATCTGCTACGGGGCAAATTTTAGCTGCTATTCTTGGTCTACCTGGTTATGTCCCTGATATAGAATCAGGTTTGGTTGCAATGGATCTTGAATATCCAGCACATTTCCAAGCAGGTATTAAATATAAAATATTACCAGATTTACAAGTTAACTTTGATGTAGGATGGACTGATTATTCTGCATGGAATAAATTTAAATTTGAGTTTGACCGCCAAATCACCTTATTAAAAGTAGCTAAACTTTTATCTAATGACGTTACTGATAACTCATTAGCATTACCATTGAAATTCACTTCGCCGTGGAGCTGGGGAATTGGCCTTGAATATTCAGCAACTGATCGTTTGAAATTAAGGGCTGGTTATGAGCCGCGTGCCAGTTCAATACCTAATGATAAACGCAATACTATGGTTCCGATCAATAATGCGCAATTATTTGGTCTCGGGTTAGGGTATCGTTTTGATGCTGATACAGATCTGGATCTTTCAGTAGGTTTCCTTCGTAGCCGTGACAATATTCCAGCTTGTACAAGTACATTATCGAATAAGTGTGGTGTCGATAATATTTTATTAAACCCTTATTCTGGCTTAGATGTAAAAACGAATACCAAAATTACAGTACTTGGTTTGAGCTATAGAACGAAATGGTAAGACTATATAAATGGATGTTTAGCCCTAAATTTGCTATCACAACTTTATGCGTTGCGATAGCAAGTATTTCTGTATCTTATGCAGACGGTTTTTATACAATTATTGGGCCAGATGGGCGGCCTATGATTGTACCGAGTAAAAGAATTGATCAAAAAAAACAACCTATCCCTAAAATAGAGGAAAGAAAACCACAAACTCAGCAGAATCAACCAATAGTAGATTCTGTACAAAAAGCATCTAAAGAAAAAGAGCAAATTAAAAATTTATCGAAAAAACTGGAACAACATGTCCAAGAAAAATTAAATACTGCACCGACTGCACCGACTGCACCGACTGCACCGACTGCACCGACTGCACCGACTGCACCGACTGCACCGACTGCACCGACTGCACCGACTGCACCGACTGCACCGACTGCACCTAAGCATTCCTTAACTCATATTAAGCCTAATCAGGGAGAAATTAAGGAACACACGAATGTTGCTAAAGCACTAAAGAGCCAAAGTAGTCCTTCTAGAATAATGAGTGAAGAAGTAAAGAAAGTTGATAGCTCTTATTTATCTATGCCAACTACCACACAGGCTGGCGCAAATTCGGATTCTTCAAAAGATAAATCTAAATTTACGAATATTGATGGCGTAGAGTATGTAAATAATGAATATCTTGAGGATCAAGAATTTAATCTGGAAGGTAAGAAACGCTTTTATATTATGCCGAATGGTTTAGGACGAACGGAGTCTATTGAACGTCAGAAGGGTGTGAGTAAATCTACGTTAGAACAACTCTTTCATAAACAATCTCAAGATGATCGTGCAGCAATTATTTTAGCACCAACTTATATCCGGCTATCTCAAAAAGAATTAGAAACGACTTTTGAGCAAGATAAGTGTTTTGTGCAAGGCTACAAAAAGTCAATTAAAGTTCTTGGATCAAAAAAAGAAGTGAATTTATGGCCACGGAAGCCATTAAAAGAAAAGTTTGAATACGAGTTGGTGAAACTAGATCCCTCTGTACAACATTTACAGCTTATGTCATTTGCAGCGAGTAGTTCAACACCTCTCTATTATTGGCCTTTGGTTATATTCTTAGATGAAAAGGGATGTATCTTAGAGGGAGCAAGTGGTTTTAAGAGCAAATCTTATCCCTCAACCATACTACAACATGCATCGATTCAAGGTACTTTAAAAGTCCCGGCTCATGCACGTTATATAATGTTAACTCCATTATCTTCTTCTATAGATGTAGCAGAACATGAGTTATCAAATCAGGGACAGATTCAAATTTCGGTATTACGTTAAAAATAAGTAGGGTATCTAATGAATAAAAAATTATTATGGCCTTTTGCCTTAACTACGTTAGCAATAATGCTGAATGGTTGTGGTGGTGGTAGCTCAACTATTAATGAAGATCATACAAATGGGTCTGGAAGCTCAAATGCGAATGGAAGTTGCGCTGTCTCAAGTAATGATTGTTTACAGTTTTCACTCGATTATCCGATTGCTGGTCTTAATTTTACCTGTAGTAGTGCTACAAATCAGAGTTTCGTTACTAAAGCTTCAGGAAATAGTGTTGTTGGCACATGTAAACTGGGCGATACAGCCAACTTCTTTTTACAAGGTACTCAGACTAAAACAAAAATTGATCTGGGCTCTATCAATTTAGATAATATTTCAAAAATTAAGGTCGTTGTCCCACCACGTTTAAAAGTTATGGATATGGCTACTGCTTTAACTGGAGTAGCACCAGCTTCATTAAGTCAAGATGATCCAACCATTCGTGTAGCAATGGCTTTAATTAAGCTTTTCCAAAGTATAGGTTTAGAACGTGGTGATAATGTAATTGGAGATATACAGCCTACCCAATTTACAGAAGATAAAAAAAATACATTAAATGTTGTACTTCAAAATATTACTACTACTGAATGGAAAAGTGGTGCATATATTAATATTTTGAAACCTTGGTTAGATGTGAGCCAAATTAATGATAATGAAGCTTTTGCTTTACTAACTCAGTTGGCTCATTTAAGTTTAGTGGGCTTGTATCAATCTGATTACTTGACGTTAGCTCAACCTAATTTAATTTCTGAAAATTTTTATGGTTGTAATTTAGCTAATTTAGCGGATTGTCCGAAGAATACAGCTAATACCCAACATGTGATAGGTAATTTGTTCTTACTCTCAGATCGTCAAGGTTATACATTTGGTTATGGCTTACAATGGAAAGGTACAAGTACTACTACAAGTAATTCAACAGTTACAGCAGTAATGGAGGTATTAACTAAAGCTAAGCCAGCTCAACTTACTGCAAATGCTCAGACTACATGGCTTGATCCCTTACAAGCTGAGATTAAACCAACACAACCATTCCATTTAAAAGCCTCAGCTAATAGCAATGAAGATTTACTGATTTATCAAGGTAAATTATTAAATGACTCATTTATTGCTGGTCGTGAAAGTTTGTATTTAGGCGCAATAAATAGTAAAACACCAAATCCTCAACATTATGCATTATGGCGTCAAAGTATAAGTAATCAAAATTATAATGGTTCGATGGATATCTATAAGATAACTCCAGCAAGTTATCTTTCAAAGGATATCTTTAGAACCTCAAAAAATGTAAGCGTGGGCCAAACTTATATTTTCCCGTTATACGCCACTTTAAATATTAAATTTGATACAGCTGGAATTTCCCCAATCGATCTGGGTATTGTGATTGATGAAAATGGAGATATTCGAACTGATATTAAACCTAATGCAACACCAACAGATATGTCTGGCCATTGTGGCATTGTTTCAGATAATACTCTGGTTGATAATAATGGTGTTCAACAGTATCGCATAGGAACAACGGGTGGCACTGAATCTGCTTCAAATGATAAATCAATTACAGTAAAAATGATTTTTGCTGAACCTAAACTCGGTAATCTAAATGGTATTATGGCTGGGTTAAACTCGAATGTTGTTCAAGCTACTACCGAGACAGGCGGTCAAACATTAATTGTAAGTGGAGCAAAAATTAACGTTGCTAACTTGTTACAAGGGCAAGTAAATGGAATTAATCTTACGACCTATGATAACAAAACAGTCTCATGGTTAAATCCATATGCCTTTTATCAACGAGTATATAATAATATTAAGGATGTAAGTCCAGCTCCTACAGAAGATGATAAAGCTTTAGCTGAGCGAATGAGTGGGACTGTAACGATTAGAACCGCTGATTGTTATCAAATTAAGACAAAATAAGAGTTTAAAAAAGACCGCAAAAGCGGTCTTTTTTATTATCTAGCTCATTAGCCTGTATGGTCTAAACGAGTTCCTAACGTCTCTAGATGTGTTGGAAAAACTTGTTGTTTACGGTCTTCGAAATAATGTCTTAATGTGTGTTCAACACTAGGAAAGGCAAGTTCACCCCATGGGATTTCATGTTCTTCAAACAGTCGACATTCGATACTTTCTTCGCCAGCACCGAAAAGGCCATCTTTAAGCTGTGCTTTGAACAACACATAAATTTGCCCAATACGGGGAATATTATACATGCAATAAAGTTGTTCTATTTCAATCTCGGCTTCTGCCTCTTCACGAGTTTCACGCGCCGCACCTTGTTCCATCGTCTCGAATAATTCCATATAACCCGCAGGCAAAGTCCATAAGCCATAACGAGGTTCAATCGCGCGACGACAAAGTAGTACTTTGTCTTCCCATAACGCTAAGGCACCGCAGATTACTTTGGGGTTTTCATAGTGAATATTTCCACAATGAGTACAAACACGGCGTACTTTATGATCACCTAAAGGAATTTTTTGTTCGGTTTTATGCCCACACGCTACACAGAAACTCATAATTATCATCGAGTATAGAGATGCCTCAGCATAACTGAATTTTTAGACTTACGCATCAACTCTATTCCCTAAGTTTGATTTTCAGATATGATGCAAAGAGAGACAGAATAATAGGTGAATGGTATGGAAGAGCACTTGCTAACACAAAAGTTACAGCAAAGATTGCGCTTTTCCACCCGCATACAAGAAGCACAAGCTGCGGTACTTATTGCGATTACGAATGAAAATAATCCTAAGGTACTGCTTACACGCCGTTCAATACATATGAACAACCATGCGGGGGAAGTTTCTTTTCCTGGTGGCAAGCGTGACCCTAGTGATACTAGTAATATTGTTGTAGCGCTAAGAGAAGCTCAAGAAGAGACGGCTTTAAATCCGTTTGATGTGCAGTTGCTAGGCGATTTGCCGATGCAACGTGCAAGAAGTGGCTTGTCTGTAAAACCGATTGTTGGGCTTATTCCTCCTGAGATAACTTTAATTCCTCAGCCCACCGAAATTGATCGAATTTTCTTTGTGCCTTTACAGCAACTTATAGAGACGCGTCCGACGCCATATGAAGTGCGATATGCTCATCAATCTTTATACTTCCCAAGCTTGCAGATTGATAATGAAATTATTTGGGGTCTCACAGCGCGAATGTTAATTGCCTTATTTAAATATGGTTTAGGCTACCAAAAAGAATGGCCATTTCTACTGAATGCACCAACGTTTGGAATGCCAAAATTTTCTCATAAAAAATAAAGATCAGGACTGATAAATTATGATGTATAGCTATCAAGGACAGCATCCAAAAGCCTTACATGAGCCATGGGATGGCTGGGTTGCTCCAACTGCAACGCTTATTGGACAAGTAGAACTAGGCCGTCAGGTCAGTATTTGGTTTGGTGCTGTAGTGCGTGCCGATAATTGTGTCGTTCGGATTGGTAATTTTTCTAATATTCAAGAAAATTCGGTATTACATACTGATGCGGGCCTTGAGCTAAATATTGGCGAATATGTCACCGTTGGACATAAAGTCATGTTGCATGGTTGTACAATTGGCGATAACAGTTTGATTGGTATGAACGCCGTCATTTTAAATCGAGCTGTGATTGGTAAGAACTGTATTATTGGTGCTAATGCTTTAATACCAGAAGGTAAAGTGATTCCAGATAACTCGGTGGTAATGGGCTCACCTGGCAAAATTGTAAAAACTTTAGATGAAGAAGGCGTAGCAAAAATACGCTTGAGCGCACTACATTATGCTGAACACTTTAAAAGCTATGCCGATTTGAAAGAATTCCACTTTTAAAATTTTAGCGAGATATTTTCTATGCCAAGCACCAGCTTGGCATTTTTATTTAGATAGGAACAACTCGCCTATCAGAGCCGAGTGGGGTATCATAACTTCCGTTTTTAATCTGATTGAATACTAAGGTTGTGCATGAAACTGCTGGCGTTGGAAACTGCAAACGAGCAATGTTCCATTTCATTAATCGATGAAACCCAAGAACTCTTTTTCCAACTCGATACGCGAGCGAAAGCACAAACCCAGACCATTTTGCCAATGATTGAGCAAGGGTTACAACAAACTGGACTTGACGTAGCTGGTTTAGACGCAATTGCCTTTAGTCGAGGGCCCGGTTCTTTTAGTGGTGTTCGAATTAATGCTGCTGTTGCTCAGGCTTTAGCTTGGTCACAAGATTTACCAGTAATTCCAGTTTCTACCTTACAGGCTTTAGCACAAGCGGCTTACCGACTTGAAGGTTTAGAGCAGGTGGCTGCGGTACTCGATGCACGTATGAATGAAGTTTACATTGCAAGTTTTGTTCTAGATGAGCAAGGCATCATGCAGTGTATAGATGAAGAAAAATTAATGAACTACGAGCAAGCGGCTGCTTATGCAAAGCATTGCTTAATCGGTTCGGGTGCTAAGCTCCTTCAAACTGATGCAGAACATCAATCAATCACTGCCACTGCACAAGACATTGCTTCGATTGCACGTGTGTATGCAGCGCAAAAGCAGTGGGTTGATGCTGAACATGCTTTACCAGTTTACTTACGTGATGATGCATGGAAAAAAATTGCGGATCAGGGTAAAGCAAATTAAAGGCACTGCGCATGCACATATATTTTGAAGTAGATTTTCAAGAACAAGCACAGCACTACCAAGCTATGCTTTATTCTAGAGGCGTGACTGTCGATTTACAGCCTATTGAAAACCTTAATGCCCGTTTCTTACGCTTAAACCCTGAACTGGCACTTTGTGTAGATGAAAATGGGCTTTGGTTGTCTGCAAATGGCATGAAAATGCAGCCTGACTGGAAAGCTGAAATTCCACGCTTAAAACGTGCAAGTCTTAAATCAGAAATGATTGCTCGTGCTTGTCAGTTAGGTGAAAAGCCAGTACTGGTCGATGCTACAGCGGGCTTAGGTCATGACAGCTTACTTATGGCTTATCTAGGAGCCCAAATCCAGCTTGTTGAGCGTCATCCGATTTTATTTACTTTACTTGAAGATTCAAAAGCTCAGGCACAGCATGATCCCTTTTTAAGCCAATTTATGGATCGTATCCAACTGATCTTCGCTGACTCTGCAAGCTATTTACAGCAATTAGATCAAGAAGAAAAAACAGTTGATGTGGTCTACCTTGACCCGATGTTCCCACAGCGCGATCAAAATCAACAAGCAATTAAAAAACAAGCCCAAGTCAAAAAGCAGATGCAGCTTTTGCATTTACTTTTACCCGAAGATGGAGAAATGGATTTGGGTGATCATTTGCTAGAGCTAGCCAAAAAAGTTGCAAAGCGAGTGATTGTAAAACGTCCACGACATGCTATTTTTTTAGCAAATCAAGAGCCAGCCCATCAGTGGCAGGGGGATGCTTGTCGTTTTGATGCTTACTTTCAGTAAGCTTATGTAAGGTTAAGTTTTATTGCTTGAATAATGCACAAATATATGTGATATAGTTCAAAAGCATGATTGCTAAAATTCTTAGCAGGCATACACTTATGGTGCCTGACAAAAACGAAATTTTTGAAACCTTTTTATGATTGATCTCAAACCTTCCATTAACTTTTGGCATGATTTTAAAAGTAACCAGCTTGCCGGAATGTGGTTATTTTTGGGGTCAAGACGTTCCTTACAGATCGTACATCCCTCTATTCTTCAGCTCATTGTTTGGGGAATATTAGGTGGGTGTACCAACTCACTTTATAGTTGGCTTGTTGCCGGTCAAATTGGCGACTTCAACTCACAAGGTCTAATTGGATACGCACTTTGGCCTTTTATTGCGCTTATTGTTGGTATTTTCTTATCACAGCGTATTAATCAGCCGCGTTTAATGTTGGTTCCAGCCTTATTGTGGTTGGTTTTAGATACCAATATTTTATTAATACAGTGTTTAATTCAATATTTGGGATCTAATGGTTATCTAAACTTTATTCCGGATGCTATTTATAACGGTATTTTACCTGGTTTGTTTGTAGCACTTTTTGTGTGGCAAAGTTTGGCGGTCATTTGGGTGTTCTCACGTGAGCTTAAGTGGCCTTGGTGGGAGCGGGCATTGGTTATGGTTGCGACCATTGCGACCATGGTGGTTTGGCAACTTTCAGTAAAAGATCAGCCTATTTGGAAAGTGGAAGATTCTCCACCTACTTTTGCCGAAGATGCTTTTTATGCACAAAGTAAATTACTTCATGATGCTTTAGAGCAAGTTCAATATGGTGAGCTAGCTAAAAGTCATTGGTATTTCTTGGGTGTTGCAGGCGATAGTTATCAAGACGTTTTTAAATCGGAAGTGGTTCGTATTAAAGAACAATTTGATACGCGTTTTGGTACAGTCGGGCGTTCAATGATGCTGGTCAATAATCCGGATACTCGAACCGAAATCCCGATTGCATCTAAAACCAGTATAGAGTTGGCCTTACGCCGTATGGGCCAGCAAATGAACCGTGATAGTGATGTGTTATTTTTATATATGACATCGCACGGTGAACAAAACCATTTTGAAATTGAAAATGCACCTCTAGATTTGGGGCAAGTCGATCCGAAATGGTTACGTGAAACGCTCGATAAAGCGGGGATACGTTGGCGTGTGATTGTCATTTCTGCTTGTTACTCAGGAAGTTTTATTCCGGCGTTACAGTCACCTGATACTTTAATTATTACGGCATCTGCTGCGGATAAAACTTCGTTCGGTTGTAATAACGAAGCTGACTATACTTATTTTGGACGAGCTTTCTTTGATTTGGCGATGCGAGAGCAGTCTTCTATGAAAGATTCGTTTAATGCCGCTAAGCAAACCGTAACCAAATGGGAAGTAGCTCAAGGTGTAGAACCTTCAGAGCCACAATGGATGATTGGTAAGAATATGGAACTTATGCTACCTCAGTTGGAAAAATATCTTTTTCCTCAACCAAATACTGGTAGCGTAAATATTGCTCAGACACAAACAGAGGCTAAAAACGATGCAACTCCTGCAAAAAAACCGCTGCTTTGAAGGTGAGCAGCGCATTTATCAGTTTGATTCTCAATTATTAAAAGGCTCTACTAAGTTTGGGGTGTATTTGCCACCTGCTGCTTTAGAAGGTAAACCTTGCTCAACTTTGTTTTACTTAGCGGGTTTAACATGTACTGAAGAAACTTTTGCCATTAAGGCACATGCACAGCATATGGCAGCCCAGCTTAGTCTTATACTGATTACACCTGATACTTCACCTCGTGGTGAACAAGTTGCAGTAGGTGACCATTGGGATTTAGGTCAAGGCGCGGGTTTTTATATTAATGCGACGCAAGCGCCTTGGTCTGAGCATTATCAGATGGAAAGCTATTTAATCGATGAGTTATATCCACTTATTTTAAAAAGTTTTCCAGTCAATGCTCAACAGGTCGGTATCTTTGGGCATTCGATGGGAGGACATGGTGCCTTAACTTTAGCTTTTAAATATCCTGAGAAGTTTAAGTCAGTGTCTGCATTTGCACCGATTTGCGCGCCAACCGAATGTGCATGGGGTGAAAAAGCATTTAGCCATTATTTAGGTACAGACCGCGATAGCTGGTTGGCTCATGATGCCACGGCTTTAGTCTCAAAAAATGGTGCGGTATTTAATGAAATTTTGGTGGATCAGGGGTTAGATGACCAATTTTATGAACAACTTCACCCTGAAAAATTTAAACAAGCATGTTTAAAGGCAGGACAGCCTTTAACTTTAAGACAACATGCTGGCTATGATCATGGCTATTATTTTATCCAGACCTTTATGGATGAGCATTTGCAGTTCCATGCAATCCAGTTGGAAAAGGTCGCTGGCGAATAATTAGTGTTGCCATTTCACCTGAAATTCTTGTTGAGCCATACGGTTTAGATGATCAAGGACAACTTTTTCCAAGTGGTTATGGTCATCTAACTGGCTATCAATAGCAACATTTAACTGCTCTGTTTCTGGCGCAAGCGTAATAGTTGCTGTAGGCATTAAGATTTTAAAATCTTGTTCAGTTTCTTGTACTTCAAATTTATGTTTCCAATGATTAACTAGACGTTTTGCAATGCGTTTTCCATCATTTGTTAATAGATGAGTTGTGCTTTTCATTATCAATCCTCACATTGGTTTAATGTACCTTAACAAATTCGTTTGGCACTTGGCATTCTATAGTAGCAACGTTACGTTGCAAGTTTTAAATGTTGTCATTTAAGCAAGGAAGAGCGGGCCAAGTAGGTTCTTTTTTGTTATAATTTTTAGCCTCTCCTTAAATTTTTAGCCAGGTCATCCACCTATGTCCAAGCCTTATTTGATTGCTCCTTCTATCTTATCTGCCGATTTTGCTCGTTTAGGCGAAGATGTAG
Organism: Acinetobacter sp. UC24323; assembly: GCF_024151445.1. Classification (NCBI taxonomy): domain Bacteria; kingdom Pseudomonadati; phylum Pseudomonadota; class Gammaproteobacteria; order Moraxellales; family Moraxellaceae; genus Acinetobacter; species Acinetobacter sp. UC24323. The sequence goes on along the minus strand of NZ_JAHIBY010000020.1, from coordinate 10,364 downwards.
ACAAAGTGTTAGCTGCAGGTGCCGATGTAGTGCATTTTGATGTGATGGATAATCACTATGTTCCAAATTTAACTTTTGGTGCAGGTGTGTGTAAGGCTTTAAAAAATTATGGAATTACTGCTCCTGTTGATGTGCATTTAATGGTATCTCCAGTTGACCGTATTATTGGTGATTTCCTAGAAGCAGGCGCAGATATCATTACGTTTCACCCAGAAGCTTCTCATCATATTGACCGTTCATTACAGCTTATTAAGTCTGGTGGTGCTAAAGCAGGATTAGTTTTTAACCCAGCAACACCATTGCATTATCTAGACTATGTTCTTGATAAAGTTGACCAAATTTTATTAATGAGTGTAAACCCAGGTTTTGGTGGCCAAAAGTTCATTCCAATGACTTTAGAAAAATTACGTGAAGCGCGTAAAATTATTGATGCAAGTGGCCGTGATATCCGTTTAGAAGTAGACGGTGGTGTTGGTCCTGCAAATATCCGTGAAATTGCAGAAGCTGGTGCAGATATGTTCGTTGCTGGTTCGGCAATTTTTGGTCAACCAGATTATAAAGTTGTGATTGATCAAATGCGTGCAGAGCTTGCAAAAGTCGGTAGTGTAGACGCTTAAAAAAAGAATATTAAGCTGAGAGTAAACTTGTGGATAACTTTGTTTATAACTGTATGGATAACTATGTTGATAACCATATGGATAAGATGTTGGTAAAATAAACAAAATGAGATCAACCGTTTATTCTCTAAGCAAAATGTATGAAAAAAGAACGCCTTGGCGTTCTTTTTCTATTCTATCGGGATATTTTTGGATCTGTTTTTTTATTAAGCTTTGCTAAAAAATAACCTGTGCAAAAAAAGAGAAGGCTTGTGTAAAACTTTTTAAAATATATTGAATAGAAAACTGTAAAAGTGTCATGAAAAATAAAGCTAAATTTGATTTAATAAGATTTTAGTAAGAGACCTAGATCATTAATGACAGTAAAAATTTTAGCGGTAGATATGGATGGGACTTTTCTTAATTCTAAGAAGCAGTACAACAAAGCACGTTTTTTAAAACAGTATGAACAACTAAAACAAAATAATATCCGTTTTGTAGTCGCTAGTGGTAACCAGCTTGCAAAGCTTGTTACGTATTTTCCAGAAATTAATCATGAGATTGCTTTTATTGCCGAAAATGGTGCTCATGTTGTAGATGCGGGGCAAGAGTTAGCTTTTGCTCATTTAAGCAAAGAGCAATTCATTGAGATTTTAAATGCGATTGACCCAGTGTATACCTCTAAAATGGTGATCTGCGGAAAACAGAGTGCTTATGTGCATAGCAGTATGAACGCGGAAGATTATGCTAAAGTCGCTCGCTATTTTGAAAAGCTGACGGTTATAGATGACTTTTATGCACTAGATGACTTGGTGTGTAAAATTACTTTTACTGCGCAGGAAAATGAAAGTTTTACAATTTTTGAGCATTTTCAGAAGCAAAGCTTTGTAAAAGATAAGGTTCTAGTACCAGTTTCAAGTGGCTTTAATTTTATCGATTTGATTCTTCCGGACCAGCACAAAGCACATGGTTTGAAGCTATTATTGCAAAAATGGCAGGTTCAACCCGATCAAGTCGTTGCGATTGGTGATAACAATAATGATATCCAGATGATTAAAGCAGTAGGTTATGGGTTTGCAGTCGAAAATGCAGTTGAAGCCTTAAAAGCCGTTGCTCCTTACACAACTGCAAATAATGAGCAAGAAGGTGCTTTACAGGTGATTGACTTGGTTCTTCAGCATCAACCTCCATTTGCTTAATGATCTCAATAACAATCATCTAAGATGGAAAATTGTATCTAATTTAAAACTTGGTTATGCTAAACAACTAAGATAAGTAGATTGCTCAAGGCAATAAATGATGACACTGCAACACATACGCAAGTATGCTTGGTTTGTGTTCCTGATGACTTTAGTTATTGGGTGGAGTGGTGTGTCTATTGCTCAGACACCTATGCAGCATGATCTTCATACTATGCCGTGTCATAGTGAGCAAATGAAACATCACTCTATGCATATTCAAGCTGATGAGCAGACAACGTGTCATCAATCTATGGCTCAGGTTTCTCACCAACATGGTGAACACTGCCAAGACTGTAACCCGGTCCATTGTCAGATGGTAAATCTGGCTTTACAGCAAGCTGTACCAGATATTGAATCATCATTTATTCCTATTCCATCTCAATTTAGTAGTATTTATCAGGCACAGCATTTAGCCGGATACTGGCAAGAAATCTTACGTCCACCAAAAGCTTAATCCTTTCTTACTTATTTTTTTAGTTAAAAGGATTAAAGCAATGTCTCATAAAACGATTAGCAGCCTCGTCGCTGTATTTGGTCTATTGGTTTCACCATGGACTCTCGCGGCAATTAAGGAATATCACCTTAATATTAATGAACAACAGGTCAATGTTACGGGCAAACCCCTTAAACGAATTACCGTAAATGGAAAATTTACAGCACCACTCCTTGAGTTTGAAGAGGGGGATGAGGCTGTTATTCACGTCCATAACCAATTAAAGAATCAAGATACCTCTTTACACTGGCATGGGTTGTTACTGCCAGGGTTAATGGATGGTGTGCCGGGTTTTAATAATTTTAAAGGGATTGCTCCAAATGGAGATTTTGTTTACCGCTTTAAGGTGAAACAAAATGGCACATATTGGTATCACGCCCATAGTAAAGGCCAAGAGCAAGACGGTTTATATGGGCCGCTTGTGATTTACCCAAAAGGCAAAATACCAGTTGCGGCGCATGAAAAAACTGATCGTGATTATGTAGTGATGCTTTCAGATTTCCATGATTCTTCTAGCGATAGCATTATGAAGAATTTGAAGAAATCTGCTGAGTATTATCAAAACCGCCGTGAAACCGTATCTGATGTTTTGAAGCAAGTTAAAACACAAGGCTTAAAAGCAACTTGGCAAGATCGTTCGATGTGGAATCAGATGCGGATGTTAAAAACCGATATGTCTGATGTGACGGGTTATACCTTCTTAGTTAACGGCAAGACTCCTCAGCAAAACTGGACAGCTAATTTTAAAGCTGGCGATAAGGTTCGATTACGATTTATTAATGCATCAGCAATGTCATTTTTTGATGTCAGAATTCCAAATTTAAAAATGACTGTCGTAAGTGCAGATGGGCAGCCAGTTAAACCTGTAGCAATTGATGAGTTTCGTATTGGTACAGCTGAAACCTACGATGTCATTGTGGAACCTAAACAGCCAAATTATCAGATTGAAGCAGAGTCTATTGACCGTAGTGGTTTTGCTATCGGTACTTTGCACAATGAAAATACGCAGGCTGTGGGGCCAGTCCAAATGCCAACACCACGTCCACGTGCTTTATTGACCATGGATGATATGGGCATGAGTCATGGTGGTGGAAGTAATGAACATGCTGGCCATCAAATGAACATGCAACATGACATGTCGGCCATGCCTGAAATGAAAAAAGAGACGAGTCAGGCTAATCATGATCACACAATGATGAAAATGGATCATGACATGAAAAATATATCATCTGGCGAACATGATCATTCCATGATGCACATGAAGCATGATATGTCAGCGATGTCTGAAATGAAGCATGATATGCAGGGAATGTCATCTAGCGAGCATGACCACGCTATGATGAATATGAATCATGAGATGCCTGCTCAATCTGAGAACAAGCCTAAAAAGGATGAACCAGTTTATGGCTGGGCAAATGCTTCAACGCCAGCGGGTATGAAAGCACTGCAATATAGCGATTTGCAATCTTTAACACCTCAGCCAGATACCCGTGTACCAGAACGTGAGTTAGTCATTCGTTTAGGCGGCAACATGGAGCGTTATATCTGGACCATTAATGGTAAGAAATTTAGTGATACCACACCACTACAAGTTAAATATGGTGAACGCATACGCTTGAAGTTTGTGAATGACAGTATGATGGCTCATCCAATGCATTTACATGGGATGTTTATGCAATTGGAAAATGGCCAACAAGCTGAAAACTTACCAAATAAACATACTCTTATTGTTCCACCAGGAAAAACCGTTACTGCGTTATTGACAGCCGATGCATTAGGCGAATGGGCGATTCATTGCCATCTGCTTTATCACATGAGTGCTGGAATGATGAATAAGTTGATTGTGGCTCAAGTGAATGATGGACAACAACCTGCTCAAGCTCAATCACCTGTTCAATCTGAAAATGAGAAAGGAGCTAGTCATGCGCATCACTAAGTTATTTTCTCAAATGATATATTGCGGTGCTTTCTCGAGCATATCAGTATTTACTTTTGCTCAAGAGCCTTTAACTCATGATCATTTACGTGAACATGGCGGACAGATCTATCAAGCAACAAAAATTGATACTGGCTGGACTCAAAATGAAGAAGGAGAAGGTAGTTTTTCTTCTGAATTAGAAACTTGGGTGGGAACGGATGAAAATAAATTGTTCATTAAAGCCCATGTTGAAAATGCCGAGTCGGAAGATGCCAATTATGGCGGTTCAGTACTTTATAGTCGAAATGTAGCTGACTATTGGGATGTACAGGCTGGGGTAAACTACGAGCGTTTGCAACGAGAAGATGAAAAGCAAGATCGCTGGGCTGGTGTTGTGGGTTTACATGGCATGGCACCTTACTTTTTTGAAACCGATGCATATCTTTATGCAGGTGAAGACCAGCTATGGAAGTTAAGTTTAGAAACAGAAAGGGACTTACTCTTTACCCAAAAGTTAATTGGTAAACCTTATTTAAAAGCAGATGTCGTTTTGCAAGATGAATCTCGCTATGCAAGTAAAACAGGTTTATCAAGTTTACAAGCTGGTTTTCAAACCCGTTATGAAATCAACAAAAAGGTCATGCCATTTGTTGATGTTGGTTACGGCTATGAAAAAGGTTTAAAACAAACTGCTTGGCAAACTGGAACCGACTCCGAACATGGTTGGTATTATGGAGCTGGGTTAACACTAAAATTCTAATTGCCGAACAAAAAGTAAGCTTAATGACATGCCATTGGTTTATACTGATGGCATTGTTTTTTGTGTCAGTTATGGTGCAAAGATGGCTTTAGAAAAACAAGAGAATCAAATAAATGTAAATAAAAGCTGTTCTAGCTGTGGGTGCTCAAATGTAGCAGCTCAGGACTTTTCTGTGGCAAGTGAACCTAGGGTAAATAAAGCCCAATGGGTGAGTTATTATCATATTCCCCGTATGGATTGTGCAGCCGAAGAACAAATGGTACGAATGGCTTTAGCTTCTTATGCTGAACATATTCAAGAACTTCATTTTGATTTGCCCGCCCGCCACTTAGCGGTGTATCACAGTACTCAAGACGAAAAGATTACTCAGTGCCTGCAACGTCTAGGTTTAGGAGCCGAGTTACAACAAACACAGCCACATTATGAACCTGTTGAAAAACCTAAAAAGGTTCGAGCTAGTTCTTCAACCAATGCAACACAAAAACAAGTTTTACAATGGTTGTTACTCATTAATGGGGTCATGTTTGTCATTGAGTTGATGGCAGGCATTATTGCTTCATCGACAGGGTTAATCGCTGATTCGCTCGATATGTTTGCCGATGCTGCAATTTATGGTATTGCATTATTTGTGGTAGGTAAAAACCTCGACGCTCAATTAAAGGCTGCACATCTTTCCGGATGGTTTCAGTTTGGTTTAGCCATAATCGTTTTAATTGATGTGCTGCGCCGTTTTATATATGGCAGTGAACCAGTTTCAATTTTAATGATTTTAATTGGGGGATTAGCGCTTGCGGCCAACATTAGTTGTCTTTACTTAATGAGTGACCATAAGGAAAGTGGGGCACATATGAAGGCCAGTTATATATTTTCTGCAAATGATGTCATCGTAAACTTAGGTGTCATTATTGCGGGAATACTGGTTGCAATCACAGGTTCGCGTTATCCTGATTTAATTATTGGATTGATTATTGTTTTGTTCGTTTTAAATGGTGCACGAAAAATTTTACAGTTAAAAAATGAATAATATTTTCTGATAGAGGCAAGTTTGAGTTCGGGTTTGCCTTCATTTTTTATTTTAAAGTAAACTGAGTCTTCACATAAAGGAGGAACGACCTCCCCCATAATGGGTAATCATGTCGGGACGACCTGACACTATAAAAATTAGTGAATGTTATGGCTTGGGCTATTTTAATTTTAGCAGGTGTATTTGAAGTGATTTGGGCATATTCTATGAAAATGTCTGAAGGTTTTACACGCTTAACACCTAGTATTATTACCGTAGTTTTTATGATTTTGAGTGTAGTTCTGCTTTCAATTTCAATGAAAACTTTACCCCTTGGTACTGCTTATACGGTTTGGACAGGCATTGGTGCAATTGGATCATTTTTAGTTGGTATTTTCTTTCTTCATGAGCCTATTGGTGCGATGAGAATGATTGCCGCTGTACTGATTGTATCTGGACTGGTTCTAATGAAAATTTCATCTCCATCCTAAGAGGATTAAGTATGTTGCTGTCTTATAAGTATATCAATTCGCCTGTTGGGCAATTAAAGCTGGTTGCGAATGAAAATGCTTTGGTGGCAGTACTTTGGGACAATGAAAATCCAAAACGTGTTCGATTGGCTGAGCTGGTCGAACAACTTGAGCATCCAGTTTTATTAAAGACCGAACAACAATTACAAGAATATTTTGAAGGCAAACGCCGTGAGTTTACATTACCACTAGATTTTGAAGGGACTGCATTTCAAAAGCAGGTCTGGGCGGCATTACTGACGATTCCGTATGGTGAAACAAGAAGTTATAAAGATATTGCCGTTCAGATCGGAAATGAAAAAGCAGTGCGAGCAGTGGGTGCTGCAAATGGCAAAAATCCGATTTCAATTATTGCACCTTGTCACCGAGTAATTGGTGCGGGCGGAGCTTTGGTTGGTTTTGCCGGTGGTCTTGATAAGAAAGATATTTTATTAAGATTAGAGCAAAAATAAGCTATTTTTAGCGCTCGATTTTTTTAGGCTTTTCTAATAAGCTGTCAATTCTGATATTTCATATAAAGCGTGTTTTATAACCTCGCTATTTTCTGAAATATTAATCTTTTCATAACAAACTCTGGATGTTCTAAAAATGGCTGTCGGTGACGTAACAATGCCACAAATGCATGTGGTAAAAGGTGTAAAAATTGGCTCAACAGAAGCATATGTACGTTACCCAAACCGACGAGATCTAGTCATTTTTGAATTTGCAGAAGGTTCAAATGTTGCAGGTGTATTTACGCAAAATGCATTCTGTGCGGCACCTGTTCATGTATCTAAAGCTCATCTTGCCGAAGGCAATCCGCGCTATTTAGTGATTAATACAGGTAATGCCAATGCTGGTACTGGTCCTACAGGTTTGAAAAATGCTCAGGATACTTGTGCAAAGTTAGCGGAGCTTGCTGGCGTTAACAGTTTCGAAGTACTTCCATTTTCAACAGGCGTGATTGGTGAGCAGCTTCCGATGGAACGTTTACTCGCTGGCTTACAACCTGCATTAAATAGCGTACAAGACGCTGCATGGAGTGATGCGGCATCTGGCATTATGACAACAGACACAGTGCCAAAAGGCGCATCTGAACAATTTGAGCTTGATGGTATGACTTATACCATGACCGGTATTAGTAAAGGCGCTGGGATGATCCGTCCAAACATGGCAACTATGCTGAGCTTTGTAGCAACAGATGCGCCTATTCGCCGTGATTTAGTACAAAAGCTATTAAAGACTACAGTTGAGCATTCATTTAACCGTATTACCATTGATGGTGATACCTCAACAAATGACTCTTGTATTTTTGTGGCAACTGGTCAGGCTGGTGGTGCTGAAATTACATCGGAAAGCGATGTACGCTACGCTAAAGTGTTAGAAGTACTTGCTCGTGTAATGAACCGTTTAGCACAGTTAATTGTCCGTGATGGAGAAGGTGCAACCAAGTTTATTACTGTTGCTGTTGAAGGTGGTGCAAATACTCAAGAATGTTGTGACATTGCTTATAGTATTGCGCATTCACCACTTGTTAAAACTGCACTTTTTGCATCTGATCCGAACTGGGGACGTATTTTAGCTGCAATCGGCTATGCTGGAGTGAAAGACTTAGATGTGTCTAAAATTCAGGTATGGTTAGACGACGTGCAAATCTGTAAAGATGGTGGCGCAGCCGAGGACTATACCGAAGAAGCAGGTGCTCGTGTAATGGCACAAACCGAAATTACCATTCGTGTTGACTTAGGCCGCGGACAAGCCAAAGACACGGTATATACGTGTGACTTATCTTACGACTATGTCAAGATTAATGCAGATTACCGTTCGTAAATATTCAGTTATAATCAAGCCTCGACAAAGAGGCTTTTTTATTAGCCCCATCTTTTGATATTAAATGATTGAATTTAGTAAATCGTTTAAGCAGTAACGTTATATGCGAGCAGGTATGCCAGCATGAAGGATAGAGAAGACGTTTTATGAGTGATGCGACTTTAATTGCCAACGATGCAAAAAACATTGTACAAGCGCATTTAGACCGTTTAGGTGAACCAAAAGACAACCGCCTAAGTGAAGAAGCAAAACAACAAAAGTTTGCACAGATCGAAGCAGAGCTCAAAAAACGTGATGCTGTCCTTGTTGCTCACTACTATTGCGATCCAGATGTACAAGAACTTGCCGAAAAAACAGGTGGATGCGTTTCTGACTCTTTAGAAATGGCCCGTTTTGGACGAGATCATGCAGCCTCTACACTGGTTGTGGCTGGCGTTAAGTTTATGGGTGAAACAGCAAAAATTCTGTCTCCTGAAAAAACAATTCTTATGCCGACACTTGAGGCAACCTGTTCACTTGACTTAGGTTGTCCAGTCGATGAGTTCACGGCATTTTGTGATCAGCACCCTGACCACACTGTAGTAGTTTATGCCAATACATCGGCTGCTGTTAAAGCTCGTGCGGATTGGGTGGTGACTTCAAGTTGTGCAGTTGAAATTGTTGAGCATCTAGACAGCTTGGGTGAAAAAATTATTTGGGCACCAGATCAGCACTTAGGCCGTTATATTCAAAAGAAAACTGGCGCTGATATGTTGCTTTGGGATGGCGCATGTATTGTGCATGAAGAATTCCGTGCACGTGGCATTGCTAACATGAAGGCACTGTACCCAGATGCGGCTGTATTGGTCCATCCTGAGTCACCAGAGTCGGTGGTAGAAATTGCAGATGCAGTAGGTAGTACATCTCAATTGATTAAAGCTGCACAAACTTTGCCACACCAACGTTTAATCGTGGCAACGGACCGTGGCATTTTCTACAAAATGCAGCAAGCAGTACCAGATAAGATTCTGGTTGAAGCCCCAACAGCGGGTGAGGGCGCAACTTGTCGTTCATGTGCACACTGTCCGTGGATGGCCATGAATGAACTTGATGGAATTTTAGAAGTTTTACAAAAAGGTGATCAAGAAATACACGTTGACCCAGCACTTGCTGAACGTGCCAAAATGCCTTTAGATCGAATGTTAGCCTTTAGTGCATCATTAAAACGTTAAAAAGCCTCAAAATGCTTGTTAAATATACATTTGATAAGGATTTTTAACTTTTTTTGACAATAGGTGTTGACGTCTGAGGGCGTCGCGCCTAGAATGCACACCGTACCGCACGATGTGCGATACAGCAAAAGCTGAGATAGATCGGAGCATAGCACAGCCTGGTAGTGCACCTGGTTTGGGACCAGGGGGTCGTAGGTTCGAATCCTACTGCTCCGACCACTTAAAAGAATATTTTAAGATCGGCGAAGTATCGCATGATAAGCATCATCGGTTAAGCGCCTGTAGCTCAGTTGGATAGAGCATCCGCCTTCTAAGCGGATGGTCACAGGTTCGAATCCTGTCAGGCGCGCCATTTGGTAGCTTGGTACGTAGAACTTATTTGATGGTGGATGTAGCTCAGTTGGTAGAGCCCTGGATTGTGATTCCAGTTGTCGCGGGTTCGAATCCCGTCATTCACCCCAATTTCGGAGCATAGCACAGCCTGGTAGTGCACCTGGTTTGGGACCAGGGGGTCGTAGGTTCGAATCCTACTGCTCCGACCATATTTAAAAGCGTTTAAGCTTTCTAAAATATCCCATATATTAAAATCATTTCTTCTTATCTTATGGATAGAAGGAATTTTTTTGTTTTCTATAATAAAATTTTTATTCCAAATTGCTCCAATATCTGAACTTAATTATATAAGCTCTGTTCTCTGTTCTCTGTTCTCTGTTCTCTGTTCTCTGTTCTCTGTTCTCTGTTCTCTGTTCTCTGTTCTCTGTTCTCTGTTCTCTGTTCTCTGTTCTCTGTTCTCTGTTCTCTGT
>NZ_JAHIBY010000019.1:0-50590 GCF_024151445.1 Acinetobacter sp. UC24323 | reverse complement strand
CTCTTAAAAGTCAACAGGTAATTTCGATATTTTTAAAACTTATTCTCTAAACCATCTCATCATCAAATTCATCGCTTAAAGCAACCAGTCTAATCACAAGTAACTGTTTTTCAACAAGTTTCTATCTGCATCACCGCCGATGGATGTGCATTATAGACCATCTCATTCCCTTTGCAAGGGGTATTTATCCCTTTTTCACTTGAGTGCCGTTTTTTTCTACTATTTTGCGAAAAAAGTGATATATATGGCTTTTTTTTAGGCATTTTTGCTATTTTTTATTGGTTTTTATCTTTAGCTATATAATCATTTTGGAGTTAGGGAGTCTTTTATATAGTTTTTATTCCTCTATAAGCTTTTTTATTCCAAAGAATCCAAAGAATCCAAAGAATCCAAAGAATCCAAAGAATCCAAAGAATCCAAAGAATCCAAAGAATCCAAAGAATCCAAAGAAATATTAGAGCAAATACTCTACCCTCACTTTATATTTCTTCTTATTTTTTAATTTATTTTATTCTTAATAATACTTAGATGGTTCCACGTGGAACGCTTAATTGGTTTTATAGTTCTGAAATAAAAAAAGCAGGATTACTCCTGCTTTTCTATCACTACATAACTTTTAGTCAGTGAAAGTTACACGTGCAATTGCTTTTTTCCCAGACTGAATAATAAAAGTCCCGTTTTCTTTTACAGAGAAACTTGCATCTACTACATTCCAGTCTACTTTTACTGCACCGCGTGCAACAGCATCTTTTGCAGCTGCTGCATTTGGATTTAATCCTGCTACGCGAAGAATCGTGGCAATAAAGATTTCACCACCAAACTCACCACGTGAAATAGTTACTTCAGGAGTATCTGCCGGCACCTCACCTTCTGTAATACGGTTACCAGCACTCTTATGAGCATTGGCAGCAGCTTCAGCATCATGGAAGCGTTCAACCAACTCGAGTGCAAGAATACGTTTTACTTCTTGTGGATTACGACCAGCCGCGATTTCATCTAATAAAGCTTTGATCTCATCTAGAGATTTAAAACTTAATAAATCGAAATAACGTTCGATTAAAGAGTCAGGCATTGATAATACTTTTTGGTACATTGCACCTGGCGCATCAAAAACACCAATATAGTTACCTAAAGATTTAGACATTTTATTTACGCCATCTAAACCTTCTAGAATTGGTACAGTGATACATACTTGTGATTCTTGGCCATAACGGCTTTGTAATGTACGGCCCATAAGTAAGTTAAAGGTTTGGTCTGTACCACCTAACTCAACGTCTGCTTCAAGTGCGATAGAGTCATAGCCTTGAACTAAAGGATATAAGAACTCATGAATTGCAATTGGCTGATGATTGTTATAACGCTTAGTGAAGTCATCACGCTCTAACATACGTGATACTGTTTGCTGGCTTGCCAACTGAATAAGATCCGCAGCAGACTTTTGGTTAAACCACTCTGAGTTAAAACGTACTTTTGTTTTATTCGGATCTAAGATTTTGAAAACTTGTTCTTGATAAGTTTTAGCGTTAGCTTCAACTTGTTCGCGTGATAACGGCGGACGAGTTGCACTTTTGCCTGTTGGATCACCAATCATGGCTGTATAGTCGCCAATCAAGAAAGTAACTTCATGACCCAAATCTTGAAACGTTTTTAGTTTATTAATAAGAACCGTATGTCCTAAATGTAAATCTGGAGCTGTAGGGTCAAAACCAGCTTTAATTTTAAGAGGACGATTCTCTTTAAGCTTTTTCAGTAAATCTTCTTCTGAAATAATTTCGTGCGTGCCTCGTTGGATGAGGGCAAGCTGTTCTTCGGCGGGCAAGAAATTTGACATCACAAAACCTAAACACATCAGTTATTCAATTTGTGCGATATACTAACATTTTTTCAGCGTCTTGCAGGGGAAGTTGCATATGAGCGCAATCTATATCGGCGTAATGACTGGCACTAGTATGGATGGTGTGGATATTGTTGCGGCTTCATTTGAGCCACTACAGCTTCATGCCACACTTACAGTTCCATTCGAACCCGAGTTACGTGATGAGCTTATGGCATTAACTTTACCCGATGACAATGAAATTGACCGCATGGGTAAAGCTGATGTTGCTCTAGCCAAAATGATTGGTCACGGGATTAATTCTCTCATTGAAAAGCACCAATTAGATCGTAGTCAAATTAAAGCGATTGGGTCGCATGGACAAACTATTCGTCATCGTCCAGAGCATGGTTTTACGCTACAAATTGGCGATCCAAACATTATTACTGAGATCACTCAAATTCCGGTTGTTTCAGATTTCCGTCGTAGAGATATGGCAGCAGGTGGTCAAGGCGCTCCATTAGTGCCTGCATTTCATCAGGCATTATTTCAACATCCAAGCATTCATCGGGTGATTTTGAATTTGGGTGGCATTGCCAATGTGAGCATGTTGCCTGCCAATAATCCTGACGGCGTATTTGGGTTTGATACGGGACCTGCGAATATTTTGATGGATGCATGGTGTCATCGCCATACAGGTCATCCATATGATGAAAATGGCGATTGGGCAGCTTATGGTCATCCTATTCGCTCTTTACTCGACCGTCTTTATGCTCATGAGTATTTTTCTAAAGAACCTCCTAAAAGTACGGGACGTGAAGATTTCAATATTGACTGGTTAGATGATCAGTTAATCGATTGGCGTAATGATTTAACTTATGATGAGTTAGAAGATACACCTGAAAATATCCAAGCCACCTTATTAAAACTTACTGTACGTGCCATTCAAAAAGCGATCTATCGTTCTAATATGGAAACAGGTGAAGTTTATGTATGTGGAGGTGGAGCTTATAACTCTTATTTATTAGAACAATTACGTTGGCGCTTACGTAAGCACAATTGGTCAGTTCAAACCACTGATGTTTTAGGACTCTCCCCTACTTGGGTTGAGGCTACAGCATTTGCATGGTTAGCAATGCGTTTTGTGGATGGTTTAAGTGGTAATTTACCTGCGGTAACAGGAGCTTCAGATTTTAGAATCTTAGGCACGATCACGGCGGTATAAAGCTACTTATTCGATTTAATTGGACTGATTCGACCTCATAACACATTTCCTGACCCGAAATGCTGTTATTAAATTGGTCATAAAAATTCATGATAAATGCCAACAAAAATAAGTAAGGCATGTTGTTATGGATTTAACCAACCGTATTCATCAATACACACGTGGGGCTTGGACATTCGATGTCATTGATTCAGGCCCTATAGATGGCCCTCTCGTGGTTTTATTGCATGGCTTTCCAGAAACTGCCCATAGTTGGGAGCAGACTTCGGAATTATTACATCAGCATCAATTTAGAACATTTGCGCTCCATCAACGTGGTTATAGTCTAAATGCTAGACCACAAAGCCGCTTTCATTACGCTTTAAGTGAACTAACTGAAGATGTCGCAGTTTTTATTAAGGGACTTGGTCAACCAGTTTATTTAATTGGGCACGATTGGGGTTCTGTAATTGCGTCTAGTGTAGCTATGAAGTATCCACAGTATATTCAACATCTCACTTTAGTTTCCGTACCCCATCAAGCTGCTTTTTTAAAAGCCTGCTTAAGTAGCAATCAACTACTAAAATCTTATTATTTTGCAGTTTTTCAGCTTCCTATTTTGCCCGAACTTTTATTTAAGAAAATGCCTAAAGTAGCAAGAAAATTTCTTAAATCATCTGGCATGACCGAACAGCAAATTGAAATATTCGAAACTGAATTTATAAAAGAAAATAGGCTAACTACGGCATTAAACTGGTATCGTGGCTTTTTTTGGGAAAAGCCTGAAAATCCTTTTAAAGAAATAGACGTTCCCACTCTTTTTATTTGGGGTAAGCATGATATTGCAGTAACAGAAAAAAGTGCCAAGTTAAATTCAGGTTATTTTAAAAATAATTATAAGGCTATTTTTATGGATGCCTCTCATTGGATTCCTTATCAAAATGCACCTGAACTCGTACAATGCTTTTTAGAATCTATACATGATCAAGCATAATCTTATAAATAAAAAACCTCTCTATAATGAGAGGTTTTTTTATTTAAAATTCTTTTTAAATTGAGAATGAAGAACCACAACCACAGGTTGTTGTCGCATTCGGGTTCTGCACAATAAAGCGTGAACCTTCAAGGCCTTCAACATAATCAACCACTGAGCCAACTAAATATTGATAGCTGAGCGAGTCAACCAGCATCTTTACATCGCCATTTACAAATTCAGCATCATCTTCATTTACGCTTTCGGCGAAATTGAAGCCGTATGAAAACCCTGAACACCCGCCTCCGGTTACATATACACGTAACATGAGATCGTCATTCCCTTCACTATCACGGAGTTGGCGTACCTTATTGGCAGCATTATCTGTCAAAACTAGAGCTTGGGCATTCATGATGATTGTTCCTCGGATTTTGCTGTGCCTTTCAAAATAAAAAAGACCCTATATTGAGTATAGCATAATCAATATAGGGTCTGTCTTCGAAGTTTAAAGCGAATCTTGAGTATTTTTATCAAGATTATTTGTAATTCTCATCTTGTAAGCCACATTCAAAGTTTTTCGCGTCTTGCTTACAACGGAATTGCCATAGTAGTTTCATCATACGTTTATCATACACCCCGCGTTGTGTAAGGTTAATTCGAGACTCACGCATGAGCTTTTGATAACCCGGTTTATCGGCAGCTGGTACTTCCATCCAATATTTTTGCGGAATATCCGCTTTCATTTTACCCAAGATAGTAAAAGCACGCGGTAACTGACCAGCCACCCACTCTCTAGATTTCTGACCAAAACCAGCTGGGAATTTGTCTGGACGAATAATAATATTTCCGGTCACCTGTAAAATTGGATAGTTTACAATTGCCCCTTTTGTACCTAAGCCTTTTTGCAACTCTAAAGGTTTAAACGCTGCTGCTGGCGCACCAATAATATCGACCTGATGATTGTTAAATTTGGCCCCGAAGTTAGTCACATCTGCACTCACTGCCTGCGCCCCCACCTGCTGAACCATGATTTTTTGTGCTTCATCGTAGTCTAATACGGCGATTTTTTTACCCGCAGCTTTTGCTACAGTATTAATACTACGGTCGTTTACTAAAAGGTAAGCATCTCCTACCGGAATAACACCTACTACCTCATAGCGGCCATTGACCATATATTTACTAAAGGTTTGGCTTGCTAAACCTTGCATGACTTTAACAGCAAGTTTGAGATCTGGAATCGCACCAATTGCATCTAATGATCCCGTAAATGAGTTGAATTGACGTCCACGCATGCCTGATACACTAATACCATCACATTTGCCCGCTTTAAAGTCTTCAGCAATCACTGCTTCATTCTGGTTTACTTTTAGTTCGATATCAGCTCCCCAGTTTTTCGCTGCAAGCTGATAGTCCTTCATGAGTGCATAGACATCGCCATTTTTACCAACAAAATCAAAAACACATATGGTTTGTTTGGCCTCGGCTGCAAATGAAATTGTTGTGAGTCCCATCGCAAGTAAAAGCGTTTTGGAAAATCGCATATTCTTTTCCTTTCCTTGTAAATTTTTTGTTTTTGGCATCAAGAAATTTCACGCTGGTTGGCATGATTCTCATGAGATAACTTCATCTAAGATTCACACTTGAGATATTTTTATGCTCAATTCTGTTTGTCCGAGCTCAATAAAAAATAACGAGTTAAATTCCCTTAGCTCTTTTAATGACTCACTTCCTTGTTCTATTTTCTAATATCTTCATATATCCAGATGAAGTTTTATCCTCAATTTAGATTAGCGTCTTTTTAATGAATCACAATGGCTGAATTGACAGTCTATAGAAAGCAAAAAAGCCTAGAATAAATCTAGGCTTTTAAGTTCAAAATGAATTATTCACCAGGCATTGAACATTCAAAGTTAGCTTTGTCTACAGAACAACGTGCTTTTTTCAATACAGACATCATACCTGCATCGTAAATACCGCGTTTAGTTAAATCCATACGGCCATCACGTAACATTTTTTGATATTTCAGTTTGTCTTCAGCACTTAGGTTCATTTTGTATTTACCTGGAATTTGTGCTTCTAAACGGTTAATCATTGCAAAGCTTTTTGGTAATTGTTTTACGAACCAATCACGAGACTTTTGACCAAAGCCTGCTGGGAATTTATCAGCACGCAATACTAAATCAGCCGTTACATGTAATACTGGGAAGTTCCACATTACACCGTTTGCACCCAAACCTTTGTTCAATTCTAATGGTTTGTAAGCATAAGCAGGCGCACCTACCATATCTACCTGACCATTATTAAATTTAGCAGCAAAGTTTGAAATATCAGAAAGAACTGCCTGAGCACCTACGCGCTGCACCATAATTTTTTGTGCATCGTCATAACCTAACACGGCGAATTTTTTACCAGCAGCTTTTTCAACTGAGTTGATGTTTTTATCACGTACGAAAATGAACGCTGAACCTAACGGAGAGATACCAGCAACTTCGTATTTTTTACCGCCAAGGTTAGTTGTCATTTTTGCAGCATTACGTGCATCTAATACATAAGTAATAGCACGTTGTGCAATTTGGTTATTAGGAACGCCACCAAGCGAGTCGATTGATCCGGCAAATTTGTTATATTGACGAGCACGCATAGCTGTCATTGCTACGGCATCACATTTACCAGCTTTGAAATCATTATCTGCAACAGCCTCGTCCTGACGAGGAACTAAGTTAATTTCAGTACCCCAGCCTTTTGCAGCTAGAGCCCATTCTTCCATCATTTTATATGAGTCGCCTGCTTTTCCTAAGAGGTCGAATACACACACGGTACTCGCTGCTTGCGCTGAAGCAGAAAAACCAACAACAGAAGCGGCAGCCATAGCAAGTACGATTTTTTTCATTTTCTTCATCCTTCCACGGAACAGATTTTTTGTTTGAAGTTTCCTTTCAAACACAGATATTAATCATGTTTTTTAGAAAAAAATAGAGCTTTTACTCAAATATTTTTATCTCATTGAACCATTGTTTGTTCGATTTAAATTATTTATTAAAATGAAAAATCGCTAATTTTCCATAAGTTATTTTTTATATTCACAATTTTCATACCCATATTCAGCTTTGAAATATCTGTAGGGTTTTTGTGATTAAAAAACAAACTACTCTCCAGTCAGCGTACATTCAAAATTTGTCCGTTCAATGGTGCATCGTGCACGCTTGAGTACACTCATCATTGTCGCGTCATATACACCTTGTTTTGTTAAGCCAAGGCGACCTTCACGTAATATTTTCTGATATTTCAACTTATCTTCGGCTGAAAAATTTAATTTAATTTTAGGAGGAATCCCGGTTTCTAACCGTTTTACCATTGCGAAGTTCTGTGGCAACTGTTTAATAAACCATTCACGAGACTTCATTCCAAAATTGGCCGGAAACTTATCACTTCTTGCAATTAAATCCCCTGTGACGTTCACCACAGGAAAAGTAAACATAGCTCCATTTGCTCCAATCCCCTTACCAATTTCTAAAGGTTTATAAGCATAAGCAGGTGCAGCAATTGCCTCGACTTGGCCACTATTAAACTTTTTCACAAAATCGGTAATCTCAGAAGGAATAGGCTGGGCACCTACACTTTCAACCATAATTTTCTGGGCTGCGTCATATTGCAAAATAGCAAACTTAGTCCCACGTACTTTCTCAATTGAGTTGAGGTTTCTATCTCTTACAAATAAGTATGCTAGTCCAATCTGGACAATTCCAACCACCTCATAGTTTGTTCCATTTTGTGTGGTTAGCATGCGATGTTTATTACGTTGATCTAAAACGTAACTAATTGCCTTTTGAGCAATAACATTACTTGTCACGCCCCCAATCGCATCAATCGAGCCTGCAAATTTATTGTAGTTTCGTGCTCGCATTGAAGTCATATAAGCTGCATCGCATTTACCCTCACGCAGCCTACGATCTACTAGAGCTTCATCTTGAAATGGAATTAATGTAATGTCCGCTTGCCAACTTTTTGCCGCAAGAGCCCATTCTTCCATCATTTTGTAGGATTCACCTGATTTACCCAATAAATCGAATACACATACGTTTTGCCCCGCGTGTGTTGTCCCCATAGCACAGCAAATGACTGCACTTACTATCCCCAATCTTTTTTTCATTTGACTTTCCTTAGTCTGGTTTTATTAGTAGCTCATTTATCAACCAAGTTTTAAATTGTTTTTATTTTAGCCATATTTTTCTAAATGTGGCCTATCTTGCTCAAAATTTAGATATTTTCAGACGAATAGCTTTAATCGGAATCAGTGAAACCATGCAATCTCAGTATTTATAAACTAAAACTCCGAAAGTTTTGTCTTCATGATCAGTTCTCTTTAAAATACAGCATCCCTAACTCACCTCGATAAGACAAGATGATTCAATTTGACCAAGTTTCTTTACGCCGCGGTGGACGTGTTCTATTTCAAAAAGCGTCTATGCAATTACACCCAGGTTGGAAGATTGGTCTGACTGGGGTCAATGGTGCAGGTAAATCAACACTATTTGCGGCATTACTCGGTAGCTTAGGAGCAGATGAAGGCTCGCTTACTCGTCCTTCTGTATGGACTGTGGCCCATATGGCGCAAGAAGTTAAAGCCCTAGACATGCCTGCTATCGACTTTGTCCTTTCTGGTGATGAAGAATATTGGGATATTCAAAATAAACTTGCTCAACCAGAACAATTAACAGACTCGGATTTAGCTAAATTACATGGCCGTTTTGATGAAATTCATGGTTATTCTGCGCCATCTAAAGCAGCTCAGCTGATGGCTGGCTTAGGGTTTCTAGAACATCAATTACGTTTAAACGTTGCTAGTTTTTCTGGTGGATGGCGTATGCGTCTGAATTTGGCGCGTACATTGATGAGTCGTTCTGACTTACTCTTATTGGATGAGCCAACTAACCACTTAGACCTAGACGCAATTTTATGGTTAGAAGATTGGCTCAAAGCTTATGAGGGCACCCTCATTTTAATCTCGCATGACCGAGATTTCTTAGATGCAATTACAGACCATATTCTTCATATTGAGAATCAGGAACTTACTCTTTACACGGGTAACTACTCCACATTTGAGACCACTCGAAGTGAACGTTTAGCACAACAACAACAAGCTTTTGAAAAACAGCAAGAAGCCCGTGCTCATTTACAAAAGTTCATTGATCGCTTTAAGGCTAAAGCCACTAAAGCTCGTCAGGCACAAAGTCGTATTAAGCAACTTGAACGCATGCAACAACTTGCACCTGCTCATGTAGATACACCGTTTACTTTTAGTTTCCGTGAACCTACCAAAATGAGTTCACCGTTACTGACCTTAGAAAATGCCAGCATAGGTTATGGCGATAAAAAAATTGCTGAAAAAATTAAACTTCAAATTACGCCAAACTCGCGTATTGGTCTGCTTGGTATGAATGGTGCGGGTAAATCAACATTGATTAAAAGCTTGGTGGGTGATTTACCATTACTGGCAGGTGAACGTAAAGCTTCCGAGCTACTCAACATTGGTTACTTTGCGCAGCACCAAATGGACGCCTTAGATGGTCATGCCAGCCCAATGCTTCAACTCGCCCGGATAGCCGATAAACAAATTAGTGAAGCAACATTACGTTCTTTTTTAGGTAGTTTTGGCTTTAGTGGCGAACGCATGGATACTCCATGTGAAAGCTTCTCTGGGGGTGAGCGCGCTCGTTTGGCCTTAGCACTCATTGTATGGCAGCGCCCAAATGTTTTAATTCTGGATGAACCAACGAACCACTTAGACCTTGATATGCGTCATGCGCTTAGTATGGCCTTACAAGATTTTGAGGGTGCAGTTGTTCTGGTTTCTCACGAACGTCAACTTATTGCCAGTGTTTGTGATGAACTTCTTTTAGTACACGGTGGCAAATGTACTGAGTTTGAAGGCGATTTACAGGACTATGCTAAATGGCTACGTGAAGCACGCCAGCAACAAATCAATGCTCAGACTGCTGTAGCACAAAATAATTCATCTTCTGCCGCTCCAGCTCCCGCTAAAGTCGATAAAGAAGCACAGCGTAAAGAAGCAGCTCGCCGTCGTGAACAAACTCGGCCAATCCGTAAAAATATTGAAAAGGTTGAATCTCAAATTGAAAAGCTTCAGCCACGTCTTGCTGAAATCGAAGAAGCTTTAGCAGATACTTCATTATATGAAGTTAATCGTAAGGACGATTTGCTTAAACTGATGAATGAGCAAACCGAACTCAAAGCTAAGCTTGAACAATATGAAGAGCAACTCTTAGAACTCATGATGGAACTTGAGGAAATGGAAGCCTCATTTGAAAACTAAATATCTTGGCCAGTACTCGTATATTTAAGTATCTGTACTGGCTTTTATTTTTATTAGCTTATAAAAATATGAACGATCTCTAATAAAGTTTCATTCAGCTGTTAAATTTTTGAGATAGATTCAAATTTGATAACATATAAAACTTAAGCTACATCTTAAGGGTTGCCATACACAGATAATTTAACTAAATTCTGTAACTTCGTTTTTACCCTTCTTGAGTAGGTATTTAATTCGGGATCAGACAAACTGAATGAATTTTATTGATTTTATTACTAATTTTGAACAATTTTTACCTATTTTGATTCAGGAGTATGGTGCATGGGTTTATGCCATACTCTTTTTGATTATTTTTTCTGAAACCGCTTTTGTGTTTATGTTCTTTTTACCTGGAGATAGCTTACTTTTAACTGTAGGTGCACTGTGCTCGGTGGTTGAACTGATGCATCTTGGTTATATGATCACTCTGCTCACCATTGCAGCAACATTAGGTTATATCGTCAATTATTCTATTGGCCGCCATTTTGGAAACCGTATTTTTGAAGCAAAATCACGTTTTATTAAAAAAGAATATTTGAATAAAACGAACCGCTATTTCTTGCAACATGGTGGTAAAACTATTCTTTTAGCACGTTTTATACCTTTCGCACGTTCTTTTGCACCCCTCGCTGCCGGCTCAAGCAATATGAGCTATGGAAAATTTTTGATTTACAATGTGGCAGGAGCTATTTTGTGGATTTGCATCCTTTTAACGGCTGGCTACCTATTTGGCCATGCACTCATTCAAGTTACAGATTTTGTAGAGAATTAATATATTTGGTTAAATAAATTTGTATAGCCAAAAATAAAGGGAATGAATCAATCATTCCCTTTATTTGATTTAGATCAAAGTAACTTTATCTAAACTTTTTGTGGTTTTCATTACGAATATTTACCAGATTAATTGCTTCAGTTTTGGCTTGGTCCAATTGTCCCTTATCAACAAAAACCGTAACCCGATCAATTTCAGCAACCAACTGATCTAAACCCGCTTGGTACTCTTTTACCTGTACATTTTCAGGGGGTAAACCTTCCAACTTATGAGGTAAAGATAATTTTGAAGATAATGCTGCCTGACGCATAATCACAAGCTGCTGTTTAGCGTTATCGATATCTTTTGCTTCAGCAAAGGCTTTAGTGCTCTTCGCTAAAGTTTTCATGTCGGCTTCCAAGTCTGCTGCAAATGCAGAATGACTCACTAAAGCCGCACATGAAATCAGCATACTTGCTAGAATTTTTTGACTCATCATCTTCTCTCCCTAGACTGATTTAGAATCTTGCTATCAATTAAGCATCAATATCTGCATTTAATGCATTTTCTTCAATAAAGGCACGACGTGGTTCAACATCATCGCCCATTAAGCATGAGAACATGCGATCAGCTTCAATTGCATCATCAATAGTCACCTGTAACATATTACGGTTTTCAGGGTCCATTGTGGTTTCCCAAAGCTGCTCAGCATTCATCTCGCCCAGACCTTTATAGCGCTGGATCATCATTCCACGGCGTGAATCTTGCAGAATGTGCTGCCATACCTGATGGAAATTAGCGACTTGAATACGACGATCACCTTTTTGTAAGTATGCGCCATCTTCAATTAACTTGAACCAACTCTTCGAGTTCTTCAATAAACGAGCATATTCCGCAGAATTCAATAAACCTGCGTCAAGTAAGTAAGCATGTGGCAAGTTATGAACATATACAGTTACACGCGGCCAATAATGCGCAGATTTTTCGCCTTGAGCATTCTCGCGTTCAAATGTTTCAAGCGTAATTTCAGGGCGCAAACTTGGCTGTAGTCTTTGTACAGCTTCACGTACTTGATCCGCCCATTGTTGTACATAAGCTTGATCATGGTTTTGATCTGCTTTAAATGCATCTACTTCGAGTAATGCATCCAGTAAGCTTGCTGGATAACGTAACGTTAAGCGTTGTAAGCTCTTTTGTGAAACTTGATAGTCTTGAATTACTTTTGCCAGCGCTTCACCTGTAATTGCAGGCGCATCAGCACTAATATGTAAAGCAAGCTCATCAATCGCATTTGAAATCAAGTAAGTTTCTAATGCGTCGTTATCTTTAATATATTGCTCTTGCTTACCTTTTTTGAGCTTATACAAAGGTGGCTGTGCAATATAAATATGACCACGTTCCACCAACTCCGGCATTTGACGGAAGAAGAATGTTAATAACAATGTACGGATGTGCGAACCATCGACATCGGCATCGGTCATAATAATAATTTTATGATAACGGAGCTTGTCAGGGTTATATTCTTCACGGCCAATACCACAGCCAAGTGCTGTAATTAATGTACCCACTTCCTGACTAGAGATCATTTTATCAAAGCGCGCACGCTCAACGTTCAGGATCTTACCTTTTAAAGGTAGAATAGCCTGCATTTTACGGTTACGGCCTTGTTTGGCACTACCACCCGCAGAGTCACCCTCGACAAGATACAATTCAGAAAGCGCTGGGTCTTTTTCCTGACAGTCAGCCAATTTACCAGGCAAACCTGCAATATCTAATGCACTCTTACGGCGTGTCATTTCACGTGCTTTACGTGCAGCATCACGTGCGCGTGCAGCATCAATAATCTTGCCTGCAATTGATTTTGCAGCTTGTGGATTCTCAAGTAAGTAAGCAGAGAACTCTTTGTTCATTGCTTGCTCTACCGCTGGTTTTACCTCACTTGATACCAATTTTTCTTTTGTCTGAGACGAGAATTTCGGATCAGGAACCTTAACAGAAATAATGGCTGTTAAACCTTCACGCGCATCATCACCAGTCACATTCACTTTTTCTTTCTTGAGAATATTTTCATTTTCAAGATACTGGTTTAAGCCACGTGTTAAAGCTGCACGGAAACCTGCTAAGTGTGTACCACCATCTTTTTGTGGAATGTTATTTGTGAAACAGCGAACATTTTCTTGGTAACTATCGTTCCATTGCAATGCAACTTCTACAGCAATGCCGTTGTCAGCATCAGCTGTGAAATGGAAGATTTCGTTGAGATGGTTTTTACCTTCGTTGATGTATTTTACAAACTCAGATAAACCGCCTTCATAGTCATACACATGCTCAAGGTTAATACGTTCATCACGTAAAACGATACGTACACCAGCATTCAAGAAAGAAAGCTCACGTAAACGGCGTGCTAGAATTTCAACATTAAAAATGGTTTGACTGAATGTTTCTGCACTTGGCCAAAAACGAACAGTTGTTCCGGTATTATCCGTTTCACCAATCACACGCAATGGATATTGCGGATCGCCATGATGATATTCTTGCTCATGGATTTGACCAGCACGGTAAATCGTTAAATGCAATTTACTTGAAAGTGCGTTAACAACCGAAACACCTACGCCGTGTAAGCCACCTGAAACTTTATAGCTATTATCGTCAAACTTACCGCCTGCATGCAGAATCGTTAAAATTACTTCTGCAGCAGAAACCCCTTCTTCAGGGTGAATATCGGTTGGAATACCGCGGCCATTATCTGAAACACTGACCGATTCATCCTCGTGAATCGTGACAATAATTTCATCACAGTGGCCAGCTAAAGCTTCATCGATTGCATTATCGACAACCTCAAACACCATATGGTGTAAACCGGTACCGTCGTCTGTATCCCCAATATACATACCCGGACGTTTACGAACTGCATCTAATCCACGTAATACTTTAATACTAGAGGAATCATAAGCCTTTTCATTGGTTTGTTCTGTTTGAGAGGCTGATTGAGACTCTGAACTCATGGTTTCTCCCTAGCAAATATAGGTTTATTCAAAGATGGGTAACATCAAAAAATTATGGTGCAGCAAGACTAACTTGACCGGATTCAACACTGAATAATTGATATGAAATAGACAGATCATGTAAATGTTTTTTTACCGATGCATGATCTAAAGTTGTCATAAAAACCTGGCTACCAAGTTGGCTTAATCGTTCAATTAAACGTTGTTGTGCGGTTAAGTCTAATTCTGCTGTCAGATCATCTAATAATACCACAGTTTCCTTATTACTCGCATGCAACATTGCAATTTGTGACAGTTTTAAGGCAATAATCAAGAGTTTTTTCTGACCTCTTGATAAAACATCATCAGCATGCCCAAATGGAGTTTTTAAGCGCAAATCTGCCCGATGAGGACCATATTCGGTATAACGTCTCTCGATGTCTTTTTGATGCTGATTCAACAAGTCTTGCATAAGCCCCTGCTCTGTATGAAAACCTGGGCTATATTCCAGCTCAATCTCCAAATCAGGGAGTAATTGGCTTAAGTCATTTTGGAAATAAACATTCCATTGCTCGACAATACTTAAACGCTGTGAGTGCAAAATCTCGCCATAATTACTCAACATTTTGTTCCACGGTTCTAAATCAGCTAATGAAAGATTACGCCGTGTTTTGAGTAAGGTATTACGCTGCTTTAGCGCACGAGAGTAATATTGCCACGCAAAATAAAATTCAGGTTCCACGTGGAACATAAGCCAATCTAAAAGTTGTCTTCTTGGCTTAGCACCATGATCAATAATATCCGTACTTTGTGGATCAATATGTTGTAAAGGAAGTAACTTTGCGAGCTGACCTTGAGTTGCAACGGTATCGCCATTCACTTTCATGAGTTGCTCACCAGAAGCGAGTTTTTGCATACCAATTTTTTCAGTTGCTGACTGAGCAAATACAATCGCGTCGTCAGCTTCATATTGAATATAATTTTTGGGTATATGTGTACGGAATGAGCGACCTGTTGCAAGCAAATGGATCGCTTCTAAAATTGATGTTTTACCCGAACCGTTTGCGCCATAAAAGACATTAAACGGTTGCAACCCATGGAGTGCAACCGTTTTTAAATTACGCACACGTTCAATATTTAAGCGCGTAAGATGCATATAGTTAAACCAGATTAAACACGCATCGGCATAACCACATAGGTCTGGTCAGGATGAGCCGGATCTTGAACCAATACAGACTGATTCGCCTCAGTCATGCTCATATTTACATCATCACCATCTAATACACCCAACACATCGAGTAGGTATTGAGCATTAAATGACATTTCTAATGGGGCACTTTGATATTGGATCGCTAAATCTTCAATTGCTTCATCTTGTTCAGGGTTATTTGCACGAAGCTGTAAAGAATCCTGATTGAAGTTTAGGAAAACACCACGCAATTTTTCATTACTTAAAATTGCTACACGTTGTAATGATTGTTTAAATACGTCATGACCAATCAAAACATGTTTATCACCACCACGTGGAATAACACGGCGATAATCAGGGAATTTCCCATCAATCAATTTAGTTGTAAAACGAACTGTAATATCACCTTGTTCTTTATCACGGCTTGGCGTATTAATCGTTACATTTAATAATTCACGTCCAATAAGCAATGTGAGTTGTTCATCTTCAATGCTGAGTAAACGTTGCAATTCGCCCACAGCTTTACGAGGCACAATCGCTTGTACCAGCTGAGATGAAGTAGAGGAAGCCAAAATTTCACAAAGTGCTAAACGGTGACCATCAGTTGTTACTGCACGCAATTGATTTTCATCAATTTCTAATAAAGTACCAGTGAGGTAAAAACGTACGTCTTGTACAGCCATTGCAAAAGCAGTTTTTTCAAATAAACGCTTTAATTCACGTTGAGTCACCTGTACTTGCGTACCTTGGCTATTCTCAGTGGTTAACAATGGATAATCTTCAGCCGGTAGTGTACCTAGCACAAAACGGCTATTACCAGACTTTAAAATACATCTTTGATCTTCAGTAATTTGTAAATCAATCAATGCAGCTGTAGGCAAAGATTTACAAATTTCCATCAATTTACGAGCAGGAACAGTTGTCTCGCCTGCCTCAAGGCACGCCCCTTCTGATAAAGCGGTGCTCGCTACGAGTTCAACTTCTAAATCGGAACCCGTAATAGTGAGCGCTTGAGCATTAGTCTGAATTTTGACGTTTGAAAGAATATTCAAGGTATGACGACGTTCTACCGCACCGACCACATGCGATAAAACATTGAGTAAACTTTCTTTAGCGATTTTCAAACGCACGATTCATTCCTCTAGCAACTTGGAGCAAACATTTCATTTTTTAGCTGTGTACTATGCTGCACTTACGTAGACTTTGCAACAACGTCTTATTATTTCATTAACTTTGAAGCAAACGTAATAAGTTCTTATAATCTTCATCAAAGATTGGGTCTTCTTCCCGTAAACTGACGACTTTTTCACAAGCATGCATCACTGTACTGTGATCACGCCCACCAAAAGCCATTCCAATTTCAGGAAAACTATCTCCCGTTAATTCACGGGCAAGCCCCATCGCCAACTGACGTGGTCGAGCATAAATTCGGGTACGCTTTGGACCTACTAGCTCTTTTAATGGAATTCGGAAATATTCACTCACTACACGCTGGATATTTTCTACACTAATTGTACGAGCACGGATCGCTAAAACATCTTTTAAAGATTCCCGTACGACATCAAGGTCAATTGGAGCACCTTTAAAACGTGAAATTGCGACAACTTTATTCAGTGCGCCCTCAAGTTCACGTACGTTCGCTACGACTTGTTGGGCAATAAACAACGCACAGTTTCTAGGTAAATCAACGCCACTATTTTCAGCTTTTTTAAGCAGAATTTCGATTCGAGTTTCAATATCAGGTGGTTCAACACCTACTGACAGTCCCCAAGAAAAACGAGAAACCAATCGAGGATCAAGTTCTGTTAATTCTTTAGGATATCGATCAGACGTTAAAATAATTTGTTTAGATTCATCAAGTAAGGCATTAAATGTATAGAAGAATTCAACGAGGCTTGCTTCTTTTCCTGCCAAAAGATGAATATCATCTACTAATAACAAGTCTAAAGAACGGCAATTTTTCTTAAACTCTTCTACCTTTCCTTTTTGTAATGAGCTCACAAAATCTTGTACAAAACTTTCTGAAGTCATATACATGACTCTTGCATTCGGCTTCGCTTGCAGTAGGGCATTACCAACTGCTTGCATTAAGTGAGTCTTACCTAGACCTGTCGGACCATATAAAAACAAAGGGTTATGTTGAGAAGCACCTAACTGTGTTAATACTTTTCTACAGGTTTCTGCTGCCATTTGGTTAGAACGGCCTTCAACAAATAGTGAAAAAGTAAATTGTGGATTTAATAGTTTCTTTTTTGAACTCTTAGAACTAACTGCAGTATTAGCAACAGGTTCCGGTTCTCTTTTAACCTTAGCAGGTTGAGGTATAGGGGCAGTTTGTAAAGCTGCTGTAGTTGTTGCAGGCTGTTCACTAGAGGACAAAATACTACCAGGACGAGAATCTACCAAGATTTCAACCTGACGCACCCGCCCTTCTGACAATTGTTCAGCCAATATAGAAATTAACTCTAAATGATTCTCTTGAATATAACGCGTCCAATAAGGATTAGGAGCATAGAGACGTAGTATCCCCTCTACTTCTTCAGCTACTAAAGGGCGAATCCACATCGCAAAGACGTTATCAGAGAGCTCTTGTCGCAAGCGAGTTAAGCAGTCTGTCCAAAGCATGTGTATCCCCTATGTCTGCGTTTTAAATTCAAATCATTTAAAGATTAACCCTTCCTGATGAGAAGGGGTCGCCATTCTACCCAAGTTATCCACATCTGTCATGACGATTTCGTTTGATTTTGCCTAAAAAGAAATCTCTTGTGAATAAATTTTAAATTCGAAACCAATTGTGAATAACTTTTTGCACATCCTGTGGATAAATTATCACATAAACTTATCCACAATCCATAAAGACAATAAAAACAGAGTTATCAACAGTTCAAATATATGTTTTTTAAATTTAAAACTGTGAAATCCACAAGAAAAGTCCACACTAATAAGAATAAATTTAAATTTTAAAATTTGAATTTATTTAATAGGGCTGATCCAAATTGTGGATAACTAAAAAATATGAATTTAAATTCAAATATACCAAATCAAAACCAACTTCACATCAAGGTTTGTTGATAAGTATGTAAATAAGAAGTGTATATCTTAAAAGTCTTAATAAAAATAAACAATTACTTTGTGCATAACTTTTAAATAAGAAAAATAGGCTAAATATAAAGAGAAGATAAAAAGTTAAAAATTTGACTTAAATACAAAACTTTCACGGTTTTTCATTGACAGCGTAAACATTGCACAATAAAATCGCGGACCTTTATAGAAAGATCATTTTTGGGAGTTTCGATATGAAACGTACTTTCCAACCATCTGAATTAAAGCGTAAACGCGTTCATGGTTTCCGTGCTCGTATGGCAACTAAAGCTGGTCGTCAAGTATTAGCTCGTCGTCGTGCAAAAGGTCGTCATAGCTTAACTGTTTAATACTGTTACGCTGACCAGACTTGGGTGTGATGGCACTTTACAGTTTTAGCACAGATCTTCGTATACGCTGTGCTGCAGATTATAAAAGTGTATTTGATGGTGCGCTTTTTAAAGTGCATCAACCCCATTTTTTATTTCTTGCAAAATTAACCGAACAGCCTAACAGCCGTTTGGGTATTGTTGTTGCTAAGAAAAAAGTGCGTCGTGCGCATGAAAGAAATCGAATAAAACGTCTTGCTCGTGAGAGCTTTCGTCTACATCAGCCGAAATTTGGGTCAGACATAGATGTTGTTGTGATGCCTAAAGTTGGTATAGAAACGATTACGAATGCTGAGCTATATCAACAATTAGATTTTGCTTGGCAAAAATTACAACGCTTAGCGAAAAAACATTCTAAAGTTGTCCCAACCTCGCAGAATTAAGAGATGACCAATGGTTCGTATTTTGCGTTGGTTCATTCGACTGTATCAAATTGCGATTAGTCCGCTTCTTGGACCCCGTTGTCGTTATATCCCAACTTGTTCCCAATATGCGCTAGAAGCATTACAAACTCATGGTGCAATCAAAGGCGTTTGGTTATCTTCTAAACGTATTTGTCGTTGTCATCCGTGGGGAGGCTCTGGATACGATCCGGTACCGCCTAAAGCAATTCGTTTTATTTCGTTTCATCAAATAGATTCTCAAACGCATCATGTTGCTGTACCCTTTCGTGATCGTTTAATGAAGCAAAATCTCTCTAACCATTTGGGGTAATAGATATGCAACAATGGGCCAGGTTTGCAATTCTCGGGGCCATGTTTGTCACCGCATATTTGCTCATTTTGGCTTGGCAAAAAGATTATGGAAATGCTGCAACTGCACCGCAACAACAAGCGGCGGCTGTAAGTTCACATGAAGTATCTGCTGATTTGCCAAATGCTAAAACTGCAACAGTGGCTTCCGATGTGCCACAAGCAAATATTGCGCAGTCACAAACCACAGATGCAACTGCACCTGTGAATCAACAGCTTATTTCAGTACAAACTGACCTTTATCATCTTTGGATCAATCCAAAAGGTGGTGATATTGTTCGTATTGAATTACTCTCTCACGACAAGAGCAAAGACAGTAATCAACCATTTGTTATGCTTGAAAATGATGCCAAGCGTACTTATGTTGCTCAGTCTGGCTTAATTGGTTTGAATGGACCAGATAGCAGTCGTGGTGGTCGCCCATTATATGCTGTTGAAAAAACATCATATACTTTAGCTGATGCTAAAGGGGTACAAGATCAAAGTGGACATTCTGAGAAAGTTTTAACAGTTCCTATGGTGTTTAAGACACCAGAAGGCGTTGAAATTATTAAAACTTTTACATTTACTCAAGGTCAATATCCAATTGTTGTCAAACATCAAGTTGTTAACCGTAGCCAACAAAACTGGCAAGGTCAGATGTTTGGACAGTTGAAACGTGATAATTCGGAAGATCCAGGTAAGTCTTCTCAGGGTATTTTCACTTTAGGTACGTTCTTAGGTGGTGCATGGGGTACTCCGGATGCTCACTACAACAAACTTAAGTTTGCGAATTTCTCTGAAGAAAAACTCAATACCGAAGCTAAAGGCGGTTGGGTTGCAATGGTTCAGCACTACTTTGTAAGTGCTTGGATTCCAGGAAACCTTAAACTGACTCAAGCAAATGGTCAGCCTTATGTCGCTAAACTTGAATCTCGTCAGTCTGCGGATCATATGAATATTATTGGCTTTACTTCGCCAGTAATTAATGTTCCGGCGGGTACTTCAATGGAAGTCGATGCGAAGCTTTATTCAGGTCCAAAAGTACAATCTGAATTAAAAGATTTAGCGGTAGGTTTAAACCAGACTGTTGACTATGGTTGGTTATGGCCAATTGCGAAGTTATTGTTCCTAGGTCTTCAATTCTTCCATAGCATTGTAGGCAACTGGGGATGGTCAATTATCTTACTTACCATTATGGTGAAGATGATTTTATGGCCTTTATCTTCAAAAAGTTATCGTTCTATGGCGAAAATGCGTGTGATTGCACCAGAAATGCAACGCATGAAAGAAGAATTCGGTGAAGACCGTATGCGCTTCTCGCAAGAAATGATGGCGCTTTACAAACGTGAACAAGTTAACCCGCTTTCTGGTTGTTTACCGTTATTGCTACAAATGCCAATTTTCCTTGCTTTGTACTGGGTACTCATGGAAAGTGTGGAATTACGTCATGCACCGTGGTTAGGCTGGATTCAAGACTTGTCTGCGATGGACCCATGGTTCATCTTGCCATTAATTATGGGTGCGACAATGTTTGCTCAGCAAATGTTGAACCCGCAACCAGCTGATCCAATGCAGGCGAAAGTATTCCGCATTATGCCGATTATGTTTACGGTATTTATGTTGTTCTTCCCTGCGGGTCTTGTGTTGTACTGGATTGTGAACAACAGTATTACAATCTTACAGCAATGGTTTATTAACAAGAGTGTTGAGAAAAGTCGTATCAGTAAAGCTGAATCGACATCTTAATCCTTGAACTTTTGCTGAATCAATCCGCTTAAGATGGTAATCTTAGGCGGATTTTTCTTTGGCTGTATTTTAGGTTTTTAGGTGAATAATATGCATAGTCAAACCACAATTGCCGCAATTGCAACGCCACCAGGGCGTGGTGGAGTGGGCGTGATTCGCTTATCGGGACCTAAGGCCTATGATATTGCTCAAAAACTGACGCAAAAAAACTTACCTGAAGCTCGGATGGCGGGTTTCCGTAAGTTTTATGATGCTGATGGAAGTATTATGGATGAAGGCATTGTCTTGTGCTTTCCAAATCCACATTCTTTTACCGGTGAAGATGTTGTAGAACTTCAAGGCCACGGTGGTCCTGTCATTCAAAATGCCTTACTTGGCCGTTTATTTGAGCTTGGGGCAATTGCTGCAAAAGCTGGGGAATTCTCCATGCGAGCTTTTGAAAATGGCAAAATGGACTTGGTACAAGCTGAAGCAATTGCCGATTTGATTGATGCGACCTCTCAAGCTGCGGCTCGTTCGGCAGTCCGTTCTTTACAAGGCGCTTTTTCAACAAAAATTAATACAGTTTTAGAAAAACTGATTCATTTACGTCTGCACGTAGAAGCTGCGATTGATTTTCCAGAAGAAGAAATTGATTTTTTGGCTGATGGCAAAATTTTAGCTTTGTTGGAAGATGTTCAACAATCTGTACATGCCGTTCAAACCTCTGCACGACAAGGGCAATTACTCCGTGAAGGTCTACAGGTTGTTATTGCGGGTAAACCAAACGCGGGTAAGTCGAGCTTGTTAAATGCACTTGCTGGTGTTGAGCGTGCAATTGTGACTGATATTGCTGGTACAACTCGTGATGTTTTACATGAAAAAATTAGCTTAAATGGTTTACCAATCACCTTAACGGATACTGCGGGTCTTCGTGAAACGGGAGATGTAGTCGAGAAAGAAGGCATTCGTCGTGCAATCAAAGAAATTGAGCAGGCCGATTTGTTGTTATTGGTCTACGATTTAAATCAAGGTGATGACCCTTTAAAAATGGCTCAAGAATACTTTGCCGAACATATTGAACCGCGTCGTCTCATGTTAATTGGCAATAAATGTGATTTAACTGGTCAACCTGCCGAAATAAGCGATTATCAAGGGTTCCGTCATATCACAGTTTCAGCAAAACAAGAGATGGGTGTACAAGGCCTCGTAGATGCGATTACAGCGCATGCAGGATTTCACCCTGAGGAAGATACATTTATTGCGAGAACACGTCATTTAGACGCAATGAAGCGCACTCAGCTCTATTTGGCAGAGGCACGTGAGCAACTTGTTGTATTTAACGCTGGTGAGCTCGTTGCTGAATCACTACGTCTTGCTCAAAATGCTTTAGGTGAAATTACGGGTGACTTTAGTGCCGATGACCTTTTAGGCAAAATCTTTGGTTCGTTCTGTATCGGAAAATAATAAAAAACTGGATGATGTAGAGTGCTATGTCATCCAGTACTTTTCTCAGCCGTATCTTTTTAAAACTTTTAAAAATTCATCTAGCTCATTTTGATCGACTTCTGCGCCTTTAAGTACGTGATGATGTAAGTGCTGTTCCATTAATTCACTCATCAAACCGTTTATTGCACCTTTTATGGCTGCAACTTGCTGCAAAATATCTATACATGAAGATTCTGGTTGTTCTATCGCATTTTCAATGCTGTTGATTTGCCCTTTTAGTCGTTTTACACGATTAACAATTTTTTTATCCTGACCAATGTGACTCATCTGTTTTCTCTTGTACAATTTAATATACTGGTAGGGAGTATATTGGGTTTAAATTTTATGCAGGATTATAGTGTATCACGTCATCATCAACATCAGTTTGATGAAGGAAATCCACTTGCACAAAAACGTATTTTGATTGCAACCATTTTAACGGCGACCATGATGGTACTGGAAGTATTTGGTGGATGGTTCTTCAATTCAATGGCACTACTGGCCGACGGTTGGCATATGAGTTCACATATGTTGGCCCTTGGTTTAGCCTACTTTGCCTATCGTGCAGCCCGTCATTATTCCAATGATCATCGTTTTAGCTTTGGAACTTGGAAAATTGAGATTTTAGCTGGCTATAGCAGCGCAATTTTGCTGATGGTTGTGGCTATTTTTATGGCGTTTCAGTCAATTCAACGTTTATTTAACCCAGTTGAAATTTTTTATAATGAAGCGATTCCAATTGCAATTTTAGGTTTAGTTATTAACTTGATTTGCGCATGGTTACTTCATGATGATGGTCACCATCACCATCACCATCACCATCACCATCATGAGCATGGGCATCATCACCATGATTTAAACCAAAAAGCTGCATTTTTACATGTGGTTGCAGATGCAGTGACTTCTGTTTTTGCAATTATAGCGCTTTTCGCAGGTAAATATTTTGGATGGGATTTTTTAGATGCACTTTTAGGAATTTTAGGGGCTATTTTAGTTGCAAAGTGGTCTTTTGGCTTAATGAAAGAAACAGGTAAAACCCTTCTAGATGCTGAAATGGACCATCCTGTAGTTGATGAAATTCGGGAAGTAATAGCTGAATTTCCGAAACATGTGGAAATTACAGATATTCATGTCTGGAAAGTCGCAAAAGGTAAATTTTCTTGTATTTTGGCACTTGAAACTGACGATATCTCTTTAAATGCAGACCAGATTCGTGATGCTTTATCGATTCATGATGAAATTGTGCATATTTCAGTAGAAATTAATACCTTAAAACCTGTTTATGTTCCACGTGAAACATTGGCATAACTGAGTAGAAGTTTGGTTATAACTCGGTAATCAGTTCTGTTTTCACTAACGGAACTGATTAAAATGTTCTTCTCTCCTGCCTCCGAGTCGGTTTTATGATTAAAAAATTAGGAATATTGGCGTTATTTAGTTTAACTACAAGTTTGAGTTTCGCTAATGTAGATACTGTTCAGGAAAATATTAAAAAACAATATCCTAATTTGAAAATTAGTAATATTCAGAAAACCGAAATGCCCGGACTATATAGTGCTAATCTGGACCAGCAAATTATTTATCTTGGTGAAGATGGGCAGCACATGTTTGTAGGCTCTATGATTCGGTTAAAAGACCAAAAGAACTTAACTAAAGATCTGGTTTTAGGACAGAACTCAATTGATTGGAAACAGTTGCCTTTAAAAGATGCTATTAAAACAGTCAAAGGTAATGGTCAGCATGTTTTAGCAGTATTTTCTGATCCAAATTGCCCTTATTGTAAGCAGCTTGAACCTGAACTCGACAAGCTTAAAGATGTCACTATTTACACTTTTATCTATCCTTTAAAACCTCAGTCTATTGTGGTTTCTAGACAAGTTTGGTGTGCACCGAATCAATCATATTCATGGAAAAAATTAATTGAGCAAGGTGTTAAACCAATGGTTGCGAGCTGTACAAACCCGATTGACCGTAACTTGGAATTAGGGAAAAAATTAGGTTTTAATGGCACGCCTACTCTCATTTTTGCTAACGGATTTAAACTCGTCGGAGCGCGCTCTGCTGAAGAAATTCAGGCAGTTTGGAAAGAGTTAGGTTTATAAAATGACTTAAAAAAAGCACCTTTCGGTGCTTTTTTAAAATTAAATTTACTACTTAGCTTTTTCGTGCAATTAGGTTATAGATAAAGAGAATAATGACGGCACCAATGACAGAAGCAATAAAGCCCGCCGCTGAATTTTCTCCATAAAGACCAAGTAAGCGACCGCCATAAGTGGCTAGAAGTGAACCTGCAATACCAATTAAAGTAGTAACAATAAAACCTGCTTTATCATCACCTGGGTGTAAAGCACGAGCGATTAAGCCAGCGAAGAAACCAACCACAATAGCAACAATAAGTGACCACATATTTGTTCTCCAGTTGTTTTTTTGATGAAGTTAATGATTTTGCTTCATATTCTATCGTGCGGTAGAGTGATCTGTTTTGTCTGTAGCAGATTGCGACTTTTTGTGTCTTTTTTGTTCAAAGCTCAGCCTTTATATAAAAAAATAGCACCTTACGGTGCCATTTTTATAAAATTTATAGGCCAATCTCACCAATAAATGGTAAGTGACGATATTTCTGGTCGTAGTCTAAGCCATAACCAACAATGAATTTATCTTCAACTTCGAAACCTAAAAATTTAACTTCTAAATCAATTTCACGGCGAGATGGTTTACTCACTAATGTGCACAATTGAATTGAATTTGGTTCGCGAGTTTGCAACATTTCCACGACTTTGCTTAAGGTGTTGCCTGAGTCAATAATATCTTCAACCACAAGCACGTCTTTACCACGAATTTCACCATCAAGATCTTTTAAGATTTTAACGTCTCGACTTGAAGTGGTACCGCCGCCATAGCTAGACACTGTCATAAAGTCGAGTTCATGTGGTTTGGTAATCGTACGGCATAAGTCTGCCATGAAAATAACAGAACCACGAAGTAGACCAATCAGAACCAATTCTTTGTCACTATTTGCATAGTGAGAATTGATTTGCTCGCCGAGCTCTTTGACTTTTGCTTGAATTTCTTCGGTTGAAATCATGATGCTCATTGCAACAGTCATGGCAGATTCCTACAAGATATAAAAGAAAAAATAAAAAAGGTGTTGACCAGCAACACCTCGAAAATCTGAGTTAATGGTAAAATTTTAAAGCAAAATGACGTTTCATGCACCCTTTGATGGCTGTGAAATTTTATCATTTTGCGGAATATGTCGATCACGCTTTAACGCAATAGCACATATTCCAAATAATAACAAAAACTTAACAATACCTTTTTTATTTGGCTGTTTCTTTTTGATAAGCACGGTTTCCATAAATATAAGTCGCCTCAATATTACGGTCATCACCTAAAGTGAATAATGCAAACAGTGAATCTTCAACAGATTTAGATTTAGACTGGCGAAGTTCCTGTAATGCTGTTGGCTTTAAGTTTAGTACCACAAAGTCTGCTTCTTTACCGACGTTGAAGTTGCCTAACTGATCCTGCAAATCGAGTGCTTTTGCTCCGCCTAGGGTTGCATGATAAAGCGCTTCATAAGCTGAGAGTTTATCACCTTGTAACTGCTGAACCTTATAAGCCTCGTTAACAGTTTGCAGTAAGCTAAACGATGTGCCAGCTCCAATATCTGTCCCTAAGCCTACTTTCACTTGTTTTTCCCAAGTTTTTTTCAATGGAAATAAACCACTGCCTAAGAACAGGTTTGAAGTTGGGCAAAATGCGATAGCCGATTGTGTATCATTCATACATTGCCATTCTTCATCTTCTAAGTGAACGCAATGCGCAAACACAGAACGCTTACCAGTCAGGCCATAATGTTGATAAACATCTAAATAGCCTGCTTGTTCCGGGAATAAAGATTTCACCCAAGCAATTTCATCTTTGTTTTCACTTAAATGCGTATGGACATACACATCCGGAAATTCTTGTTTTAATTGCCCTGCTCTTTCTAATTGCTCAGGCGTAGAAGTCGGCGCAAATCGTGGCGTAATTGCATACAGAGCACGGCCTTTACCATGCCATTTTTCAATGAGCGCTTTAGTGTCGCTGTAAGCCGTTTCTGGCGTGTCACACAACGCTTCAGGCGCATTACGGTCCATAAGTACCTTGCCGGCAATTAAACGCATCTGAACGCGCTCTGCGGCTTCAAATAAGGCATCTACAGATTTGGGATGAACTGTACAGAAAACGAGGGCCGTGGTTGTACCGTGTTTTAAGAGTTCCTGAACAAAGAACTGGGCAATTTCGTTTGCATATGTTTTGTCTTGAAACTGGATTTCAGTTGGGAAAGTATAAGTATTAAGCCAGCTTAAAAGTTGCTCGCCGTAAGCTCCCACCATTTCGGTTTGCGGAAAGTGAATATGGGTATCAATAAAGCCAGGTACAATCAATTGTTCTGGATAATGTTGAACCTCAACTCCAGCAGGTAGATGTTGTTGAGCGTCTGCCCATGCACCAAACCATTTGATTTTTCCATGTTCACTAATCAATACACCATCTTCCAAATAACGTACTTGATTTGGAATATCAGTTGGCTCAGAGACAGTTTGTTGAATATCTAAAAAACGACCACGCACAACGGTGGTATTTGCGATCAATGACATGGAAAGCCTATATATTTTCACTTTTTTCGATTGATTGTACCCCAGTTAGCCAAGATTTAAACGGTATAACGTTTACTTAGTCCCCATTCAGCCAAAATCCTTCGATAAGTCGTTGATGAACGGTCTGCTTCAAAATGTGCTTCCATCATTAGATCAAGCGGTAGTTCTTCTGGCTTTTGTGATTCGACCATATCTTGGTCTTCGGCAAAAATTTGCGCATTAAATGCATATACCTTTTCTAAATCACCTGTTTGGTCAAAGTTACGTGTGAGTGGAACAAATAAGCGGGTTTTATTACTTGAGATAGGACAACAGGCATTTAAAATTTTTAAGATCCCACCTTCTGGAAAATCGACAGTAAGCACGGCAGAAAATGGCGGATAAACCTCAAAAGTACGCTTCCATAAAAAGCCTTCTGGTTCGAGATGTTTCAGTTCATGTGGATAATTACTGACATTGCTGATATAGACCGTTTTTAAGCCATAGTTGGTACGTTCAGTGTGATATTTAGGGACGATAGGATCATCACGATTCGCAAAGGCGTTGTGATGCACCCATGCAAAATGAGCGACATCAATAAACCCTTCAAGCTGACGACCACTAGAACCACCAATATCCACAAAAGGTGGCAAAATCGCTTGATGCTCTGCATCATCCCAAGTATCTAATACAGGAATATTGGCTTTAGCAATATCACGACCATGAATACTGGTCCAAATGAGGCCATATCTTTGCACAACCGGAAATTTGGTCAGAGAAAAACGATCAGAAATTTTAGTTAGTTCGGGCTGAGCTGGTATTTGAGTACATTTCCCTTCAGTGTTATAGCGTAGACCGTGATAAGGACACACAATCTCCTCACCATCGACCCAACCTTTGGTTAAAGGCACGCCACGATGTGGGCAAATATCTCGAACCAGATGAATTTCTCCACTTTCTGTTTTGTATAACGCCATATTGACGTCTAGTAGTGTGACTCTTTGAGGCGCATTAGAGACATCTTGAATACGCGCAACCGGATACCAATGGCTCGATAAAATTTCCCAATC
Source organism: Acinetobacter sp. UC24323 (assembly GCF_024151445.1). Classification (NCBI taxonomy): domain Bacteria; kingdom Pseudomonadati; phylum Pseudomonadota; class Gammaproteobacteria; order Moraxellales; family Moraxellaceae; genus Acinetobacter; species Acinetobacter sp. UC24323. The sequence goes on along the minus strand of NZ_JAHIBY010000019.1, from coordinate 22,194 downwards.
TTTTGCATCAAAACTGCTATTACATGGTAGAGAAAGTGGCGTTAAAGTTGGAATAGCATTCATTGCATTACTCCTTAAAAAAATTAGGGCTCTGACGAGCCCCTAAAATCTAGGCTTTTTTCTTTTTAGGAGATGCAAAGAGCTTGCCAATATTAAATTTTAAGAAAGTAAACCAGAATAAAAAAATTAAAATACATAGAGTTAAATCATTATATTTTTGAATTTTTGTTCTAATTTAGCTTTAAAAGCTAACATTGATTATTCGCTATATATTTAAAATGCACTGATTGACTGCGTCGAAGGCACAATAAAAAAGCACCTAAACAGTGCTTTTTTAAATCTCTATTCGCTTATTACTCGACAAAATAATGTGCTGCAAAGTGGGCATCATTACCAATGATGTCATAACAATCTTCACGAATAGACATGCCTGCACATTGATGTCCAACCATCCATAAACCAAGAGTAGGTAGTTGTCCTGAAAATAATGGGGTGTCTACCCATTTCTGTACGACATACCCATATTTGTCATAGTCATCAAAATAAAAGCTACCAGAAGCCGCGCCTTGGTCATGGCCGTCTTGTAAAACCCGAATATTGGCCCCTTCCCTTGCCAAAATCGGCTTTTTCACCCATTTGCCAGACAAACTTTGTTGCGGGTCATAGGTATGGGTTTCGACCAATAATGGATGATTGGGATAACACTTCCAAAGCTCAACCAGAATCGCTTTATTTGAAAGTAGCATTTTCCAGCAAGGTTCAATCCACTGTGTTTGTGGGTGGATATATTGAGAAAATGCTTCTTCCCAGATCCATTCCCATGGATAAAGTTTAAATATGTTTTGAATGGGCTGGTTATGGAGATCAACAAAATCTTGCCCGTTCCAGCCTATGTTCTCCATAGAAAGCTCGGAAACTTGTAGATGAGCTTGGTAAGCGGTATCCATCAAATACTCGAGATTGCCCCAGTCTTCCCTTCCTGCTTCCTGACAGGCAGCAAAATGCACATGGCTACCACGCGGTAAAATTGTCTTCCAGCGTTTAATCAGGTCTTCATGAATACTATTGAACTGGTCTCGGTTTGCAATGCCCGAGACTTGTTCTATCCACAGCCACTGTGCGACAGAAGCTTCAAGTAAGCCAGTCGGTGTGTCGGCGTTATATTCCAGCATTTTGATATTTCGCCCATCGTAAGCGAAATCAAAGCGGCCATACAGCATCGGAGCATTTTGTTTCCATGAATGTTCAATATGGTTTATGGCTGTTTCTGGAATTTGAAAGTAAGCAGGATAGTTTCCTCGTTGAATGAGGTCTCCTACTACCGATAAACACATCTGATGCAGTTCATTTGCCGCATCTTCGAGTTGTTCAATCTGTTTAAGGGTAAACTCATACGCAACCCCTTCAGACCAGTAAATTGAGCCATCGAGAGAAGGTAAATTAAAATAATCAAAACCAATATTTTGATGCTCCACTTGCCAGTCTGGTCGTGGAGTAAATATTTTTCTTTTCATATTAAGTGAATGCCTAAAGACTTAGCCGCCGAAAGAGAAACCGCTACGACCAAACCCCCCACGTATTGGGGATGAGGAAGACGCGCTTTTCGCCGTACTTGAAATAATGGGGCGACCTACACTCAAATTGCTGTAAGGATGTAAGGTATTTCCGTGATAAGAAACTTCCCGATTATTTTGATAATACGCAGGCCCTAAATAGCGGCTACCGACATAGCTAGAACCATGTCCACTTGAGCTATTTTCTTGTTTACATGTTTCATTATTCCAGTCGCGAGCACAGTCATATTGGTTGTTATATACGTCTTGTACCAAAGGACCATCATTATGGCTACATGCCGTGAGTAATAACGGGACAACGACAAGATTAATTTTTTTAGAACGCATGAGACTCCACACATTTTAATAAATATATTCGGCATAAAATACCGATTAGCTGTTATCTATTATGTTTCTGATTAGGAAAGATAAATTTAAGTTGGCATATGATATTAACCTGTTTTTTTAAAGTACAGTCTCTTTTGAAGATTTAGATAACAAGGCATCTTACATGTAGATGCCTTGTTGTGATGAATTAGGACTGCAATTGCTTTTTGTTGTGTCGTAGAGAAAGGTAAGCAGTGATTGCTAACACTATTACGATAAAGCTTAACGAGATCCAGATTGGCATGTGGAATACATCAAGCAACAACATTTTCGCACCAATGAACAATAAGATGATGCCTAAGCCGTATGGTAAGTAATGCAATTTAGTCGCAGCGCCAGCAAGTAAAAAGAACATTGCGCGTAAACCTAAAATTGCCATTAAGTTCGCCGTTAAAACAATAAACGGGTCGCTAGTTACCGCGAAAATAGCAGGAATAGAATCTACTGCGAAAATCACGTCTGAAGCTTCAACCAAAATCAAAACTAGAAATAACGGCGTTGCCCACAATAAACCGTTTTGACGTACAAAGAATTTGTCACCTTCAAGCTGTGGTGTAATACGCATATGGTTACGTAACCATTTTAAAAGCTTGATATCTTCAATGTTGGTTTCTTCTTCTTGGCCTTTTAAGAACTTAAAGCCTGTATATACCAAGAACGCGCCGAAGATATAAAGTACCCAAGAAAACTCTTGAACGAACCATGCACCAATAAAAATAAACAGGGTACGCAGTACGATTGCGCCTAATACGCCGTAGAGCAAAATTTTACGTTGTAGCGCAGCCGGTATAGCAAACGCTGCGAAAATCATTAACCAGACGAAAACGTTGTCAATTGCGAGGGACTTTTCGAGTAAGTAACCTGCAAAGTATTCCATGGTTTTTTGGTTAGCTAAGGTCACCCCAACTGTTTGTTGTAAGTAAAGCCATAAACCACCACCAAATAAGGCTGCGACGCTTACCCACGCCACACTCCAGTAAGCAGCTTGCTTAATTGAGACATCTTGACCTTGTTTTTGCTTAAAGCCTAAAAAGTCAATCAGAAGCATGACAATGACTATGCCAAAGAATGCTACGTACAGCCATAAATTGCCGATTGTTTCCATAAATCCTCCATACATCCGGCAATTGGGCATAAAAAAACCTCGACCAGTTGCCAGATGAATTAAACATCTGTATCAACATGATCAAGGTCTTGCCTACACCATGAATTTCACGATGCTCAGATACCGACTTTTTAATAAAAGTGTATTGACGATATCTGACACATAACATTGCTGTTATGTTTGGAGGAGGCTACTCCCCTTGTCAAACTAAATTCTGTTTTGGATAAAACATATCCAAGTCCACATAGAATGGCAGATTTTTTTGTATTACGCAACTGAACTTCATGTGGTGGTTTTACTACATAAAAGCTCTAGAGGTTATTTAATCAAACCACGGTCTAAAAGCGGTTTGCATATAATCTGGTAAAGGTGAATAAAGAATGCAGTTAAAGGCGTACCATAAACATTCCAGAAGTAATAACCGGCTGTGTTGACTAGTAACGCGACAATAAAAGCACCCAACATATCTAAAGGGAAATGCACACCTAAATAAATACGTGACCACGCCACCACAAATGACAAAAATAAAAGAATAATTCCAATCATTTTGCGCTGAGCAAATAAATAAGACAGGGCAATGGTGCTAAAAATTAGCATATGATTACTTGGAAAAGACGCTGTTGGCGCATGTTCAATAAAGGTGGTGCCCACACCCATCACAAACGGTCTTGGGTGATGGTAAAACAGAGAAATAACGTAACCGACTAAAAGCGATACACAGGTTAGAAAGACAGATTTAATGACCCTATTTTTTAAATCTTGATCGCCATAAAACCATAAAAATGTAAGTATGAATAAAAGAATATAGAGGAGATCATTAGCAAAAAAGATAGCAAGACGAATGATAAATTGACTCGCATCCTGAGCCCCATTAATGACATGGAATAAGCTAAGGTTGAGTGTTTCTAAAGACATTCATATTCCAAACAAGAACAAAAACGTGAGCTATGATAAAGAATTAAGCTTAAGGTCTTGATAAAGAATTGTCACAAAAATGAAATATAGTTTATTTGTGAGTAAATAATAGACAGTAAGGCTAGATAATTTTTAATGCGTGTTCGGGGCATTAATATTAAAGTGTTAACGTGTTGGCACTTTATTCGAGAACGTTATTTTATGACTACTCAAGAAAAACAGAAAAAATTAAGTTTGAGGCCCCTATCTCCAAGAGATCCAGAACAGCCGCATAGAGCAGCAACTCCCCTCGAATTATTATTCGATTTAATTTTTGTGGTCGCGATTGCAACAGCAGGTCAGCAGCTACATCATGCAATTATTGAAAATCATCTATGGCATGCATTACCAAGTTATCTGATGGTATTTTTTGCGCTGTGGTGGGCATGGATGAATTTTTCATGGTTTGCTTCGGCTTACGATAATGACGATGCATTGTATCGGTGTCTTACCTTTGTACAGATTGTAGGGTCATTGGTCATGGCCGCAGGTATTCCTGATGTGTTCCATAGTCAGGATTTTGACATCATTATTGTCGGCTATGTGATTATGCGTTTAGCTTTAGTCACCCAGTGGCTGAGAGCAGCAAAACATGACCCTGAACGGCGAATTACAGCGTATCGCTATGCCATAGGTATCGTATTGGTACAAATTGGCTGGCTTGTTGCTAACTTTGCTCATGCCCTTTCAATTCCTTTATTTTTACTTCTGGTTGTGGTCGAGTTATTTGTTCCTATCTATGCAGAAAAATATTCGCCTACGCCGTGGCATCCTCATCATATTGTAGAGCGCTATGCCCTTCTTACTATTATCGTTTTAGGGGAATCCATCGTAGGTAGCTTTAATGCCATTCGTGATGCGCTTGCGGCTCAATCTATTAATATTCCGGCTGTTTTTTTAATGATTGGCGGATTAATGTTGATGTTTGCAATGTGGTGGGCTTACTTTGACCGCAGTGAACAGCATCATCATGTTAAAGGTGTACGTCCGTTTGTTTGGGGATATGGCCATTATTTTGTTTTTGTGAGTATTGCTGCGGTAGGTGCTGCGCTTGCCGCCGCCGTGGATGTCACCACGCACCATGCCCATATTTCTGATTTATACATAGGTGTAATTGTCGCGGTGAGTGTGGTGCTTTATACCAGTTGCATATGGATACTTTATGAGTTTCAGTGCTTATCTGGAATTACTAAATGGTTTTATCCTATTACTGCACTCATTATTTTATGTATTCCGTTTATTTGTAATAACGTGGGATATAGCGTGTTTGCGATGGGTATTGTCTATACGTTACGTTTATTCATCTCGAATAAATTTATGGAAAATATAGAGCCAAAACAGGTTTAAAAAATAATTAAACTAAAAAAACGGGTTTCAATTTGAAACCCGTTTTTTATTGAATCATCTGGAGCGCAAGTTAAGCAGCTTTAGCTTTTAATGCGCTCATAAGTTTTTGATGTAAGCCACCAAAACCACCATTAGACATAATTACAACGGCATCACCCTGACCTGCTTCATTGACAATACGTTCAATAATTTCATCAAGTGAACGGCTGACTTGGGCATGGTTAGTCGCAGCTTCAATCACAGGTTGTAAATCCCAATCTAGGCCTTCTGGCTGATACCAAATCACTTCGTCTGCTAAACGAGCAGAATGTGCTAAGCCATCTTTATGGCTACCCATGCGCATGGTATTTGAACGTGGCTCAATAATGGCCCATAAACGACGTTCGCCTAAACGTTTACGTGCGCCATCTAAAGTCGTGTCGATTGCTGTTGGATGGTGAGCGAAGTCATCATAAACCTCAATACCATTGATCGTGCCGAGTAACTCCATACGGCGTTTTACACCGCCAAAGTTAGACAAAGCTTCACATGCCTTTTCAAGCGAAACGCCCACATGCTGAGCGGCTGCAATCGTTGCCAATGCATTCGCTACGCTATGCTGCCCTGTCATGCTCCATTTCACTTCGCCAACAACATTGCCATTTTCGAGTACTTTAAAATGGCTGCCATCAATTGAAATTAATTCAGCAGACAAAGCCGCTTTTTCATTTGCTTCTAAACTTGTACGAATCACTGGTGTCCAGCAGCCCATTTCAAGTACTTCATCAATATGAGTTTCGGTAATTGGCGCAATAATACGGCCTTCACTTGGAATAGTACGAACCAGATGATGGAATTGCTTTTGAATCGCTGCTAGGTCATCAAAAATATCGGCATGGTCAAATTCAAGGTTATTTAAAATCGCCGTTTTTGGATGATAATGAACAAACTTAGAACGTTTATCGAAGAAAGCTGAGTCATATTCGTCGGCTTCAACCACAAAGTATTTGCCACCGCCTAAACGAGCGCTTTCACTAAAACCAAGTGGAACACCGCCAATTAAAAAGCCCGGGTTTAAACCCGCCTGATCAAGTACCCAAGCGAGCATGGTTGTCGTAGTTGTTTTCCCGTGAGTACCCGCCACACCAAGCACATGTTTACCTTGTAAAACGTGATCAGCAAGGAACTGTGGACCAGAAATATATGGCAGACCTTCATTTAGCATGTATTCGACGGCATCTATACCACGTTTCATGGCATTGCCGACAATAACCAAGTCCGGATGAGGCTGTAAATGGCTACGGTCATAGCCTTGCATGAGTTCAATACCTGCATTTTCTAACTGGGTAGACATTGGCGGGTAAACGTTTGAATCGGAACCTGTTACCTTATGTCCTAAATCACGAGCTAAAAGTGCTAAAGAGCCCATAAAAGTGCCACAAATACCCAAGATATGCAGATGCATTGCTCGCCTTCTCCACTGCTTTTGTACACAGTATTAATGTGAATTACTGTGTTTTCATTATTGATAAATTTGCCAGCAACGATAGCAAGGCTCAACTGGAAAAGATAGTCAAAATTCGTTGTTGTTCTATGTGTTTGAGGCGTTCATAAAAGTACAGCTTTATTTTTTAGATTTAAGCTGAATTACAGTTTTATCTTTTATAATATTTTCGATCCATATTAATACTTACATCATCGTGATGATGAAGGATGTGCCTTTGAGCCCAACGGTTTTAGCTTTCGTTCTGTTAATTATTTCTAACTGTTTTATGACACTTGCATGGTATGGGCATCTTAAGTTTTTGCACCACGCACCATTCTGGCAAGCGATTTTATTCGGTTGGGCTATTGCCCTGCTCGAATATAGTTTTATGATTCCGGCAACTCGACTCTTGAGTGACCAAGGTTGGACTTTGGGTGAAATGAAAATTACCCAAGAAGTTGTCACGCTTATTGTATTTGTTCCATTTATGGTGTTGCTATTTAAGCAGCCGTTCAAACTAGACTATGTTTGGGCCATGTTATGCCTGTTTGGTTGTGTCTATTTTGTATTTAGAAGCCAGTAAAATTATCTGAAATTGGGTTTTCAGACAGATCGTTGTTAAATCCATCGGAATCATGCTTTTTCCACATAAACTTGGGCTTTGGGGTGAGTGAAAAAACAGCTATAATATTGGCCTCATCTTTTTCTCTCATGCTTGGCTTGGTACAAGTCGAGTTTTTACCATTTTTACGCTTTGGAAATGCCAATGAACGCGGTCGCAACAGATACCCAACCTTTAGTCGGAATTATCATGGGTTCCCAGTCCGATTGGGCAACGCTTGAACATACTGCCAATATGCTTAAACAACTTGGTGTCCCATTTGAAGCGGAAGTGGTATCTGCTCACCGTACTCCGGACCGTTTGTTTGAATATGCAGAAACTGCGCGTGATCGTGGTATTCAAGTGATTATTGCAGGCGCTGGTGGAGCTGCGCATTTACCAGGTATGTGTGCGGCAAAAACTGATTTACCTGTATTGGGTGTACCAGTTAAATCATCAATTTTAAATGGCGTAGATTCATTACTTTCAATTGTACAAATGCCAGCAGGTATCGCTGTAGGTACTTTGGCAATTGGTCCGGCTGGTGCGACCAATGCTGCGATTATGGCTGCTCAAATCTTAGGTTTAACTCGTCCTGAAATTGCAAAAAATGTTGCAGATTTCCGTGCTGCACAAACTGATAAAGTTGCAAGCAACAATATTCCGGGACAGGTTTAAGAGGCTGAAATGGATAAAACTATCGGTATTTTTGGTGGTGGGCAATTGGGCCGTATGATGGCGCAAGCAGCTTTACCATTAAATATTCAATGTACTTTTTTTGAAGCAAATACAGATTGTCCAGCAGGTGTTTTAGGCCAAGTTTTTTCTAGTCAAGATGAACAAGGTTTAAAGCAGTTTATTGAAAGCGCTGATGTTTTCAGTCTTGAGTTTGAAAATACGCCTGTTGCAGATGTAGATGTGTTAACACAAACTAAAACACTGCACCCTCCCCGTATTGCTTTAGCAACTGCGCAAAATCGTTTGTCAGAAAAAGCATTGTTTGATGAACTTGCGATTCCTGTTGCGCCGTATCGTGCTGTAGATAGCCTAGAAAGCTTGAAAAAAGCTGTTGCTGAGCTTGGTTTACCAATTGTACTTAAGACTGCAACTGGTGGATATGATGGCAAAGGTCAGTCTGTACTTCGTTCAGAAGACCAAATTGATACAGCTTGGGCAGAGCTTGGTCCTGCAAAAAGCTTAGTGGCTGAAAGTTTTGTGAAATTTTCTCGCGAAGTTTCGATTATTGCAGTACGTGGTCAAAATGGTGAAGTGAAGACTTGGCCATTGGCTGAAAACCATCATCACAACGGTATTTTGTCGCACTCAATCGTACCTGCACCGAATAGTGAAGCTCTACAACCTGTTGCTCAAGACTACATTACGCGTTTGTTAAATCATCTCAACTATGTAGGTGTGCTAACTCTAGAGCTATTTGTGACAGAACAAGGCTTATGCGCGAATGAGATGGCACCGCGTGTGCATAACTCAGGCCACTGGTCAATTGAAGGCGCCGTATGTTCACAGTTTGAAAACCATATTCGAGCTGTTGCAGGGCTACCATTGGGGTCAACAGACGTTATTCGACCAACGGTTATGATCAATATTATTGGTCAACATCCTAAAACTGAAGATGTTTTGGCACTAAATGGTGCTCATCTGCATCTTTATAACAAGTCAGAACGTGCTGGCCGTAAATTAGGCCACATTACGTTAATGCCTGTGGATAGTAATGAATTGACGAATTTATGCCGTCAGTTAGCGAAAATTTTGCCAGAACCACTCGCATTAACAGCTGATATGACCATTTAATTAAGTTAAAATTTCTAAAAAGCGATCTTCGGATCGCTTTTTTTGTCTTTTAAATTTAAAAAATTTAAGAAACGTAATGTTGTTCTGCTGTGGATAACTTTTATTAAGCTTTTTGAATTTAAATAAAGGTTCTAATTTTGAATTTAAAAAATGAAATAAGTAGTTTTGGTGGTTTTGAATTTAAAATAAGTTATCCCCAATACTTAAAGTTTGAATTTAAATCTGGTACTCCAGCTTGTGTTTGTTTTGAATTTAAAAAGATGTATGTCGTCTGAATGATATTTTGAATTCAAAACTGCGCCTGACTTTTAAATTTAAAACGTATATTTATGAGTAGCCAAGGGCTTGTACTTCACAAAAGTTATGAAAAGCATAAAGAATATAGTGTGTGAGGCAGTTTAGATGCGTGGTTTTATGAGTTATCCACAAGTGGATTGGGCTTGGATTTTTAAATTTAAAATGAAGTTTTTGAATTTAAATTAGAGGGTAGATTTTGAATTTAAAAATTAATTCATCTTGTGAGGAAAGTTTTAAATTCAAAAATAGAGGGGAAATTTGAATTTAAAACTCTGGAAATGAATTTAAAGAAGTAATTATGAATTCAAATTTACGATTTCTCTCTGAAAAATTTGAGTCCATAATGGTATGGTACTTACAAATTTAAATTTAAAAATTGAACTAGGATAATATGCGACGTTTTTCTTGTATTGTTGGGTCTGTATTTTTGGCGATGACCCAGGCTCAAGCAGAGCTGGTAATTAATGGTTCTACAATATCTAGTAATGCGACTGTTCCAGTAACGAATAGTGATACTTATACGCCTAATAATAATTTCCAGAGCTGTTTGGCAAATTTACGTTCACAGGCTATTGCTGCTGGTGTTTCAGGTAGCACTTATGATCGCTATACGCAAAATTTAACACCAGATTACTCGGTGATTGATAAGTTAAATTACCAACCAGAGTTTTCGACACCGATTTGGGATTATTTGTCTGGTCTGGTAGATGAAGAACGTGTTGCACTTGGAAAACAAAAACTTGCACAACACCGAGATGTTTTAAATCGTGCTTCTCAAGTGTACGGTGTGCCTGCTGAAACCATTGTAGCGGTATGGGGTGTTGAAAGTAATTTTGGTGATATTTCTGGAAAATATCCTTTATTACAAGCTCTTGGGACTTTAAGTTGTGAAGGGCGCCGACAAAGTTATTTTCGTACCGAGTTTTTTGCCACAATGCGTATTTTACAGCGTGGTGACTTAACTGAAGATCAACTTAAAGGTTCGTGGGCAGGAGCATTTGGTCATACTCAATTTATGCCATCAACTTATGAACGCTTAGCGGTTGATTTTGATGGAGATGGCCGACGCGATTTAGTATCGAGTACTGCAGATGCATTGGCATCAACGGCTAATTTCTTGAATAAAGCAGGTTGGCAGACGGGTATGCCTTGGGGCTTTGAAGTTCAAATTCCAGCAGGCATGTCAATTGATGGAGAAGGACGACGCTCGAAAAAACCATTAAGCAGTTGGAGTGCGCGAGGAGTAACACGGATTGATGGTTCGCCACTAATACAAGGTCCTTTGTCTGGTAGTACGCCAGCCGGTTTAATGGCTCCAGCAGGACCAAGTGGACCAGTATTTTTAGTATTTAAGAATTTTGATGCTATTTATAGTTACAACGCTGCGGAAAGTTACGGGCTGGCAATTGCACATTTGTCTGATCGCTTAAGAGGAGCAGGTCCATTTGTTAGCTCTTGGCCAACTGATGATCCTGGTACTTCACGTGCAGAGCGTCGTGAAATTCAGCAATTTTTGATTAATCGTGGCTATGATATTGGTGCTGTTGATGGATTGATTGGCGATAAAACCCGTGTTGCTATTCGTCAGGAGCAAACCCGTTTAGGTTTAAATCCAACAGGACGGGCAGGGCAACAAATTTTACGTGCATTCCGCCAAGAACAAGCACGAAAAATGATGCAATAAAATATTAAATAAAAAAGGTCTGCATATGCAGACCTTTTTTATTGAACAGCTAAACTATAGATTGATCTAGCTTAACTGCTTCCAATATATCAAAAATAACTGAGGTAACATCTTGGCTTAAATCACGGTCATTAAAGATTTCATAAGCAGTAATTGTGACATCTGTATCACTTGGTAGCTGCTTTTGTTCTTCTTCAATTAGGTGCTCGATAGGCAATAATGTCTGCTTAACTTCCAGATGTAAAATATCTTTATATTCAATATTTTCATCTTCAAGCTCAATTTCTTGCTCATTGAAGTAAGGTAATAAAATAGAATGAAGGTAAGGTTTAAGTTCAATAATATCAAATAGTTCGATATCTCGAGTTTGCTCAATCGTACTAATGTGATCATTTACTTCAATCAGGATATGATAATAACTCATCTTGATCTCCATTCTATTTTAGACGGCTCTTACAACCACAATAACATGACTTTGACATGAATTTCGATGTATCTATTTATAAAGTAGATACATCGTATGAGTTCAGTATCTAATTATTGAGGTAAAGCGCTTAATAGATCACGATCAGCATCAGTTAAAATATTACTTTTTTTATCGCTATCTTTTCGAACTGAGTACATTAAAGCACCCGGTTGATCACTATGCTTTAAGCCAAGTGCATGGCCTAATTCATGAGCAATCGTTAAACGTAAATCATCAATAGAACTATATTCATAGATCATGATTTGTTTACCGTTATAAATACCTTTCTTAAATACATCAGCTTGGGCATTTTGCTTAAACTGATTTAATGATTGATTGAATTCATCATTAATCTGGTTAAAGTGAGTAACCTTTTTATTTAAGTCTGCAGCTTGCTGATTATAAGCAGCGATATCTTTCTTTAAAGCAACTGTCTGTTTCTGTAAATCTTTCTGAGTTTTCGAAAGTGATTTTGCAGTGTATTCAGGAGCTAATTTTCCTTCCTTAAACTGCATCATCTGTTGATCAAAATTCTTCAATTTTTCATTTAAGATCTGTTTTTTATTTTCAAGATCCGATTGAGTTTGACTTAAATTTTGCTTCAACTGTTTAATTTGTTGTTGCTCATCAATTACACGTTGTTGGTCTTGTTTGAACTGAGAAGCGATTTTTTGACGCTCTGCTGAACGATTTTGGCTGTCATCGTATACAAGACGAATTTCTAACTTTGCATTTGGGTCATAAGTAAAGTAATTTTTACCTGTACCTTCTTTCCAAATATCAGCAGCTTGCTGTGTAATCTGGATCAATTGCTCTTGACTTAAACCAAAACGAGGGTCAACTTCAGCAATTTTATATGTCAAATGTTGAACATTTTTTTGCTGAACTTGGGTGTGTAGGGGAGTCGCAAGATTAGCATTAGCCTGAAAATTAGAAAAAGCAAAGGCCATGCCTAATAACAAAGAAGTTAAACGCATAATCAAAGGGGGGAGATTTGAAAAAAAACGTATTATAAGAATATAAAATGAAAAATCAATCAAAAAATATACAATTTCGACAAAATAATGAGACTTGTGTCTCATTATTTTTTACCAAATGCCAAATTATTTTTTAGTAAAAATTGAATAGTTTTTATTTTATTTAGTTTATTTAATCAGTTAGTTTTAATGATTTTCGTCATTTGAACCATATAATGTAGCCAATAGATCTAAATCTGAATTTGTTAATTTGAAGTTATGAATATCCTGCTCTCTTAAAAGAGGGTACATCAAAGATTTAGGATCATCGGTGTGTTTTAAACCTAATGCATGTCCAAACTCATGAGCAAGTGTTAGGCGCAGATCATCGAATGAAGTAAAGCCATAAATCTGAATTTGGTTTTGACTAAACAAGCCTTTATGAAAAGTTTTTGAGCCAGAAGTCGTGCTCAAATTAAATTTCTCAATAGATTGATTAAGCAAGCTTTGTTGTTGATTTATTTGCTTAATTTGTCTATTAAGCATTTCTATTTTATTGCTATGTTGAGAAAACTTTGTTTGTAATTCTAACGAAAGCTGGCTTAACTCAGCTTGGCGTTTGTTTAAACTGCTTTGAGTAAATTGCCTATAGTTTCCTTGATTAAAAAGAGATACATCTTTTTGATATAGTTCGAATTTATACTTGAGATTCTCTTTTTCTTTATTCAAAAGAGAGGTTTCCTGATCAATTTGTTGTTTAAATAAAAGAATAGCTTTATTTTTCTCTCTCCATTCTTCCTGCTGCTTTAATAGCTCATTTATACTATTTTTTCTTTCATTTTGAGTAGCTTGTTGATTGTCCAATACTAAATTAATAGTAAGCTCTGCTTGAGAATCATAAATAAAATAGGTTTTCCCAGTTTCTTTTTGCCAAATTTCAGCTGCTTCTTTACCAATTTGAATAAATTGTTCTTTCGTTAATTCAAAACGTGGATCTATATAATCAATCCTATATTTTAAAGGCTGATTAAAAGAAATATTTGATAAATTGCTTTGAGCAAAAGCAGCTACCTGTAAGCTTATACTGAAGTATAAACTTATTCCCCACCATAGAAATTTTTTCATGGCAAAAATAAAAATATAAATAAATTCTTATTGTTAGGATGTAATCCTTATTCGTCAAAGTGATAAAAATGACCAGAGATAGCGATTGTTTTGTGATCTTGCTAAAGAAAGAGAATAAATAAATACATATGTTTGGCATTAATAGAAAAATTAATGGATTTCATAACAGTGATTTTAATTTTTTAAAATATCTATAAATAATAAATAGTTAATTTTTATGATTGACTATTTTGCCCATTAAGTTCATGAAAAAATATATAAAAAATATTATTGTTATTTTTTGTAAATAATAAAAAAACCGCGCCTTCGCGCGGTCTTTTTTAAAGAGACAAATTATTTTTTGTCATCTTTTACTTCAGTGAACTCAGCATCTACAACGCCATCGTCTGCTTTTTGTTGACCAGCATCACCACCTTGGAATGCATTTGGGTCGAAACCTTCAGCACCGCCAGCTTGTTGCGCTTGTTCATAAGCACGTTGAGTGATCGGCATTAAGATGTTTTGTAAAGCTTCAGTTTTCGCTTTGATTGCTTCAACATCATTTTCTTTTGTTGCTGCTTCAAGTTCAGAAACTGCTGTATTTACCGCTGTTTTTTCATCTTCAGTCACTTTGTCACCAAGATCTTTAACAGCTTTATTTGAGCTTGAAATTAATGCATCAGCTTCGTTACGAGCTTTTGCAAGTTCTTCAAACTTACGGTCTTCTTCAGCATTTGCTTCTGCATCTTTAATCATCGCTTCGATTTCAGCATCAGATAAACCTGAGTTTGCCTTAATCTGGATCGATTGCTCTTTACCAGTGCTCTTGTCTTTTGCAGACACTTTCAAGATACCGTCAGCGTTAATATCGAAAGATACTTCAATTTGTGGCACACCACGTGGAGCAGGTGGGATGTCACCTAACTGGAAGTTACCCAACAATTTGTTTTGTTGAGCCATCTTACGTTCACCTTGGTAAACTGAAATATCTACCGCTGGTTGGTTATCAGCAGCAGTAGAGAACACTTGTGATTTCTTCGCAGGAATCGTTGTGTTTTTCTCAATGATTGGTGTTAATACACCACCCATTGTTTCAATACCTAAAGTTAATGGTGTTACGTCAAGAAGCAATACGTCGTTCTTGTCACCAGACAATACAGCACCTTGAATTGCGGCACCGATTGCAACTGCTTCGTCAGGGTTCACGTCTTTACGTGGTTCTCTACCGAAGAATTCTTGTACTTTTTGTTGTACAAGTGGCATACGAGACTGACCACCAACTAAGATGACGTCAGAGATGTCAGAAGTCGAAAGACCAGCATCTTTAAGAGCAATCTTACAAGGTTCGATAGTACGAGCAACTAAATCAGCAACTAAACCTTCAAGTTTTGCACGAGTTACGTTGATCACTAAGTGTTTAGGACCAGTCGCATCAGCAGTGATGTATGGAAGGTTGATTTCAGTTGCATTCGAAGAAGAAAGCTCGATTTTTGCTTTTTCAGCAGCTTCTTTCAAACGTTGTAACGCAAGTGGATCGTTTTTCAAGTTTACGTTTTGTTCTTTCTTGAATTCTTCAACCAAGTATTCAATTAACGC
The DNA here is from genome assembly GCF_024151445.1 of Acinetobacter sp. UC24323. Taxonomy (NCBI): domain Bacteria; kingdom Pseudomonadati; phylum Pseudomonadota; class Gammaproteobacteria; order Moraxellales; family Moraxellaceae; genus Acinetobacter; species Acinetobacter sp. UC24323. The sequence goes on along the minus strand of NZ_JAHIBY010000019.1, from coordinate 6,870 downwards.
GTTATCGAAGTCTTCACCACCAAGGAAAGTATCACCGTTAGTTGATAACACTTCAATTTGTTGGTCGCCATCAAGATCCGCGATTTCAATGATAGATACGTCAAATGTACCACCACCTAAGTCGTAAACTGCAACTTTACGGTCGCCTTCTTTTTTGTCCATACCGAACGCAAGTGCAGCAGCAGTTGGTTCGTTAATGATACGTTTAACATCTAAACCAGCGATTTTACCCGCATCTTTAGTTGCTTGACGTTGAGCATCGTTAAAGTAAGCAGGAACAGTAATTACAGCTTCAGTTACTGTTTCACCTAAATAATCTTCTGCAGTTTTTTTCATCTTTTTCAAGATTTCAGCAGAGATCTGTTGAGGTGCTAGTTTTTTATCGTTTACTTCAACCCAAGCATCACCGTTGTCTGCTTTGATGATTTTATAAGGTACAAGACCGATGTCTTTTTGTACTGCTTGATCTTCATAACGACGACCAATTAAACGCTTGATCGCGAATAATGTATTTTTAGGATTTGTTACTGCCTGACGCTTAGCGCTTTGGCCCACTAAGATCTCGCCATCTTTATACGCAATGATCGATGGAGTTGTACGTGCGCCTTCTGCGTTTTCGATTACTTTTACTTTATCGCCTTCAAGTACAGCAACACATGAGTTGGTAGTACCTAAGTCAATACCAATAATTTTTGCCATTTGGTGTGTTCCTCTAAAATTCTGTTGCAATGTTTTTGCTTGTTATTCGATATGAGAGTCAATCGGTTTTTTTCAAGCATTTTTATGAAAAAAAATCAAAAAACTCTCAAATTCTTGGGCTTTTAGCAAAGAGATGCTTTGCTTTTGCTCATTTTATTGACCAACCATAACCATAGCAGGGCGCAATAAGCGGCCATTTAAGGTATAGCCTTTTTGTAAAACGGTACCGATTTCATTTGCTTTTGCATTTGGATCAATGCCAACAGCTTGGTGTAAATCTGCGTTGAAACCATTTTGAGTATCAGCTTCTACAACGCCAAATTTCTCAAGAGTCGTTAAAAGTGACTTTAAGGTTAACTTAACACCTTCAAGTACAGGCGTTTCTTCATCGCCAGCTGCCTGAATTGCGCGTTCTAAATTGTCGACAGAGTCCAACAATTCTTTTGCAAATTTCTCAAGCACAGTCTCTTTATGCTTCTCAGACTCACGCTGAATACGCTCTACACTTTTTTGTGCTTCGTAAACTGCATTGGCAGTACGAGCTTTTTCAAGCTTAAGATTTTCTTCTAGTTTAGTGATTTGCGCTTGTAAAGATTCAACGGTAACGTCGTTTGCTTGCTCTACACCTTCAGCCTGAGTTTGCTCGTTAGATTGCTCAACTTGCTCATTTTGAATGTCTTGAGCTTGCTCGTTTTGCTCATTAGCCATTGATGATCTCCGTTTAAATGGGTTTTTAAACATGTACAGTCCTTTTTGGCATCAGTATTTACTGTGTAAAACCTGAACTGCCATGCATATGCTGTAATTCATTAATAGGGATGAAGTATGGGCATTGCCTAAAAATTCAAGCGTACACGGCAATTTAAAGCTTTTAATTTTGCGGTTTTAAGTAAAAATCTAAATTTTCGATCATAAAAGCTATAAATTCTTGAGTGATTCGGGGTAAATGTTGTCTAGAAGCATACACGACCGACAAGCTTAACTCCGGAGCCGTAAAATTTTTAAATAAAGCTTTTAAGCGTTTTTCTTTTAAATCTTTCTCAACTAATAATGTAGGCAACATTGCAACTCCCTGTGCATGTAAGCACATATCATAAAGTGCATTCACATCATTACTTTTAAAAGTGACATTTAGAGGATAGTTCTGAGGTTGTTGTTCATTATCAAAAAGTGTCCAGAATTGATGCTGGCTATGATGTGCAATACATTCGTGTTGAATGAGTTGACGAGGATGGAGTAGGGGACTGTGCTGTTTTAAATAATCAGGATGAGCACAGAAAACGGATTCGATTTGACAAACTGGCCGTGCAATTAAACCATCTGCGACTTTTTGAGTAATCCGTAGTGCCAAGTCCACTTGTGCATCTATAAGATCAATCGTGCTTTCAGTCAGGTATACATCAAACTGAATATGAGGATGCTGTCTCTTAAATTGCCGAATACATTCCGCAACCCCAAGTTCAAATAGAAATAATCCGCATGTAAAACGGATTGTACCGTTGTGTTGTTCAGGCGCTGCGAGTTCTTGTAAAAGTTGTTGCTGCTGTAAAATATTTTCGCAGTAGAGCAGAGCTTTTTCACCTGCGGGTGTAAGAGAGATTTTTCGGGTATTTCTCTGAAATAGTCGAGTTGAGAACGTATGTTCAAGATGCTCAAGATAACGCGAAACCATTGCACGAGAATAATTAAGATGCTCTGCGGCTTTAGTTAAATTACCGTGTTGTGCAATAGAAACAAAGACCTGAATGGCTTTTAAAGTATCCATATGTCTAGCTATTGTTACAATATATGCAACAGTTTATCTTAAATTAGTGCATTTATCTTACATAAATTGCAATTTAAAGTGTTCTTCATGAAACAGGAGAATACCTAATGAAATTATTTAAATTATCCGCTTCCGCACTTGCTACTGCTACAGCATTAACTATGGCTCAGTCAGCTTTAGCTCAAGATCTGAAAATTCAGAGTTTTCTGGCTAAACCAGAGCACTTTGGTGTCACCTCAACCTTAATAGAAGGCGACAAAGAAGTTTTACTGGTTAATGCACAATTCTCAAAATCTGAAGCATTACGTATTGCTGCAAATATTCTCGATAGCGGTAAAACATTAAAAACTATTTTCGTAAGCTATGGCGACCCGGATTATTATTTCGGCTTAGACGTATTTAAACAGTATTTCCCAAATGTACAGATCATTGCTACGCCGGAAACAGTAAAGCATATTCAGGATACTCAAGCGCTTAAAGTTAAATATTGGGGGCCACAAATGGGCGCAAATGCACCTAGCCAAATTATTGTGCCTCAAGCTTACACTGCTAAAACTTTAAAACTTGAGAATGAGTCAATCGAAATTAAAGGTAAAAAAGAACTTACTTATTTATGGGTTCCTTCTGCAAAAGCAGTTGTGGGTGGTATTCCGGTATCTTCAGGTATTCATTTATGGATGGCAGATACACCTAAAACCAAAGATCGTGTGGAAGTCATTCAATCTTTAGAAAGCATCAAAGCACTCCAACCTAAAATTGTTGTACCTGCTCATATGGTTGAGGGAGCTCCACAAGGTTTAGATGCTGTTAACTTTTCGATTAACTATTTAAATAGTTATGAAAAAGCAGCTAAAGCAACTAAAAATGCTACTGAGCTGAGCAAGCTCATGCAGAAGCAATATCCAACGCTTCAAAGTGTTGATAGCTTAGAGCTCGGCGCTAAAGTGGTAAAAGGTGAAATGCAGTGGCCATAATCTAATGTTTAAGCCATATTAACTTTCAAGAAAGCCGTGACAATTCACGGCTTTCTTACAGAAAAATCGATTTTAAAAGTCAAAAAGCACTGTAACAATCTACGCAACTTGTATTGCGTTTCTATAAAGGGAAATATTTTGAATATATCTGTCAAATAGAGAAAAAATACAAAATTGATAAAATTAAACAAGTGTTTATCTATAGTTTCATTTATAAAATAATATAGTTGATTTAAGAAAGTAATTTTAATAAAAAATTGCAGAATTTGTACCGCTATTACTACAAAAGACAACCAATGATACGCACGTTAAGAAAAAAAATTGTGAATTATAGGCAGCGCGAAGATGAACTTTGCATTTAAATGTTTGTCGTAATGAAAGGAAAGCTATCATGAAAAAATTAGGTCTTATCTCTGTAGTACTTGCTGGTGTTGCATTTACAGCTGTTGGTTGTGCATCAGAAGCTGGTTTAAACGCTTCTGGTTCTGCTCAAACAAGTGCTAGCCCATCTGGCGTACAAGCTGGTGTTGGTGTAGATGCAGGTGTTTCTGGTCAAGCTCAACCAGGTCAAGTTGATGCTGGTGCTTCTGGTTCAGTTTCAGGCTCTGCAACTGCTCAGTAATTTGCTGCTAAAAATAAGAGATATGAGTTTATAGAACGTATATGTTCAAGATGCCGATACATATATGAAATGAGCTGCTACTCATTTTTCTATAAATTAGAGAGAATTTATATTCCTCAAAAAAGCCCCAAGAGACTTATTGCTTTGGGGCTTTTTATATAGAAGTAGTATGTTTAGTCATCATGACGATAATCTCTATGATCATGATCTCGGTCTTCTAAGCGTTTCTTCTCCCATTCACGGTGTCGTTTTTCCCATTCACGACGATCCTTTTCCTGTTCGCGAATATCTTTGCGTTGTTGTTCATATAATCTTTTACGCTCTTCCCAACGTTTGCGTTCCCACTCACTATATCGACGTCCATCGTTACGGTCATAACGATCGTCGTCATGATCATGGTAACCATAACCACCGCGATAATAAGGATCATCTGTATAAGCAACACAGCCTACAGTTAAAAGACTGGTTGCTAACAAAGTAACAACTAGTTTTGCTGACATAGCAGTACCTCTTTTTGTCTGTTAACAATAATTGGCAAAAAAGTCCTGTTTTAAACGACAGATTTGTTAATGACATTTGCTATAAATCAGATTAGCGTAGATTGGTTTTTACCTTTGTATCTTGATTGCATGAGTTGTATGCGAATATAGTCAAACAACAAAGAATTCTGTAGAAAATATGAAGGATAAGAGGGATTCAAGGAGACAAGCATGACAGCATTTAATCAAAAAATTCAAACATTGCTAGATAAGGGGCAAGGTCCTGCTGCTCGAGCACTTGATAGGTTACCTAGACTAGCTCAAGAGTCTCTCGCTAAAATTTTAGGATACTCTTATCAATATCCAGATCTCGATTCATTTACGAAATGCATGATGGCTGTGCAAATTAAACAGGGGAGAGTGGGATTTATTGGTTCAGACCCGATTGAATCAAGAAGAGCATTCGATGCACAAATGCAGGCCATACGCCAAAAACCAACTGATATTGAGTTAGTAGAAGATATTCGCTTACCCCTACAAAGCGGAACTATCTTTGCTAGGCATTATCATCCTGCCCCTAACAAAAAATTGCCATTGATCGTGTTTTATCATGGAGGTGGTTTTGTTGTAGGTGGTTTAGATACTCATGATGAGGTTTGTCGCTTATTAGCAAAATATGCAAAAGTACAGGTGCTCAGTATCGACTATCCTTTAGCACCTGAAGTTTCACCACAACATTTAATTCAATCGTGTGAAGATGCATTAGCTTGGGTTTATCAAAACCGCAGACAATTAAAAATATTAAAAAGTAGAATTGCTGTCGCAGGGGATAGTGCTGGCGGAAATATTAGTACTGTTGTAGCGCAAAGATCAGTAAATAAAGCTTATGCTCCACAGGCACAATTATTGATTTATCCTACAGTCGACTTCAAAAGCAGACATCCTTCATTCTATGCTTATAACGAAGGGCTAGTCTTAACAAATACTGATATTGACTATGTCACTCAATATTATGCAACGCATCATAATGTAGAACTTGATGATCCAATAATTTCTCCTACCTATGGCAATCTAAAGAAAAACCCGCCCGCTTTTGTGATTACAGCGGGGCATGATGTCTTACATGATGAAGCTAAAATATATAGTCATAAGTTAAGACAAAATGGCGTGAAAATGCATTATGAAGAATTTCCGGATCAGACTCATGGCTTTATTAACCTGACTCCGATTTCTAGAAAAGCAAAACGTTATACGATCGAAATTAGTAAAAACTTTAGAAAGTTTTGGGATAAAAATAGTTAAGTAAGCTGATTAATCCATGTTTCACGTGGAACGTGGATTAATATAAAAGCTATATAAAGCTATTAATAAATACTCACTAGAATTGTTTGCCGTAGGCGATTAGATTTAACGGTTAATTATTTATAAAGTTGTTGTAGGGCAATATGAAAAAATTACTGATGTTGTTGTGTTTAGGAGTAAGTAGTCACTCAGTGTGGGCGAATACCTTAGTTGAGATGCAAACAAATTTAGGCAACATCGAAATAGAGTTATATGATGATAAAGCACCAATGAGTGTGAATAACTTTAAAGGCTATATAAAATCTGGTTTTTATAAAGAGACCATCTTTCACCGTGTCATTCCAGGATTTATGGCTCAAGGTGGCGGAATGACTACGAACATGCAGGAAAAGACAACACGAGCACCTATTAAAAACGAAGCAGGAAATGGTATTGCAAATACACGAGGTACTTTGGCGATGGCCCGTACTTCAAATCCTGATTCAGCAACTAGCCAGTTTTTTATAAATGTTGCAGACAATAACTTTCTTAACCGTTCACCAGGAAATCCCGGATATGCTGTTTTTGGTAAAGTGGTCAAAGGAATGGATGTAGTTGACCGTATTGTTCAGGCTCCTACATCAAACTATGGCATGCATCAAAACGTACCAAAACAACCTATAAAGATAGTAGATATAAAAATCAAAAATTCTCAAAAATAAATTAACCATATAAATCAGTTATTTAATTATTTTTAAAATTTTATTTGGCTGAAAAAGAACCGGTCGAGCGCGCATATTTATAAAAGTGCTTGCGTACCGGTTTTTTTTCCCTATAATGCACTCATCCCGACGCGATACACGAGAATATCTTAGCTTACAGGGTTAAGATGAAGGTTTTGTATTGCGTTGAATTCTGTCTCTGATGAGGAGCAGAAAAATCATTAAGAGAATTGAAGAACAACTTGTGTGGATTTTTACTGATTGATTAATCGAAATAATTTTCATTGATTGATTGGTTTAAATTACTCGAAGTTTATTTGAGCGAAAT
>NZ_JAHIBY010000018.1:0-58266 GCF_024151445.1 Acinetobacter sp. UC24323 | reverse complement strand
GCTGCAGATGGCACGATCAGTGGCAGCATTGCGGCACCAGCATTGGCTGGGGATTACACTGGGACAGCGACCGATGTGAACGGCAACCCTGCGACTGATACAGCGACAGCGGTAGATACGACAGCACCGGCCTTTGACTTCACGGTAACCATCAATGCCGATGGCACAGCGACGATTGCAGGCAGCACCGAGCCGGGTGCGACAGTTGAAATTCTGGACCCGGCAGGCAATCCGGTTGCAGTGACTGTTGCTGCAGATGGCACGATCAGTGGCAGCATTGCGGCACCAGCATTGGCTGGGGATTACACTGGGACAGCGACCGATGTGAACGGCAACCCTGCGACTGATACAGCGACAGCGGTAGCGCTAGATACCATTGATGCTATTAATGATAATGTAACGTTTGATCCAGGTACGTTTGTAAGTACTATTTGGGACGCACCAATAATAGCTCAAGATATTAATGTTCTTGATACCTCTATTATTGGTGATACTTCAATGAATGTTGAGTTTTCTGTTCCTAGAAATAGCGCAGATATTGGTACAGGTCATGAAGGTGATGTTGTTATTCAAGTAAGCCAAGACAATTTGATAGCAGTTGCTTCTGGTTTTAGTGTATTAGTCGAATATTTTGATGGGGATAATTGGGTACAATACACCACGGCTACAACTACAAATGGAGGTTTAATTGCTGATGCGCTTGGTTTAGGGGTTTTAGGTATTGTAGATGATGGCAAAACAATAGCTGTGCATCTAACAGGTGTACCAGAAGGTCAATATCGTGTTGTAGTGCAGAATGATAGTAGTGCTATTGGTGATTTATTAGATGATTTAACATTAGCACAACTAGGTGACCAAGGTATTTTATTAGGAGCTGACAATCAGGATGCTGTATTAGATGCGGTAGAAACTGCCTTAAATGGTCAAGTATTAACTTTAGGAACTCTAGTAAGAAATGTTTTAGAACCACTGTTAAATATTGCTAATGCTGCTGGTGAAACATTAGCTGTGACTGATATTGTCGCAGCAATTGTGAAAATACCATTAGTTGGTAGTCTTTTAGGTGGTGTTGATACTGTTTTAGATTATATTGCAGACGCATTGGTTGATAATTTACTTAGTGTACTTGAGTTTACCAATGTAACCATCAATGGTTCAGAAACTTATTACACTACACCACAAGTATCAGGTAATGTTTTTGATGACAATGGATCTGGAGCAGATGATCGTGGTAATAGTGATGCAGCACTTGTGACCAAAGTAGATGGAGTTGATGTCCCTACTGATGGTACAGATGCCGTGATTAAAGGTTTGTATGGTACCTTGTATATTAATAAAGATGGTGTTTATCGTTATGTGCTGAATGGTAGTGTAGATTCTAATGGTCAGGTAGATGATTTTACTTACACTTTATCAGACGGTACTCAATCAGATACAGCCGTTTTAACTATAAGTGTGGCAGATGTTATTGCACCAAAAGCACCAATTGTTTCTTCATTGGATGAAACCACCGTTACTGGTGTTGCTGGAGCTGCGGAAGCTAATAGTGTTATTAATGTCTATGGTGGTACAGACAGTGATGGCGATGGTATTCCGGATACATTACTTGGTACAACTACAGCTAATCCTGATGGTAGTTATACAGTCACGTTGAACCCTGCAATCGCTTTAGGGGACACAGTGGTTGTTACTTCAAAAGATGCGGCTGGCAATATTTCTACACCAACAATTGCAAGTCTGCATAATATTGTCGCGCTTGATGATCCTAACCAAACTAACTATGAGTTATCTACTACAGCAGATCGTCCAAATATTAGTGGTGGTATTTTTACTTTAGCTAATGCTGGTGTTCTTGGAGATTTAATTGATTTAGATCTGAGTGCTACATCCGCTCCTGGTGTGACTGTCGGTACAAATGAACAAATCACTTTAACATTAACGGCAAGTGGGTCTACTGGTTTAGATATAAGTGCAGTTGGGAATTTAATTGATGCTATTTTAGGTGGAAATATTGGTGGTAGTCTTGATTTGATTATTGCTAAACAAACATCAACAGGTAGCTATGAAGTTTATAATACTATTGCTAATGCATATACGTTAAACAATAATGTTTTAACTTTTACCGCGTCTGGTTCGCAATCCATATCTTTGGATGATGCTGGTGTCTATAAATTTATTCTTGCTCCAAATTCCTCAACCTCGAGTGCTTTAAGTAACTTATTATCTCTGAACTTATTAGGTAATTTAGTATTATCGTCTAACGATGTAGTAGCAACCATTAACAATACAGATCTTATTACTGGTAATGTTTTATCTAATGATACTGCTGCACCGATAGGTTTAGATTTGTCAATTGTTTCCATTAAAGAAACTACAGCAGGTGTAGATGAAACTGTAGTGTCTGGTACTCCTAAAGTCATTGAAGGGATGTATGGTACTTTAACTATAGATTCAACTGGTGCATATAGTTATCAAATGACGGCTAATGCAACTGCCTTAGGTAAGGTTGAAGCATTTACTTATACCGTACAAGATAATGATGGTCATTCAAAACAGGCAACTATTTATATTCGTTTGGACTCTAATTTAGTTACATTAGATTGGACGGGTAAAACAGGACTAGAAGAAGCTAATAAGTTAGTAACGCAACTGACCGCTGATAATAAGGCTTCCGCAGGTACAGTTACTACTTTATTCGATCAGGTATTAAATGGTTCTGGTGATTCTTCAAATAGTATTCAGGTAACTGGAAGTAACGGTGTATTACCTACTTCACCTCCTGAGACAGGCAGTACGGCAATACCAGATGATTCTGGGCGTTTTACCCTGGGTGCAGGGCAAACAGCATATATTTCTTTCACATCAATATTACCATCAAATGTGACTCAAGACTTTGGCTTCTTAGGAGGAGGAAACCAAACCAGTGCTTATAATGTGGTTATTGAATTAGAGAGAGATGGAGGAACACTAGCATTCGATACTCAATTGGCCACTTGGACATCAACCACCAGTGGTACGAAGTATTATTATAAAGTGACTAATACAGGAAATTCGTCGGCTAACTATGATCTAAATATTGGTTATGGTGATGGTTCAATAGCGTATAACTGGACGAATACTACTGGTAAGACATTTGGTATTAATAATATTCAATTAGATATTAAAGATACAACATATACAGCATCTTCTGTATCAGGTGACCTAATTTCTAATGATATATTATATTCAAGTGTCTTTAAAATTGGTGTTGCGGCTGGATCGACTACGCCTAGCAATTATTTGGATGCAAATTCAACACCAATAGTAGGAGCGTATGGAACTTTAACTGTTAATTTAGATGGAACCTATAGTTATCAAGCTAATGGTAAAATTGCTGACCTTGGTAAAGATGATGTCTTTACATATAAAATTGAGACATTGGATGGTACTGTAAACACACAAACTTTAACAATTAAAGTAGATGCTGATAATGTTCTGATTGGTACGCCAGATGCTGGTACAACAGGGAACGATATCGCTGTTAGTCAATCCGCAAATGAAGTCTTCACATTAGGTGATGGCGCTGATTTGTTAATTTACAATGTACTTAACGGTTCAAGCCCAACAGGTGGGAATGGAACTGATCAGTGGTTAGATTTTAATATGTCTGAAGGCGATAAAATCGATGTTTCATCTTTATTATCAGGCGCTACCACAGATAATATTAATAATTATCTTAGTGTGAGTATTAGTGGGAATCAGGTTACTTTATTGGTTGACCGAGATGGTAGTAGTGGGGGTATTTCAACTCCTACCGCACTGTTAACTTTAACTAATGAAGACCACGCAACAAATCCTATTACTAGTTTAGTAGATTTGTTAAATAATAATTCAATTATCTATTAATAGAGAATTGACTCATCAGAAAAAGAGAACTCTAGGGTTCTCTTTTTTTATTTTTAAACAATACGTTAACCTAGCTTTGAAAGAGTTCATGCTATGATGCATTGAGAATTTTATAGAACAACAAATAACGGATAGGGACTTAATTCGAGTGGCGGTATTTTTAGACTTCAAAAGACAGCTCAAGCTTTGGTTAGAACATATCGTTCACCATGTTTCAGACCTTCAAGAAGAAACTATTTTATTTATATCATTTGGCCCTAAAGATCATAGATGTAGCGTATGGCATAGTGAAAAAACAGTGCTTACACAAGCAACTCTACAATTATTTGATTTTATTGATGATCAGTTTTCGCCAGATCAACTTCCCGACTACATAAAAATTGATGTTGCGTACAATTTAGAAAAGCAAAGTTGGAACCAAATAGAGCAGCAGGTTCATCACCAATTTCACAATAATCATTACCGCAGAGGTATGGGATTTGATGAATCCTGTTCGGTAGCTTTTCTGGAGCAAGAAATATATGGAAAAGCCATTATTCGGGGCTTAAGTTATGACAAGCCGAACTTTTTTGATGAAACAAATCTGAACTATGCAATTAAACAAAAATATCGTGCAACAAAGCCGGAAATTAAACTTCAGTCACTACAAGAAGTGTGGACTTTCGATACCTATGCAACTTTTTATGAAAATGGTCAATTTATTAATTTAGCGAGTCGCTACGATGCAAATGGCATTAGAGCCATTGCTAGTAATAAAAAACAGCACTTTAGAGACCTCATTGAAAAAAATGCAGCGTTTTTACATAGCCAGATTCAAGAAAATGGCAAATTCATTTATGGATATTTTCCTGCTTATGATCGTGATATACGGAACTATAATACGGTACGTCACTGTACTTCGCTTTACGCGCTTTTAGAGACTTTTGAAGTACAAGATAAACCTGAATATTGGCCTAAAATTGTTGCAGCAATTCAATACGCACTTACTACTTTCTATAAAGAAAAAGACCCAATAACTGCTTTTATGATTGATGGTAAAGAAGGGGAGCTAGAAATTAAATTAGGTGCAAATGCCGCAGCTATTTTAATGTTAACGAAATATCAAGAAATCACAGGAAAAGATGATTATTTAAAATATGCAGAGAAACTTGCTCATGGTATTTTAGAATTAGTAGATCCGGATGGATTAACTACTCATGTATTAAATTATCCAAATTATGATTTAAAAGAAAAGTTCAGAATCATTTATTATGATGGAGAAGCAGCATTAGCTCTATTAAGGTTATATCAAATTAATCAGGATAAAAGATTATTAGACACAGTTAAGTTAATGTTTGAAAATTTTATTCATAAAAGATATGAAAAATATCATGATCACTGGTTAAGTTATTGTACTAATGAGCTTACAAAAATATGTCCTGAAGAAAAATATTTTATTTTTGGCTTAAATAATTATTTAAAACATTTTATTTTTATTCGAAATAGAAAAACAACATATGCCACTTTATTAGAAATGCTAATGGCAGCCTATAAAATGGTAAATCGTTTAAAAGAGCAAGGCCATAATGCACTTTTTGAACAAGCGTATATGTCTGAGTTAAAAAAACTCATTACGTTTCGAGCCGAATTTCAAACCACAGGTTTTTTCTATCCGGAAATAGCCATGTATATGGCTCGACCAGATAAAATATTGCATGCTTTTTATGTACGGCATGACCGCTTTAGAGTAAGAATTGATGATCAGGAACACAACCTTTCTGGTTATATTGCCTACGTAAAAGATTTCGAAGGAGGGGAGATATGACTTACCCTCTATTTGAAATTAAGCTGCTAGCTGCTCTTGACCATGCTCAATTTGAAGAGGTAATTTGGGCATTTGAAATTGATGGAGACATTTCTACATTATTACTGATTGATTATGCATTAGAACAATTCCATCAAAAAAAAGTTCAAGCTGATGAAGTCTATCGGGTTCCTGAACAAAAAATTAAGAAAATTGGTGAACAAAATTTAGGTCTAGAAAAAAATGAATCATATACATTTGCCGAGCTCTTACAATTCTTAATTTTTACTCAGGCAAATGATGTTAAAGATGCCTTAAGCAATATGCTGTTTGGCTCTATTGAGCAAACACAATTAATCTTGTCTAAAAGAGCAGAAGATTACCAGTTAGCTTTAAGAGCACCTAATCAATTAAAAAATCTATTTTTGTTGGTAAAACACATTTATAGCTATCCAGACGAGCTGAAAAAACTTTTCTTTATTAGAACACTTTCTTTTAAAAATAAAGTATATCAACCGATTACGCCTTTGCTTGCTCATCCGGTACTCACTTCGGTTTTATATATCTCACATACCTTTAGGCAGATTTATATCACTTATTCCGAACATAACCGGAGCATTGGTTTTTTCTCTTTTCTGGATGATATTCACCGTCTGGAGCATTTGGTTCCTTACTACCATTATTTTCAAGAAGGGCATGCCAAGGCAAAAAAATATTCTTCTCAAACAGGCATTATCAATATTCTTGGAGATACCTATTTTGGTGAAATGTATACCGAAAAGCGTAAGTCTAAAGGGCAAACAGATGCCTTACAGCAATATGGATATCATTATTCATTTGAAAAAATACAGCCCTTTTTAAGTAAAAATGACATCAACATCGCTAACTTTGAAGCAGTATTTTCTTTAGAAAATCAATCGCCGTTAAAAGATAAAAAGCCATTTGTTTTAAAAGCAGATGCTAAAAAAACATTAGAAGAATTTAAGAATATTCATCTAAATTATTTGGTTTTAGCAAATAACCATTTGAAAGATTACGGTGAGCAAGGATTAGCCTATACATTACATCAGTTGGATCAGGCGAGTATTTCTTATATTGGCGCTGGACTGAACCAAAAAGATGCTCACAATTACTTTGAAATCACTTTTGAGACTAAGCACTATGCGATTTTTAATGGTTATTGGCATAGAGACACAGCCTATCTGGATTATGACTTTTATGCGTTAGGATCAAGAAGTGGAGTAGCTTGCTTAAATGGCGTTTTACTTGAACAAATAATGCGTTATAAGCAGGCTCATCCAGAACGCAAAATTATTGTTATTTGTCATTGGGGTGTCGACTTTAAGCCTATTACAAAAGACCAAACTAAACTCGCGACTATTCTTACTCAAGCAGGAGCTGATCTGATCGTTGGTCATGGTGCTCATACTATTCAACCAATCCAGATCATCAATCAAAAGCCTGTTGTTTTTAATATAGGCAATGCAGTCTTTAATAGTGACGGTGAATATGAACAGCAAAATGCTTTGCCATTTGGCTGTATAGCTAGACTTGATTTGGCAAAAGATATCATTCGCCTTTACCCCATGTACACCAATAATTTACAAACATTTTGGCAGCCTTATCCTGTAGATGCGGAAGATTTCTCAAAGGCCAATGCTTACATGACATCTTTACTGACCCCTGAGAATTACATGGCATCCCAAGATAGCTTAGGGAGATATCTTGAAGTTAAATTTTAAGGATATTGGTTGTAAGTCGATAAAATGGTTTGTAGTTGTACTGGAGTAAACCCTAAATTTCTTAAGCCACCACTGCCTAATTTACATTCGGCACTTGTCATAATATTGGTTGGAGTACGTTTTGTAGCCTTCGGTGCACAAACATGTTTTAGACCAAATACATGCCCCATCTCATGCACACTACCAGCCTGAATATTATAATTTAGACGGTTCCAATCTAATAAAATAAAAGGTTTGCCATTATTACGAAATGCTCTGCTTGTTACATCTTCAAATTTCCATTTTGTTGAGTAGGCATCATAAATAAAAACAATGACTTCTTTACTTGCAGTGCGCTTAGGAAAACATGTATTTACAATGGCAGGAATAGTTTCAGTAGAAATGGGATAAGGCTGGTTAATTTGCTGTTTCAAATCACAATGTAACTTTGAGAACTCTTTGTAAGGGATATAACGGTTTAATTTGAAATTAAATATTTTCTTTCCTTGGTCATCTAAATAATATTTATTAAGGATGCTGATTTCTTTACGCATCTGCGTAAAGTTATCAAATTGTGCAGCAGAAGGATTGTTTGTTGTAAAAACGAAAGTTACAGGGACTACAGGTCTATTATTATCAGGGTCCTCTAATAAGTCTGGCTTTTGTAGAGGGGGACGAGTAGTACAAGAAACACACAGTAAAGTTCCACTGATCAACAGCAATATTTTTTTCATGCGATTTTCCCTTGAGCTCATCTTAGAGTAGGTTTAATTTTATTCAAAAATTTTTATATGATATGAATAATGTCAACGTTTATGGATTCCATTTTGACAACTCAGTATGAACTACATCGACAAATTTTAGAAGTCATCGCTTTGATTCCATATGGAAAAGTTGCAACTTATGGCCAAGTTGCTCGTATGGCGGGTTTACCTAAACATGCCAGATTAGTTGGGTATGTGCTTAAACATCTTGAGGCAGATCATCAGGTCCCTTGGCACCGTGTTATTAATTCGCAAGGTAAAATTAGCCTAAGTAAGTTTAATGAGAAGGGCGAAAATATTCAGCAGTTAAAGCTTGAAGCTGAAGGAGTCTATTTATTAAATGGCAAAGTAAACTTAAAGCAATTTGCTTGGCAGCCTTAAAAGTATTTTAAAAATTGCCTGCCTTGCTACATTAAGCTAGACAGGCTTTTTAGTTTTAACGAACTATTAAAACCGGGATATGACTTTCACCTAAGACCTTTTGCGCAACACTTCCTAATACAAGTTTTCGTACACCTGTGCGGCCATGAGAACCCATCACAATCAGATCAGCATTAAGCTCTTGTGCAGCTTGAATAATTTCTTCGTGAACAACAAAACCTTCAAGTAATTTGGTTTCTACACTAAGACCTTCTTGCAAAAATTGTTGCTTGGCTTGCTCTAAAATATCTAGCAAATATATTCTAGTACGCTCAATCAATTCATTGGTTTGCCCCGTCTTAACGTAAAGGTCAGCAATAATCGGGTCAAGTGCCATAACTTGTACAACCGTAATTTTACTGTTTAATACTTTCCCAATTTTGATTGCTTCTTTCATAGCAACCATAGAAGTTTCAGAACCGTCAATTGGTACAAGAATATGTTGATATAACATGAGTTTATTCCTTATTGTAATGATGGTTATTTATTCAATACTTTATACTTCTTTTCTTACGATTTAAATTCGAGCACGTAATCATTTGTGTTTTTAAGCAAGAAATTCTTGCAAATATATTTTATTCGCTCTGTAATTTTTTAAGATGTGCTGTTAATGCATCTATATCATCCGTTTGTAAATATTCCCGCATTTTTAAAACTTGTTTTTCATCTAAATCATAAATTTTTAAAGCAAGTAGTTTTTCTATTTGCTCTTGAGGAAAACGGTATTTAATAATTTTTGCAGGTACGCCACCAACAATTGCATAGGGGGGGACATCTTTAGTGACTACAGCTCCAGTTGCAACAACAGCACCTTCACCGATTTTTACACCTTGCATAATCATTGCACGGCTTCCAATCCAGCAGCCATCTGCAATTATAGTGTCACCAGCGGCTAAAAAACTTCGGGTATCAAAGGGGAATGTCGATATCCAGTCTGACCGATGAAGTTGGTTACCACCCATCATAATCACGCATTCAGCGCCAAAACAAACAAAATTACCAATATAGAGCTGATCAATTGGCTTGTCTGGAGTAGAAGGCTTGTCATGTAGATATCGCACTACACAGCGTTCAAAACCTTGATCCCAATATGCCGAGTAGTAAGAGTAATTCCCTTTAATATGGATATTTGGATTTTTCACAGTTTTGGAAATAAACTCAAATTCACACCAATGACGAACAGGGGAGCCAATTAACTTTTCAGCCATAAGGGAAATATAAAAAAAAGGGAATATGCCATTATACCGAATTGCGATTCAAGCTGAACCCATAATCTCAGCCCAGCCAGTGAATCAAATATTAAAGGGGATGCTAATTTGAACTAATTATTATGAGGAATACGTGCAATGACTTTAATCTCAAAATCAAAACCCGCTAGCCAAGTTACACCAACAGCGGTCCAGTTTGGATAAGGCTTTTGTGTAAAGATCTGATTTTTAACTTTCATAATACTTTCAAACTGCCGTTCAGGATCAGTATGAAAGGTGGTGACATCAATAATATCATCGAAAGTACAACCAGCTGCTTTCAGTGTCCCTGCTAAGTTCTTAAAAGCTTGGATTACCTGTTTTTCAAAATCAGGTACAGGCGAGCCATCCTCAAGACTACCAACCTGACCTGAAACAAAGAGTAAATCTTTCGATTGAATTGCGGCTGAATAACCATGCTGTTCATATAATGCATGACGGTCTTGAGGAAATATTGCAGTTCTCATCAGGTTTGTTCTCCTTCAGTATTTAAATATCAAATCAATAAATGTTGCTTAGATTTCACATACGCCTCGTATGTAAACATAATTGACATACGAGGCGTATGTCAATTAAAATTTTTTGTGATGATTCCTTGGTGAAATACATGTCTGTTCGTGAACAAAAGATGGCGGAAACCCGCAAGAAACTGATTGAAGTAGCACGTCGTGCATTTGCTGAATATGGCTATGCAGATACTTCAATGGATAAGCTCACGGCAGAAGCAGGGTTGACCCGTGGGGCGCTATACCATCATTTTGGCGATAAGCGTGGTTTATTTGCTGCAGTGGTCGATCAAATTGATTCACAAATGGCAGAATATGCCCAGCAGCATCGAGAGCAGCCTGATGATCTTTGGGAAGGGTTGCTACTTGAAGGGCAGACCTATATACAAAATGCTTTGAATCCTGAGTTTCAGCGTATTGTGTTACGTGATGGACCTGCAGTGCTGGGCGATCCAGCGCATTGGCCAAGTCAAAATAGATGTCTGCAGTCTACACGTGAGTGCGTTGAACAGCTATTGGCAGCAGAACGAATTAAAATTGTAGATCCTGAAGCGGCAGCAGTGCTTTTAAATGGCGCTGCCATGAACGCAGCATTATGGGTGGCCTCTAGTGAATATCCTGAACAAGTACTTCCTGAAGCATTAAATGCTTTTCAAATCTTTGCATCAGGTTTTTTAAAAGATGCATAGTGAATTTTTTAATATTAGTCTGAAATATAAAAAACCCCTCAATTGAGGGGTTTTATAACTTAAGTATATCTATATAAAAATTAAATATATTCTACACTTACAACTTCGTATTCCACTTCGCCTTGAGGAGTGGTAATTTTTACTTCATCACCTTCATTTTTACCCAAAAGGCCACGTGCAATTGGCGAATTTACTGAAATTTTATTGATTTTAAAATCAGCTTCATCATCACCAACAATCTTATAAGTCTTGCGTTCTTCAGTATCAAGGTTTTCAATCGTTACCGTAACACCGAATACAACACGACCGTTTTGTTCTAAGTCTTTAACATCGATGACTTGTGCAGCACCCAATTTTCCTTCGATATCTTGGATACGGCCTTCACAGAAACCTTGCTGTTCACGAGCAGCATGATATTCTGCATTTTCTTTTAAGTCCCCATGTTCACGTGCTTCAGCAATCGCTTGAGTAATACGTGGACGTTCAACAGTTTTCAGATGTTGTAATTCTTTCTCTAAGGCGATTTTACCTTCAGGGGTCATTGGATAACGTTGCATTTCGGTCCCTCTTAAGTTGAGAAAACACAGTTAAAAAAAATGAAAAAATCCCGCCACCGATAAGGTGGCGGGACTTATCGGAAAAAATTAACCTACAGTTAAATCTTGCAAGCGGTATACATCCATTGGCAATTTCACAGCAAAGGCTTGGCAAACCGCTTCTGCACCATTGATAGTCGTTGTGTAATACACTTTGCCTTGTAGGGCAGCACGACGAATCATTGCAGAGTCATATTGAGCTTGTTTGCCTTCAGTAGTATTGACAATAAGGTGTATTTCACCATTTTTCAAGCGGTCAACAATATGTGGACGGCCTTCAGTTACTTTATTTACAGATTCACATTCTAAACCTGCTTCTTTAAGTACCTGATATGTTCCACCTGTTGCTACAAGTTTGAAGCCATATTCAACTAATTTCTTAGCAATATCAGCGATGTATTTCTTGTCTGACTCACGAACAGATAAGAACGCATGCTTTACTTCACCTTCAGTTGGCAAGCCTGGTAAGCGGTCATTTGAGCCTAAAACAGCCTTATAGAATGCTTCACCAAAGGTTTGACCAACACCCATTACTTCACCTGTAGATTTCATCTCAGGACCAAGCATTGGGTCTACGCCAGGGAATTTTGCAAATGGGAATACTGCTTCTTTTACTGCGAAACGATTTGGAATAATTTCTTTAGTAAAACCTTGAGACTCAAGTGATTGACCCGCCATACAACGAGCAGCTACTTTTGCTAAAGATTCACCAATACATTTCGATACGAATGGAACAGTACGTGATGCACGTGGGTTTACTTCAAGAACGTAAATATCGTTGCCTTTCACTGCGAACTGAACGTTCATTAAACCCACTACACCAAGTTCTTTTGCCATAGCAATTGTTTGACGACGCATCTCATCCTGAATCTCTTTAGAAAGAGAGTAAGGAGGAATAGAACATGCAGAGTCACCTGAGTGAATACCTGCTTGTTCGATGTGTTGCATAATACCGCCAATCACGACATCTTTACCGTCAGATACGCAGTCAACATCAACTTCAGTTGCATCATCAAGGAAGTGGTCAAGAAGAACAGGTGCTTCATTAGAAGCCTGTACTGCTTCACGAAGATAACGTTTAAGCTCATCTTCGTTATAGACGATTTCCATT
Source organism: Acinetobacter sp. UC24323 (assembly GCF_024151445.1). Classification (NCBI taxonomy): domain Bacteria; kingdom Pseudomonadati; phylum Pseudomonadota; class Gammaproteobacteria; order Moraxellales; family Moraxellaceae; genus Acinetobacter; species Acinetobacter sp. UC24323. The sequence continues at coordinate 45,544 of NZ_JAHIBY010000018.1, read as the reverse complement.
GCACGGCCACCTAATACATAAGATGGGCGAACAACTAATGGATAGCCAACTTTCGCAGCTTCAGAAATACCTTCTTCAGCAGATTTTACAATGCTGTTGTTTGGTTGACGAAGCTGTAAACGTTGAATCATTTGTTGGAAACGTTCACGGTCTTCTGCACGGTCAATTGCATCTGGAGATGTACCGATAATTGGAGTACCAGCTTCTTCTAAAGCACGTGCCAATTTAAGTGGAGTTTGACCACCATACTGTACGATTACGCCTTTAGGCTTCTCTGTACGTACGATTTCAAGAACGTCTTCAAGTGTTACAGGTTCGAAGTATAGACGATCAGATGTGTCATAGTCGGTAGAAACAGTTTCAGGGTTACAGTTCACCATGATTGTTTCATAACCGTCTTCACGCATTGCTAAAGCAGCGTGTACACAGCAGTAGTCAAATTCGATACCTTGACCAATACGGTTTGGACCACCACCAATAACCATGATCTTGTCACGATTTGATGGGTTAGCTTCACACTCTTCATCGTAAGTCGAGTACATATATGCTGTACCAGATTCAAACTCGGCAGCACATGTATCAACACGTTTGTATACAGGGTAAACACCCAAGTTCCAACGTTGCTTACGGAATTGCTTTTGAGAAATACCCATGAGGTTCGCAATACGAAGGTCAGATAAACCTTTACGTTTGAACGAACGGATATTTTCAGCAGTGAGATCACCAAAACCTAAAGTTTTTACTTGAGCTTCTGTGTTGACAATATCTTGAATTTGGATCAAGAACCAACGGTCAATTTTAGTTGCTTCAAATACATCATCTAAAGAGAAACCGTGACGGAATGCATCTGCTACGTACCAAATACGTTCAGGTCCAGGAACTTTAAGCTCTTTTAGAATAGTTTCTTTTACATTTGTTGCACCAGCTTCGATTTTCTCATCGAAACCGCTTACGCCAACTTCAAGACCACGTAATGCTTTTTGTACAGATTCCTGGAAGTTACGACCAATAGCCATGACTTCACCAACAGATTTCATCTGAGTGGTTAATACAGGTTCTGCTTGTGGGAATTTCTCGAAGTTAAAACGAGGAATCTTTGTTACAACGTAATCAATTGATGGTTCAAAGCTTGCAGGAGTTACGCCACCAGTGATGTCATTTTTCAATTCATCAAGGGTGTAACCAACAGCAAGTTTGGCTGCGATTTTTGCAATTGGGAAACCAGTTGCTTTAGACGCAAGCGCAGAAGAACGAGATACACGTGGGTTCATCTCGATCACAACCATACGGCCATCTTTCGGGTTAATACCGAACTGAACGTTAGAACCACCTGTCTCAACACCAATTTCACGAAGAACTGCAACTGAAGCATTACGCATCAATTGATATTCTTTGTCAGTTAAGGTTTGAGCCGGTGCTACAGTGATTGAGTCACCTGTGTGAACGCCCATTGGGTCGAAGTTTTCGATCGCACATACGATAATACAGTTGTCGTTTTTGTCACGAACAACTTCCATTTCGTATTCTTTCCAGCCAATTAAAGATTCGTCGATCAATAATTGGTGAGTAGGAGAGAGGTCGAAACCACGTTCACAAATCTCAAGGAATTCTTCGCGGTTATATGCAATACCACCGCCTGAACCACCCATAGTGAATGACGGACGGATAATTACTGGGAAACCAAAGCGAGATTGAATTTCCAATGCTTCTTCCATTGTTTCAGCAATGGCAGCTTTTGGACATTCCAAGCCGATTTTGCGCATTGCTTCATCAAACAATTTACGGTCTTCAGCTTTTTCAATTGCTTCTTTCGTTGCACCAATAAGTTCTACGCCATATTTTTCTAATACACCATTTTCATCAAGTGCAAGTGCGCAGTTAAGTGCAGTTTGTCCACCCATAGTAGGGAGCACTGCATCTGGGCGCTCTTTTTCAATGATTTGAGCAACAGTTTGCCAAGTAATTGGCTCAATATAAGTTGCATCAGCCATTGAAGGGTCAGTCATAATGGTTGCTGGGTTAGAGTTAACCAAAATAACACGATAGCCTTCTTCACGAAGTGCTTTACATGCTTGAGCACCAGAATAGTCAAACTCACAAGCTTGACCAATGACAATTGGACCAGCACCAATAATTAAGATGCTTTTAATATCCGTACGTTTAGGCATTATTCGCTCCTTAATTACTGTTTAGATGCTTCAATAAGTTCGATGAAATGATCGAACAAAGGTGCACAATCATGTGGACCTGGGCTTGCTTCAGGGTGACCTTGGAAGCTGAAAGCTGGTTTGTCTGTACGATGAATCCCTTGTAGAGTGCCATCGAACAATGATTTATGCGTTGCTTTTAAGTTAGCCGGTAATGTTTCTGCATCTACAGCAAAACCATGGTTTTGAGATGTAATCATCACTGTACCATCTTCAAGATTTTGTACAGGGTGGTTCGCACCGTGGTGACCATGATTCATTTTTACAGTTTTTGCACCAGAAGCGAGTGCCAAGATTTGGTGTCCTAAACAGATACCAAATACAGGTAATGTTGTGGTTTCAACAATAGTTTTTACAGCTTCGATAGCGTAATCACAAGCAGCTGGGTCGCCAGGGCCGTTTGAAAGGAATACGCCATCCGGATTAAGTGCTAATACTTTTTCAGCCGGAGTTTCAGCAGGTACAACAGTGAGTTTACAACCGCGGTCTGCAAGCATACGCAAGATGTTGGTTTTGACACCATAATCGTATGCAACCACATGGTATTTTAACTCAGGTTGAGTAAAGCCTTTACCTAATACCCATGAACCTTCAGACCATTCAAAGCCTGTCGGATCACAGCACTCTTTTGCGAGGTCTAAACCATTTAAACCACCAAAAGCGCGAGCTTTAGCAATTGCTTCTTCTTCAGTAATATTTTCGCCGGCAAGGATGCAACCATTTTGTGCACCTTTATCACGTAAAATACGAGTAAGTTTACGTGTGTCAATATCAGCAATTGCGACAACATTGTGCGCTTGCAAATATTCACTTAATGATTGCTCAGAACGGAAGTTGCTATGTAATAGTGGAAGGTCACGAATAATTAAACCATTCGCCCATACTTTATGGATACGACCAGATTCAACGTCTTCTTCGTTGCAACCAGTGTTACCAATATGAGGGTAAGTTAATGTCACAATTTGTTGTGCATAACTTGGGTCAGTCAAAATTTCTTGATAGCCTGTCATGGCTGTGTTAAAAACGACTTCTCCAGTCGTACTTCCCGTTGCGCCGATTGACGTTCCTTTAAAGATCGTTCCATCTGCGAGGGCTAAAATGGCGGGGGTGCTCAAACCAAAGCTCCTGAATTTCGGCTGTAAAAAAGCGAGTAGACCTAAAAAAGATAGGCGATGTTCTAAAAAAACATGCCCCTCCTCACTGGTCTGCTCGCTTGTAACTTAACAGCGCATTATACGCATGGAACCTTAAAAAGTCTATTTATTTTCTATTAAAAAATTTAATTCATTGCTTGCTTTTAGCAAAAAAATTCATCCACTTGTCTGAAATTGATACTTTTAGCAAATTGTCTGACAATCTGGCTGCTGAAATTATCTAATTCCTCTTATTGTAATGTTAGTTAAAAAATAAACAATACGAGGAAGAGGAAATAGCATGAGCGATAACCAAGTTTCAAAAGACATAGCTGAGAATACTTCATCAGTAGCAGAGACTGTAAAAACAGAAGTAGCTGAAGCTAAAGAGGCCGTAGCCAAAACGACGACTCGGGCTAAAAAAGCGGTTAGCACTAAAGCTACACAGGTAAAAGAAGTTGTAGCTGAAAAAACAGAACAGGTCAAAGAAGTGGCTCACGAAGCGACTTCGCAAGTTAAAGAAGCTATTGCAGAAACACAAGAGCAAGTAAAAGCTGTAATTAATGAGACCGAAGAAAAGATTGAAGCTGAAACACAAGAATTGAATCAGAACATTCACAATCAATTTGCTCAGATTAAACAAGATATTTTACAGCGTCTTGATGTGATTAAAGCTCAGTTCAATACTTCACAAGAAGGATTGAATGAATTAAAAAATACTTTAAAAGCTGAAATCAATGCATTAATTGAAGATCTAACCAAAGTGACTAAGGAACTTAAAGGTGACATTAGCCAAATTTCTTTAAAACACAAAGACTCTTTAACTGAAAGCTTAAAACGCACTAAAAATAATGCGGTTGAAGCTTGGAACAAAGCAAGAGATCACTAAAGATTTAGCATTAAAAGTTAATAAAAAAAGCGAGAATTAATTTCTCGCTTTTTTGTTTTTTAAAACTCATGCAGCCAATCACGTTTATTGTGAAAATCAGCATGTTTTCCACTATGCTGCATTGCATAGTACTGCATACCATCTTTTGTTTTTAAAACAGCAGTCAAACCTAGATAAAGGTTTGCCCATTTTAAGCGGTGCTGTTGCATAAACTGGCTTAAGTCAAGACTTACATTTAACCCATAGTGGGTACGTTTGAGATGATTCAATTCGATATCGTAAGCAACGAGGGGAGGCATGCTTTCCGGATAGCGATATTCTTCAAACTGGTAAGTCTGCCATGCTTGAGAAGGGGAAAGATTAATTTCCCGGTAGAAATCTTCATCATGCACGCCAATGAAAATTTCAAAACAAGTCTCTTCCCACAAAAAGTCCTGGCGAGGATGAGCTGCGACTTCTTGGGGCCAGATAATTAGTTGGTTTGGATCACGAATCCAAAAACCCACATTTAATGTATATGGGGCTTGCTGTTCAATTGCGCCAACAACAGAAACAGCATGAAAACGATCAAAAGCTGAAAGTTCGTAACTTGCCATAAGTAGTCAATAAGTTAGTTTGCTAAGTGTGCGTGACGAACAAGGTTAGATAAATGTTGATTTTGCTTAGCTGCTTTTTTATAGAGTAAAACAATTTTACCAATTTTCTGTACAGCTTCAGCACCAGTTGCTTCTACAATCGCATCAATTACTGCGGCACGAGCTTCACGGTCTTCACCAGCAATTTTTACCTTGATGAGTTCATGATCGTTTAAAGCACGAAGCGTTTCTTCAATAACAGCGTCTGTTAAGCCTTGTCCACCAATCATGACAACCGGATTAAGCACATGACCAATTTGACGTAAACGTTTACGTTCATGAATAGATAAAGCGGCCATTAAAAATACCTGATTTTAAAAACGACTTAGTATAGCAAAAAACTTAAAATCAAATGTACGAAAAACTGTATAAATAATCGATCAACATTATTGGAAAAAAACTGTAAAAGTTATTGAGATTACGTTACATCCGTACTGTAATGAGAGTAATTTTCACGTACAATGAGCAATCAGAAGTTTTTTTGATATTTAGTGAGTTATGGCAACACGCATCACCAACCAAAAATTGTCTAAAAGTAGTCGTGCGTGGATGAGGGAACATCTAGACGATCCTTTTGTAAAAAAAGCACAAAAGGAAGGATATCGTGCACGAGCAGCGTATAAACTTCTTGAAATTCAAGAAAAATATAAGTTGATCAAGCCAGGCATGACAGTGGTGGACTTGGGAGCAGCTCCTGGGAGTTGGTCACAAATCGCTGGGAAACTCGTTGGTAGTAAAGGATTGGTTATTGCTTCCGATATTTTACCTATGGATGCTTTGCCAGATGTCACTTTCTTACAAGGCGACTTCAGAGAAGAAGCTGTATTTGAAAAATTGTTAAATATTTTAAACGGAAGACAAGTAGACATTGTAATTTCTGATATGGCCCCCAATACATCAGGTAATAGGGCTGTTGATCAACCTCGACAGATTTACTTGTGTGAACTTGCTTTAGACTTTGCTCAGAAAGTCTTGGGTCCAAATGGACAGTTTGTTGTTAAAGTGTTCCAAGGCGCAGGATTTGATGAGTTTCGTAAACAAGTCGTTGATAGTTTTGATGTGTTAAAAACAGCAAAACCAGCAGCTTCTCGGGCACGATCTAAAGAAGTTTTTTTGGTTGGACAAGGGCGTAAGAAAGCATTGCAATAAAGTTTACTTGCCAAGCTCCTAAAAATTGTGCATTTTGTATCTTTTAGGTTATCCGCAAGCAAGACAATTGCTGTTTTTAAGACGATCGGCCAAGTTTGGGCATGATCAAATTAGATTGATATGGGAATAAAGCTTTGAGCGATTACTTCAAGAATGCCGTATTGTGGCTAATAATACTTGGTGTTCTGATTTTAATTTTCAGTAATATCAGTGACCGCAATAAGCCAACTGCAATGAAATATTCAGATTTTGTTGCAGCGGTGAATGCTGGCCAAATTAAGCAAGTCACGATTGACGGTTTAAATATTAGTGGTGAAAAAACTAACGGATCTCAGTTTGAAACTGTTCGTCCGCAAGTTGAAGACACTGAACTTATGCCAAGCTTAAACAAGCAAAATGTTGTTGTAGAGGGCACAGCACCACAACGTCAAGGCATTTTGATGCAACTTCTCATTGCTAGTTTCCCTGTACTGTTAATCATTTTGTTATTCATGTTCTTTATGCGTAACATGGGTGGTGGTGCAGGCGGCAAAAATGGTCCGATGAGTTTTGGTAAGTCGAAGGCAAAAATGCTTTCTGAAGACCAAATCAAAGTGACTTTTGCTGACGTTGCCGGTTGTGATGAAGCGAAACAAGAAGTTGTGGAAATTGTAGATTTCTTAAAAGATCCTGCAAAATTCAAACGCTTGGGCGCTACTATTCCACGTGGCGTGCTTATGGTTGGTCCTCCAGGTACTGGTAAAACGTTATTAGCCAAAGCAATTGCTGGTGAAGCAAAAGTTCCATTCTTTAGCATTTCTGGTTCTGACTTTGTTGAGATGTTTGTGGGTGTGGGTGCGTCCCGTGTCCGTGATATGTTTGAACAAGCAAAACGTCATGCGCCATGTATTATCTTTATTGATGAGATTGACGCAGTAGGTCGTCACCGTGGTTCAGGTACAGGTGGTGGTCATGATGAACGTGAGCAAACCTTAAACCAAATGCTCGTAGAGATGGACGGTTTCGAAGGTAATGAAGGCGTAATCGTTATTGCTGCGACTAACCGTGTTGACGTATTAGATAAAGCATTGTTACGTCCAGGCCGCTTCGACCGTCAAGTTATGGTTGGTTTACCTGACATCCGTGGTCGTGAACAAATTCTGAATGTACATTTGAAAAAATTGCCTTCAGTTACTGGTGTAGACGTTAAAGTTTTATCTCGTGGTACGCCTGGTTTCTCTGGTGCTCAGTTGGCAAACCTTGTAAATGAAGCTGCTCTGTTTGCTGCTCGCCGCAATAAGAACACTGTCGATATGCATGACTTTGAAGATGCAAAAGACAAGATCTATATGGGTCCTGAACGTAAATCAATGGTTCTACGTGAAGAAGAGCGTCGTGCAACTGCTTACCATGAAGCTGGACATGCAATTGTTGCTGAGATTTTACCGGGCACTGACCCTGTGCATAAGGTAACAATTATGCCGCGTGGTTGGGCTTTAGGTGTAACTTGGCAGTTACCTGAACAAGATCAGATAAGCCACTATAAAGACAAAATGCTAAATGAAATTGCAATTTTGTTTGGTGGACGTATTGCTGAAGAAGTCTTCATTCAACAGCAATCGACTGGTGCTTCAAATGACTTCGAACGCGCTACAAAAATGGCTCGTGCGATGGTAACGAAGTACGGTATGTCTGACAAAATGGGCGTAATGGTTTACGAAGATGAAAACCAAAATGGTTTCTTCGGTAACGTAGGTAGCCGTACAATTTCTGAGGCAACTCAACAACAAGTTGATCAGGAAGTACGCCGTATTTTAGATGAACAGTATAAAGTTGCTCGTGATATCTTGGAAAATAATAAAGATATCGCACACGCAATGGTTAAAGCGTTGATGGAATGGGAAACTATTGATCGTGACCAAATCCGTGACATCATGGAAGGTCGAGAACCTCAACCACCTAAAGTTTATATTGCTGAAAATCCGGTATCTGCGTTTGAACCACCAAAAGATGGTCCATCTACTCCGCCGCCATTACCAGCGATGAATTAAGTTAAGACAAATAAAAAAGCCACAGTTATGTGGCTTTTTTTATTTGTCTTAACTTTGGATAAAGCTGAAAAGAAATCGACAGCATGTAAAGCTTACTTGCTAAAATAGCCGCTGATTTTGATCCGGAGCTTTTTATGCAGTTAATATCTTTACCAAAGCAGATTTTACAGTGTGGACAGCTTCAATTAGATTTATCTCAGCCCCATGTTATGGGTATCTTAAATGTTACTCCTGATTCGTTCAGTGATGGTGGCAAACATAACCAATTAGACCAAGCGGTTAGTCATGCACTTAGTATGATTGAGCAAGGCGCGACTATTATTGATATTGGGGGGGAGTCTACCCGACCTGGTGCTTCAGAAGTTGCAGTAGAGGAAGAAGTGCGTCGTGTGGTACCTGTCGTTGAAGCTTTATCTCACCATAACGTTATTTTGTCGATCGACACAAGTCAGCCAGAAGTTATTCGCGCAGCAAAAGCAGCAGGGGCACATATCTGGAATGATGTCCGTGCCTTAACACGTCCCAATGCTTTAAAAACTGCCGTAGAATTAGATATACCTGTAGTAATTATGCATATGCGCGGTGAACCAACGACAATGAATCAGTTGGATCAGTACACTGATGTAACACTCGATGTGATGCAAGAGTTGCAACAGCGTATTGATGAGGCTTTGGCTGCTGGGGTAAAAAAGCACAATATTATTGTTGATCCTGGATTTGGCTTTGCGAAAAATGCCCAGCAAAATTTAAAACTATTAAAAGAATTTTGGAAACTTAATGAACTTGGTTATCCAATTTTATCTGGCCTTTCTCGTAAACGTTTCATAGGTGAAGCTTTACAAGGCGCTCCTGCAGATCAACGTGCTGTGGGAAGTGTAACTGGGCATTTGCTTAGTATTCAGCAGGGAGCATCCATTGTAAGAGCGCATGATGTAAAGGAAATGCATGAAGCAATTTTAGTTTGGAAAGCGATGCAGCAAGTCTGAATAATGACGTTATAAAATTGGACTCACTCAGTGCTCATTAAAATAGAGTGGATGAGTGAATCGGGTAAATATCTCGTGATTTTTACGAAAATATGTTATAAGCGGCAAGTTTTTGCTGTTGTGTAAACTTTTGTATGTTTGAAGACTTACTTCTCCCAATGTTTGATGATGAATATTATCCAGATATTTTGGTCGCTGAACTCAAGCAGCTTATTGAGCAATTTGCTAAAAAAGTTCAAAAACCTGCGTTAGCTGAGCAAGATATCTATCGATACGCTCATCAAACTGTAAATGAAATTAATGAAATGAAGCCACAGTTCGAAGATCTAGACTCATCGCTTGATGATAGTGCTGCTGATTATATTGCTGAGGCAATGATGATGGTGGTACAAGATGCAGGATATTTGGATCTGGAAATGGAAGAGTTGGTGATGAATCGAGAGTGGTGATTACTCTCGATTTTCAAAATTTTTGAGAGTATCTAATAAATGACATGTCTCGTCTAAGTGAACTTCGTCTATTTTCTCAATTTTTAAAATTAAATTTCCATTCTGCTGTTCATTTACTTCTGCCAACACGCTGACCCAATAGTTTTTTTGTTGCTGCTGTAGCTCTTTAAATTGAGTAAATATCTCTTGAGGGGCTTCAATTAGATAGTCATCTTGAGTAATAGAGCAGCGTACAAAGTGCCAATCATTATTTTTGAACAAGATTGTACCGTTAAATATATCTTTGGCATTTGCAAAGGGTATAAAAAAGAGTAGAGCGGATATAAATATTAATATTCTGATCATGGCATTATTTTCATCAGGCATAAAAAAACCAGCTTACGCTGGATTCTTTATGGCACCAAATTCAATAGTTGAAAATGGTGCCCGGGGCCGGACTCGAACCGGCACGCTTTGAGGGCGGGGGATTTTAAATCCCCTGTGTCTACCTATTTCACCACCCGGGCATGTGCGCAATAATAGAGGACAAGTGCGCGATTGGCAAGAGAAAAACAGAGAGTTTGCTTTATTTTCAATCAGTTCTTATCAGTATTTCTATAAATTAACCAATTTATGTCATGATTTGTTCATCAAACTGAGATCAGTTGTTCATCTTCTCTACTTAAGTTTAAGACACTCATTGCTTAAAACTTAGGTAATTTTATGTCAGAGAAAATTTCACGCCGAGAATTAATTCAAAAAAGTCTACTCGGTTTTGGGGCTTTATCTATACCTGTTGCTTTTACAGGTTGTAATGATGGCTCAGATGATGAAAGCCCAGAAATACAAGCAGATTTTCTTCATGGTGTCGCAAGCGGGGATCCACTACAAGATAAAGTTATTTTGTGGACACGAGTAACACCGACAGACTCTGGGGTGCGCTTAAAAGTTGTATGGGAAATTTCAACCGATAATCAGTTTAAACAAAATTTAAAGACGGGAATGGTTGAAACAAGCAAGACTGATGACTTTACAGTGAAAGTTGATGCAGCTGGGTTACAAGCAGATACGGTGTACTACTACCGTTTTAAATTTGGTAATAAAGTTTCACCAGTTGGGCAGACGAAAACATTACCAACATCCACCAATAAAGTGAGCTTTGCAGTATGTTCTTGTTCTAACTATCCTGCGGGTTACTTTTATGTTTATCGTGAAATGGCAAAACAAAACGTCGATGTCATTATTCATTTGGGTGACTATATTTATGAATATGGTTCAGATGGCTATGCGACGGAAGATGCAATAAAACTAGGCCGTAATTTACCTGCCGATAATAATAAAGAAATTATTAAATTAGATGATTACCGCAAACGTTATGCGCTTTATCGTCAAGATAAAGATTTGCAAGCAGCTCATCAGCGCCATCCTTTTATTGTGATTTGGGATGACCATGAGTTGGCAAATGATGCTTGGCGTGAGGGGGCGGAAAATCATCAAAGTAATGAAGGGGCTTTTTCGGACCGTAAATTAGCTGCTCTACAGGCTTATTTTGAATGGATGCCAATTCGTCCAGTTTCTAGTACAGATCATTTAAATATTTATCGCCAGTTTAATTTTGGCTCTCTTGTTCAGTTAACCATGCTAGATACGCGTATTATTGCGCGTGATAAGCAGCTTGCATATACAGACTACATGACGGCTACAGGCTTGGATATTGCAAAGTTTCAGGCAGATTTAACTAATCCGGTGCGTACTTTGATGGGGTATACACAAAGAGATTGGTTGGTTGATAAATTAAAGCAATCTACAGCAACATGGAATGTAGTAGGGCAGCAAGTTTTAATGAGTAAAATGTGGATTCCAGCTGAGTTGTTGGCGTCTTTAGGGCAAATTACTTCAGGAGGAACTTCGCCTGATGCGCTTGCTAAGATGAATGCACAAATTACCGAGTTGGTCGCTTTAAAACTTCGTTTACAACAAAATGATCCGACATTAACAGCCCAAGAAAAAGCAAGAATTATGACGGTTGCGCCATATAATCTCGATGCTTGGGATGGTTACTATGCTGAGCGAGAGTTTGTGTACGATAAATTGGCCGAGTTTAATAAAAAGATCATTGTGTTAGTCGGGGATACACATAATGCATGGGCATCTTATTTATATAGCCAGAAAGGGAAATACGTTGGAGTTGAATTAGCGACGAGTTCTGTATCGTCTCCAGGTTTGGAAAAATATTTAAGTATTCCACTGGCTCAGCTTCAACAGTTTGAATTTGCATTTACTACATTAATTGATGAATTGGTTTATTGTAATTTAAATCAACGAGGATACTTGTTGGTTACTCTAGATCAGGCGCAAGTTCATTCTGAGTGGAGATTTGTAGATTCAATTAAAAATACCGAATATCAGATAGATTCAAGTAGACAAAACGATATTGTATTGGATCTGAATTTGATGCCGTTAAAACAAGGTCAAAAGACGGCTTAAAATTAAAAAATAGAGGGTTACATAGTAGCCCTTTTTTTAGGCATAAAAAAACCAGCTTACGCTGGATTCTTTATGACACCATATTCAGTACTTGAAGATGGTGCCCGGGGCCGGACTCGAACCGGCACGCTTTGAGGGCGGGGGATTTTAAATCCCCTGTGTCTACCTATTTCACCACCCGGGCTTTACCAAATTTGGAGGCGGAGGTCGGAATCGAACCGGCGTCCACGGAGTTGCAGTCCGCTGCATGACCACTCTGCCACCCCGCCTGCATTTGGTGATGCACATATTAGCAACCTTTACAAAAAAAACAATACTGTTTTGAGCGAAGATGCACATAAAAACAACATCTAGAATAAAATTGTCGAAATTATCATGTATTATTGGCACATTAAATTCATGTCTACCTTGGAGATGTGCTGTGGCATTGGTTTTAGACGGTCGTGCATTAGCAAAGCAAATTGAAGAAAATTTGTTGGTACGTGTTGAAGCTTTAAAAGCGAAAACAGGTCGTACCCCAATTTTAGCGACTATTTTGGTTGGGGATGATGGTGCTTCTGCAACTTATGTACGTATGAAAGGGAATGCCTGCCGCCGAGTAGGTATGGATTCATTAAAAATCGAATTACCACAAGAAACCACAACAGAACAATTATTAGCTGAAATTGAAAAGCTTAATGCCAATCCAGATGTTCACGGTATTCTTTTACAGCATCCAGTTCCTGCACAAATTGATGAGCGCGCATGTTTTGATGCGATCTCTTTAGCAAAAGATGTAGATGGCGTAACTTGCCTTGGTTTTGGCTGTATGGCAATGGGTGAAGCTGCATATGGTTCAGCGACTCCTGCTGGCATTATGACGATTCTTAAAGAAAACAATATCGAAATTGCTGGCAAACACGCGGTTGTAGTTGGCCGTTCAGCAATTTTAGGTAAACCAATGGCAATGATGTTGTTACAAGCAAATGCGACAGTAACGATTTGTCATTCACGTACACAAAACTTACCTGAGCTTGTGAAACAAGCTGACATTATTGTTGGTGCTGTAGGTAAAGCTGAACTTATTCAAAAAGACTGGATTAAACAAGGTGCAGTTGTTGTAGACGCTGGTTTCCATCCGCGTGATGGCGGTGGTGTAGGCGATATTCAATTACAAGGTATTGAAGAAATTGCTTCTGCTTATACACCAGTACCGGGTGGTGTTGGTCCAATGACCATTACAACTTTGATTCGTCAAACTGTAGAAGCTGCTGAAAAAGCTTTAGGTTAATTTAATTTATTCACGGCGGCGTCCTACCGTTTAACGCAAATGTTAGGAGCTCGTATGTTACTTTTCTTTCGGGATGAGTAGCGAATGCTACGCAAGACCAAAACGGTTGCACTAATTAAAGCAGTGGAATTGAACTAACGTATTTTTAGTAACTAGCCACTATCATGCTTTAAGCTACTGTTTTAGTCTTGCTCGCGATGCAGATGATCAAATAGTAATTATAAATTGTTGAGCTTATTTATGAGCTGCACCTTTCAACTGTCCAAAGCCCCTGAACATTTACTTCAAGCCTTACATGAAGTCATTCCTCATTGTGAATTAATGGCACAACAGTTGCCAGAAACTCCAATTTCTTTATGGTTGATTCCACCTGTTTTTCCAACTGATCGATTGGATGACGAAGTTATTCGCCGTATCTGGAATGACACGCCGTATTGGATTTTCTGTTGGGCATCAGGCTTGGCGATGGCTCAGTGGATACTTGCAGGGCCGCACCATGTTAAAGATAAAGTGGTGTTAGATTTCGGAGCAGGTTCTGGTGTAGTGGCAATTGCTGCAAAAATGGCAGGAGCAAAACGCGTAATCTGCTGTGATATTGATCAGGTCAGTTTAAATGCTTGCCGTGAAAATGCTTTACTTAATGATGTAGAACTCGAATATTTGGATGATTTATATAAGGCTGAACAAGTCGATGTTTTACTTGCTGCCGATGTGTTATATGACCAATGTAATCGCTTTTTCTTAGACGAATTTTTAAAATTTGCACCTGAAGTATGGGTAGCAGATAGCCGTGTTAAAAATTTTAGTCATCCAAAATATGAAAAAATTGAAGAAAGAAGTGCAACAACTTGGCCAGATCTGGATGAGGCGAAAGAATTTAGAAATGTAAGTTTTTATAAGACGCTGTAAAAACAGCGTCTTTTTTATATTATGAACAAGTATAACGAACGACTTTTAATGTACTTGGACGTGCTTCAAGTGCTTGGCGTGTCGCATAATCTTCACCATTATTTAAGCTAGGTGTATTTGATAAGCCAAAAGAAGCGCGGGTTTCACCTAGTTGAATTCCGTAATGCTCATCTTTAACTGGATTAGGAATTTCATTGATGCTTAAAATTGATAATTTATAAACTTTCTGAGCACCTAACACATTTTGACAAGCACGTTGCAATTTACGCTCATCAAGTTGCTGGTTACTACGACCAGCTAAAGTGTAAGCTAAAGTCGCTGAAGTTTTTGTTTGGTTTTCAATCTGGTAGCCAGTTGAACCATTATATTGTCGAGGCGTAGTCTGACAGGCAGTTAAAATGAACATACTACTTAATGCCAAACATAGAATACTTTTATTCATCAGTATCGTCCTTATTTTCTTATATGAAGTATCTCATAAAATAGAAACGTTGTTGGAGCTTATTCACTAAGTTAGAGCTAACATTCACTTATGATATTAGCTCTAATTGAAGAATTTTAATGTTCTTTAATTTTTGAATGATGCTTGGTGTCTTTCATGAAGATATAAATCAGCAATGAAATGAAAATCATGATACTGACGTAAATAAAGAACCATGATTCGTGCCCGGCTTCTTTAAAACTTAATGCGAAAAACTCGGCTGTACCACCAAATAAAGTATTCGCAATTGCATAAGGTAATGCGACACCTAAAGCTCGAATATGTGCAGGGAAAAGTTCAGCCTTCACTACAGCATTAATTGATGTGTAGCCGGTTACCATAACCAGTCCACCTAAACATAGCCAGAAAGCAGTCCAGTAGTTATGCGTGTTTGCAAGTGTATCAAACAAAATATAAGTGAATAAAACACCTGTGACCCCGAAGGCGATCATAAGCGGTTTACGGCCAATCCGATCTGATAAGGCACCTGCCAATGGCTGTAAGCACATAAAGATGAATAAGGCTAAAGTGGTAATTTGAGTAGCCTCAGGCTTGGTAAAACCAGAAGTATTCACTAAATATTTCTGTAAATAGGTGGTGTAAGTATAAAAAGCTAAAGTACCACCAGCAGTTAGGAATAATACGGTGAAGGCCTCTTTAGGATAATGTTTAAATAAAGCAAACATTCCTGATTTCGGCTGATCTGTTTCTGCTTGAGCGTTTTTAAAGGATTGAGTTTCCAATAAGCCACGACGAATACGGAACACCACAATAGCTAAAAGGGCTCCGATGAAAAACGGAACACGCCATCCCCAGTCATGCAGTTGTTCTTCGGTGAGTATCATTTGCAAGATGAGTAGTACGCATAAAGCTGTAAGCTGTCCTGCAATTAAAGTGACATATTGGAAGCTTGAGAAAAAACCACGTCGATCTTTTTCTGCCATTTCACTTAAATACGTTGCACTTGCACCATATTCACCGCCTACACTTAAGCCTTGAATTAAACGTGCAATAACCAAAAGCAATGGAGCAAATACGCCTATACTTTCGTAGGAAGGTGTAACAGCAATCAGTAGCGAACCGATACACATTAAAGTAACGGAAAGCGTAAGGCCCGCTTTACGTCCTTTACGATCAGAATAGATCCCCATAATCCATGCGCCAATGGGACGCATAAGGAAACCCACTGCAAAAATAGCGGCAGCTTGAAGAAGTTGGGCGGTTTGACTTCCTTTTGGGAAAAATGCATGAGCAAAATAGAGCGTAAATGCGGCATATACATACCAGTCGTACCATTCGACAAGGTTACCGGCAGAACCGCCCAAAATTGATTTTAGACGGGTTTTTGTATCTAAATTAGAATGTGGAGTTGTTGCGGTAGAAGGTTGATCAACCATGATTCGCTCCATGTTTCGCTTGGGTTGAATGCTAAAAAAGAGAAGATTTATTCCGTTTTTACATATTATCTACAGGAGTATTTCACTTTATTTTTTTTATGTCTGTAAAACAATGTTTATTATTTAAGCAAAGGAATAAGTTGAATATTTATGTGATTTCAAATTAGGCGATCAGCATATTTTTATCTTCTAATTTCAATATTTTTCTTATTACTTTTTTCCATGCAGTAAAAAATTGATAAAGAATGGGTAATGTTTGGACGAAGAAACCCTATGCCACTTAAAAATAATGATATATTCCAAAGAAAATTTTAAATAAATACAGTTAGGCATGATGTTTTTGCATTGTGGGCTAGATGTGTGTGGAAAATGAAAGGGACATTCAGATGTCAAATTGCCCGAAAAAATATATTGTCGCTTTTGATCAGGGAACAACAAGCTCAAGAGCAATTGTTTTAGATCATGATGCGAACGTTGTCAGTATTGCTCAAAGAGAATTTACCCAGATTTACCCTCAGCCAGGTTGGGTTGAGCATGATCCTATGGAAATTTGGGCAACTCAAAGTGCTGTATGGGTCGAAGCATTGGCTCAAGCTGGCATCAAGAGTGAGCAAGTTGCGGCAATTGGAATTACAAACCAGCGGGAAACCACCATTGTCTGGGACAAAAAAACAGGAAGACCTATTTACAATGCGATTGTTTGGCAAAGCCGACAAACAACCGAAATATGCAATCAATTGTATAAAGCAGGTTGGCAAGAATATATCCGTAAGACCACCGGTTTAGTCATTGATCCATATTTCTCGGCCACAAAAATTAAATGGATTTTGGATCATGTTGAAGGCAGCCGTGAGCGTGCTGAGCGGGGAGAGTTATTATTCGGTACGGTGGACACCTGGCTCATTTGGAAACTAACTAATGGTGCTGTTCATGTCACTGATTTTACCAATGCATCTCGAACCATGCTGTTTGATATCGAAAAGCTTGAGTGGGATGAAAAACTTTTACAAGCTTTAGATATTCCTAGAGCAATGTTGCCGGAGGTTCGTAGTTCATCTGAGGTTTATGGATATACACATACCATTAGTGGACAAGAAGTAGGGATCCCAATTGCCGGAATCGCGGGTGATCAGCAGGCTGCGCTTTTTGGTCAAATGTGTGTTGAGTCGGGACAGGCTAAAAATACCTACGGTACTGGCTGTTTTCTACTCATGAATACGGGTAAAAAGATTGTCCGTTCAGAGCATGGATTACTCACAACTATTGCCTGTGGTGCGAGTGGTGAGGTGAACTATGCCTTAGAGGGTGCCGTATTTAACGGTGGTTCTTGCGTACAGTGGTTACGTGATGAATTAAAGGTTATTAAGAATGCTAAGGATTCCGAGCTTTATGCAACACGTGTAAAGGATAATAATGGTGTATATGTAGTACCTGCTTTTACCGGGTTAGGAGCACCGTATTGGGACCCGACAGCTCGCGGCGCAATTTTTGGTCTGACGCGTGGGGCTAGTATTGAACATATTATTCGTGCAACTCTAGAGTCTATAGCCTTTCAAACTCGAGATGTTTTAGACGCCATGCAACAAGATGCAGAAGAAGAGCTTCGTACACTCCGTGTTGATGGAGGAGTAACGGAAAATAATTTCTTGATGCAATTTCAGGCCGATATTTTAACGACACCGGTAGAGCGTCCAATAATGAAAGAAACTACAGCATTGGGTGCAGCTTTCCTGGCAGGGCTGGCAACTGGTTTTTGGCAAGATCTTCATGAGTTAAGAAATAAATCTGCCATAGAAAAAGTATTTGAACCGAAAATGCCTTCTGAACAAGCTGAACTCATTTATAAAGGTTGGCTAAAAGCAGTTAAGCGTAGTCAAAATTGGGCAGAGGATTGAACTTTTTCTTAACTAGTTGAATTCAATAGTAGGGTAGTCAATGGATAGTTAAATGCTAGAGGATGCAAAATTGATTATTCTACTTTTTTGATTGTTGTTTCATCAATTTGATGTTTTAATTTTTATAAGATCAACAATAAAAAGAACATGAGAAATGAAAGTACAACCTAATGATTATTCAAAAATATATGATATTGCTGTAATTGGTGGCGGTATTAATGGTGTTGGTATTGCCAATGATGCAGCAGGGCGCGGATTATCGGTATTCTTATGTGAAAAAGATGATTTAGCCAGCCATACCTCATCTGCTAGCAGCAAATTAATTCATGGCGGCCTACGTTATTTAGAACATAAAGAATTCAGGCTGGTCAGAGAAGCATTAGCAGAGCGTGAAGTATTGCTAGCTAAAGCACCACATATTATTAAACCAATGCGTTTTATCATGCCTCATCGACCCCATTTACGCCCTGCATGGCTAATTCGAGCAGGTCTATTTTTTTATGATCATTTGGGAAAACGAGAAAAATTATTAGGATCAAATCTCATTTATTTCAAAGAAGACAGCCCTTTAAAACCAGCGATAACACGTGGTTTTGAATATTCTGACTGTACTGTAGATGATGCGCGTCTTGTGGTGTTAAATGCACTACAAGCTAAAGAGAAAGGGGCGAAAGTCGTTACACGTACACGTTGTGTTAAGGCTTATAGACAACAGGAATTGTGGCATCTGGAGTTACAAAGCGGAGCTGAGTTTTATCAGATACGTGCACGAGCTATTGTAAATGCGGCGGGGCCTTGGGTTGAAGAAATTATTAGTAAAAACTTGGGTTTAAGTTCGCCTTATCAAATTAGGCTTATACAAGGAAGTCATATTGTTGTGCCAAAATTATATGACTGTCATAAGGCCTTTATTATGCAAAACGAAGATCGACGGATCGTTTTTGCAATTCCTTATTTAGAAAAATATACCCTCATTGGTACAACAGATCAGGAATACACAGGTGACCCACAAAAAGTAGAGATTACTGATGTGGAAATCGATTACCTTTTGACAGTGACAAATTCACATTTTAAAAAGCAGTTGACGCGAGCTGATATTGTAAGTCAGTACTCGGGTGTGCGTGCTTTATGTGATGATGAGTCGGATAATCCATCTGCAATTACACGCGATTATACTTTGGCTCTACAGGCAGAAGATAAAACCACACCATTGCTCTCAGTGTTTGGGGGCAAGATTACAACTTACCGAAAATTAGCCGAAGCTGCTTTAGAGCATCTGGCTCCGTTTTTTAATGACATGGCAGAGGAATGGACTGCACATGAAGCATTACCTGGCGCCGAAAACTGGACAACCCTAGAGGATTTAATCAATCAGATTAAAACACGTGTAAGTGGAATTTCTGACTCGCTTGCCAACCGTTGGGCTCATGCATATGGCACAAGAGTGTGGAATATGCTTAAAGAGCGAAATGCTATAGAACAATTGGGTCAACATTTTGGCCATGATTTGTTTGAGTGTGAAGTCAGATATTTGTGTGAATATGAATGGGCTCACACAGCAGAAGATATACTTTGGCGCAGATCTAAATTAGGTTTGGCATTTGATGAAAAACAGGTAAAAGTTTTAGAAGCTTATTTATCTGAACGTCGATTAAAAGACGATGCCGCATAATAAAAAAGGTCGCACATGGCGACCTTTTTTATATAGAGTAATTAGAAGCCAGTTTTTACAGCTTCAAGTAAAGCTGCTTGACGTTCTTTTAATGCTTTAGGTAAGCGTTCGCCAAGTTTATTGAATAACTCAGTGTGGCTTTCAATTTCAGTAACCCATTGGTCTTTATCTTGATTTGTGATGAGGTCAAATTGTTCTTTAGTGAACTCAGTACCTTCCCAATTCAAGTCTTCATATGTTGGAACAAAACCGATAGGTGTTTCAACAGCGTTCGCACGACCTTCACAACGATCAATGATCCACTCAAGAACACGCATGTTTTGACCAAAACCAGGCCATACGAAGTTGCCTTCAGCATCACGACGGAACCAGTTTACGTTGAAGATTTTTGGTAATTTGTTGCCAGAAGCTTCAGCTTTTTCACTTACTTTCGCACCAAGGTTTAACCAGTGGTCAAAGTAGTCAGCCATGTTATAGCCAGCAAATGGAAGCATCGCGAATGGGTCACGGCGAACAATACCTTGTTGACCAACAGCAGCAGCAGTAGTTTCAGAACCCATAGTTGCCGCTTTATATACACCGTCAACCCAGTCGAAAGCTTCAGAAACTAAAGGTACTGTATCTGCACGACGACCACCGAAGATGAATGCAGAAATTGGAACACCTGCTGGGTTTTCCCAATCAGCATCGATAGATGGACATTGACCTGCTGCAACAGTGAAACGAGCATTTGGATGTGCTGCTTTTTCGCCGTTTACGTGAGGTTGACCTTTCCAGTTAGTTAAGTTTGCTGGAACTTCTTTAGAAAGACCTTCCCACCATACTTGACCATCGTCAGTTACTGCTACGTTTGTATAGATAACGTCTTTGTGAAGAGTTGCCATACAGTTCGGGTTAGTTTTGGTATTTGTACCAGGTGCTACACCGAAGAAACCAGCTTCAGGGTTAATCGCATATAAGCGACCATCTTCACCTGGTTTAATCCAAGCAATATCGTCACCTACAGTTTCGATTTTCCAACCTTCATAACCTGCTGGTGGAATTAACATTGCAAAGTTTGTTTTACCACAAGCAGACGGGAATGCAGCAGCGATGTAGTGTTTTTCACCTTGAGGGTTAGTTACACCAAGAATAAGCATGTGTTCAGCTAACCAACCTTGTTCGCGTCCCATGACAGAAGCGATACGAAGAGCTAAACATTTTTTACCAAGTAACGCGTTACCGCCGTAACCAGAACCGAAAGACCAGATTTCGCGAGTTTCTGGGTAATGAACGATATATTTCTCTGGGTTACAAGGCCAAGCAACATCTTTTTGACCTTCAGCAAGTGGAGCACCTACTGTATGTACGCAAGGAACAAACTCGCCATCTGTACCTAATACGTCATAAACTGCTTTACCCATACGTGCCATTTTACGCATGCTAACAGCTACATAAGGAGAGTCAGTTAATTCGATACCAATGTGAGCAATATGGCTACCTAAAGGACCCATAGAGAAAGGAACAACGTACATGGTACGGCCTTTCATTGAACCTTCAAATAAACCATTTAATTTTTCACGCATAACAGCTGGATCTTCCCAGTTGTTTGTCGCACCAGCATCTTCTTTATTTTGAGAGCAGATGTAAGTACGATCTTCAACACGCGCAACGTCAGATGGGTCAGAATTTGCAAGATAAGAACCAGGATGTTTTTCTTGGTTTAATTTCTGCATGGTGCCGTTAGCGATCATCAAGTCGATTAGACGTTGATACTCTTCTTCGCTTCCGTCACACCATTCGATTTTTGCTGGTTTGGTTAAGTTTGCAATTTCTTCAACCCATGCTATAAGCTTAGGATGACGAACGAATTCTGGTGCGTTCACTGTGGTCATGGTGAGGCCTATTCAAAATATGTACAACGTACAAGTCATTCATTGGGATACAATGAAAGATCAAATAAAAAAGTGGCTGTATTAAAGCATAAAATCATAAAAAAAATAAGACTAAAGACTAACTAGCAGATATTTGGAGTTTTCTTTATTTTTTAATGAAAATCATATGTTTATATGTTTTTATAAGGTTTTTGCTTTTATATTTTTATGTTATATGTATGTTATTTATCTAAATTATTTTGTTTAAAATCAATGAATTAGTCTTGAAAAATTTTTTTGAGAATTATTATTGATTATACAAATGAAGCTCATTCAAAATTTACATAAAGAGACTTTTAATAGGCGATTTTATATACAAAATAGAATAAAGAACTGACTTTACGATAATAAAATGCGGCCTTTGAAACCTCTTTCAATCATCTATAACGAAAAATCAGGATTTCATGCTTCAAAACATGAAGACGTCTATGAGCAGCTCATGACTGTATTTACAGAATATGGTTTTGAAATACAAGTATTTGAATTAAATGAAAATACATTATTTGATGATTTGATAAATAATGTTATTCATCGACATTCACAAAATGAAAATACAGGAGTGGTTGTTGCGGCAGGAGGAGATGGTACTTTAAATGCGGTTGCAACTAAACTTAAAAATACTTCTATTCCCATGGGAATTCTGCCTTTAGGGACTTTTAATTATGTTGCTAAAGTTTTAGAGATTCCGTTAGACCTTTTAGAGGCAGCAGAGGTTATTGCAACAGGTAAACCTAGGTCAGTACATGTAGCAGTTATTAATGATCATATTTATCTAAATAATGCCAGTTTAGGTTTATATCCTCTTTTTATCAAAAAACGCGAACTCTACAATAAATATTTAGGAAGACTGCCTTTACATGCCTATACCTCAGCTTTAGATGTTTTATTGAGAGAAAATAAATCAATGAAGCTTTCTATAACTGTAGATGGCAAGAAATACCCAGTTAAAGCGCCGCTTATTTTCTTTGGAAATAACCAATTGCAACTATGTGATATGAAGCTCAGAATTGCAGAATGTGCAGCACAGGGAAGAGTCGCTGGAGTTGTAATTACAAAAAGTGATAAGCTGAGTTTACTAAATATGCTTTGGCAATGGGTTCAAGGTAAAGTTGAAGATGCACAAGATGTATATAGTTTTTGTGCTGATCATGTCATTGTTGAATGTGCAAAGAAAACCAAACTCACAGTGGCCTTAGATGGAGAAATCATAGAGATGAAACCTCCTTTAAATTTCACTGTAGAAAAAAATGCTTTAAATATTATGGTGCCGAATGTTACTACATCTGTCTGATTTACACTTTGGGACAGAAAAAAAAGAGTGTTTAGAGGCAATAAGTGATTTTTGTATTCAGCAACAGCCTGAAGTGATTGTTGTGAGCGGCGATATTACTCAACGCGCCAAGTATGAACAATTTTTTAAATGTCGACAGTATTTAGATAGCCTCAATATTCCTTATCTTGTGGTGCCTGGTAACCACGATATACCTTTGTATCATGTCTGGAACCGTTTTTTTTCTCCATTTACCCGTTATCGATATTTTTTTGGTGAATTAGAGCCGACTTTAGAAACTGAACATTTTTATATTGTAGGCGTAAACAGTATACGCCGTCGTTATCATACGCGTGGGCATATTTCGATTGAACAAATTCAAGCTACTTATGAGCGTTTAGACAGGGGACCTAAAAATAAAATAAAGCTGGTTGTTTTTCATCAACCCTTTTATACGCCGCCTGATAATAAGCATGGAATAAAAGATTGTCCGGTTCTAGGCAAAATCGCTTTAGAAAAGTGGAGTACAACTGGTCTATTTGGAATGTTACATGGGCATCTCCATAAAACAGCTATATATGATTTAACTCAGATTTATTCTTTAAAAATAGATCATCCTATTTTTGATATACATGCAGGTACAGCAACTTCTACTCGCTTATATCATCATAATCCAAATAGCTTTAATACAATTTCAAATGAAGGAAAAATTCAGCATTATTGGTTTAATGAACAGTTGGCTGAATTCACTTCATATTGATTTGGTTTAGATGAGCTTAAATAATTGATTGTTTAAAAAATATTCAAAAAAGAGAAAAATTTTTCTTATTTCCCCTTGAAGCCATTTTTTTCATCCCCACAAAAGTGACATCTAAATATTTTGTTATTGCTCTGGATTAAAGCAATAACGATTAATCAAAAAGACTAAGTCTGATGGAGTTAATTATGAGCAACATTCGTCCATTACATGATCGCGTTGTGATTCGTCGCGTAGAAGAAGAAACCAAAACTGCTGGCGGTATTTTATTGCCAGGTTCTGCTGCTGAAAAACCATCTCAAGGTGAAGTAATTGCAGTAGGCAATGGTCAAATCACTGATAACGGCGTACGTGCTTTGGATGTTAAAGTTGGTGACAAGGTGTTATTTGGTACTTATGCGGGTACAACAGTTAAAGTAAATGGTGAAGAACTCTTAATCATGAAAGAGTCAGACATCTTAGCTGTATTAGAAGGCTAATCGATCCATAACTCAATTCATTATCAGATTCAGTATTTAAAAAGATTCGGAGTTTAATATGTCAGCTAAAGACGTAAAATTTGGTGATTCAGCTCGCTCAAAAATGATTGCAGGGGTAAACGTACTTGCAGATGCGGTTAAAGTGACTTTAGGTCCTAAAGGCCGTAACGTTGTGATCGACCGCTCTTTCGGTGCGCCGCACATCACTAAAGACGGTGTAACTGTTGCAAAAGAAATTTCATTAAAAGACAAGTTTGAAAACATGGGTGCTCAACTTGTTCGTGAAGTTTCAAGCAAAACTAACGACATCGCAGGTGACGGTACAACAACTGCAACTGTACTTGCTCAAGCAATTTTAAATGAAGGTATCAAATCAGTAACTGCTGGTATGAACCCAATGGATTTAAAACGCGGTATCGACATTGCAGTAAAAACTGTAGTTGAAAATATCCGTTCTATTGCTAAACCAGCTGATGATTTCAAAGCAATTGAACAAGTAGGTTCAATCTCTGCTAACTCTGATACTACTGTTGGTAAACTTATTGCTCAAGCAATGGAAAAAGTAGGTAAAGAAGGCGTAATCACTGTAGAAGAAGGCTCTGGCTTCGAAGACGCATTAGACGTTGTAGAAGGTATGCAGTTTGACCGTGGTTATATCTCTCCGTACTTTGCAAACAAACAAGATACTTTAACTGCTGAACTTGAAAATCCGTTCATCCTTCTTGTTGATAAAAAAATCAGCAACATTCGTGAATTGATTTCTGTTTTAGAAGCAGTTGCTAAAACTGGTAAACCACTTCTTATCATCGCTGAAGATGTTGAAGGTGAAGCGCTTGCAACTCTTGTTGTAAACAACATGCGCGGTATCATCAAAGTATGTGCTGTTAAAGCTCCTGGTTTCGGTGACCGTCGTAAAGCAATGCTTCAAGACATTGCGATCTTGACTGGCGCAACAGTTATTTCTGAAGAAGTTGGTATGTCTTTAGAACAAGCAACTCTTCAAGATTTAGGTACAGCGCACAAAATTACTGTTTCTAAAGAAAACACAGTTATTGTTGACGGTGCTGGTGATGCTGCTGCTATCGCTGAGCGTGTTCAACAAATCCGTGCTCAAATCGAAGAATCTACTTCAGAATATGACCGTGAAAAATTACAAGAACGTGTTGCTAAGTTAGCAGGCGGTGTTGCTGTAATTAAAATCGGTGCAGCAACTGAAGTTGAAATGAAAGAGAAGAAAGACCGCGTAGACGACGCACTTCATGCAACTCGTGCAGCAGTTGAAGAAGGTGTTGTTGCTGGTGGTGGTGTTGCTCTTGTTCGCGCTGTAAATGCTCTTGAAGGCTTAAAAGGCGCTAACGAAGATCAAACAGCTGGTATCAACATTTTACGCCGTGCGATTGAAGCTCCACTTCGTCAAATCGTTGCGAATGCTGGTGATGAGCCATCTGTAGTTATCAACGCTGTTAAGAATGGTGAGGGTAACTTCGGTTACAACGCTGCAACTGGCGAATATGGTGATATGTTGGAAATGGGTATCCTTGACCCAGCTAAAGTAACTCGTTCTGCACTTGAGCACGCTGCTTCTGTTGCTGGCTTAATGTTAACTACAGAATGTATGATTACTGACATTCCTGAAGACAAACCAGCTGCTCCAGATATGGGCGGTATGGGTGGTATGGGCGGAATGATGTAATAACGCATCAACGCTTTAACCCAAAAAAATCCCTGCATTCGCAGGGATTTTTTTATTTTTATTTTTCCAATAATTTTAAGAATAAGTTAAGTTCAGAACCCTAAAATTAAAACAGGAACAGCAGCTAGAAGTTCCTCTTTTGTTACAACCATGCTTATCTACTTATAAGCATGGTTTTTTTTATCCAAATAAAATAATAAGCCAAGTGGCGACAATAATAGAAAGTGCAACAAACTGAGCGGCACTACCCATATCTTTTGCATTTTTGGAAAGTTGGTGTTTCTCGAGTGAAACTCGATCAACCACTGCTTCAATGGCAGAGTTGAAGAGCTCAACAATGATGGCAAACAAACAGACAATGATCATTAGGGCATGTTCGCCGCGAGTTACATCAAGGAAAAAGCTGACAGGGATGAGTACAAGATTAATTAAAACAATTTGCCGAAATGCAGCTTCATTTTGGTAAGCAGCTTTAAATCCTGAAATTGAATAACTGGTAGCGTTCAAGATGCGCTTTAGGCCACTTTTACCTTTATAGGGAGAATAACTATCCATTCACTTATATTTTTGACACTTTTCATGCATTATATAGTGCAGCCCTTAAAAAAATATTAAATCTTTTTTAAAGATTTTGACTTTATAACTCCATAGAGAAGAAGAGATGAAAAAACTATTTGTAGCCTTAGGACTTATCATGGGTAGCTTGCATATAAGCTATGCAGAACCAGCTTCAGCTCAACAAGTACCCGGATATTACCATCATCAATTTGGTAATTATCGGATAACTTCCTTGCTCGATGGCACTATTTATCTAGATCCTAAATTGTTTAAAAATTTAAGTCAGGCTGAAAAAACTAAAATTTTAACGAAATATGCTGCTGTAAATGAGAAGGGGATTCAGACTTCAGTAAATGCCTTTTTGGTTGATGATGGTAAAAGTTTGACGCTTGTTGACAGTGGAGCTGCGAGTTGTTTTGGTCCACAGTTAGGTTCAATTGCTAAAAATCTTGAATTAGCGGGCTATCAACTTGCCAATGTGAAAACTGTTTTATTGACCCACTTACATCCAGACCATGTGTGCGGTATTGCTCAAAATGGAAAAGCCGTATTTCCTAATGCAACGATCTATGCTCATGAGCGCGAAGCAGATTATTGGTTAAATCCAGCAAATGAAAAAACTGTACCAGCGGATAAAAAAGAAAATTATTTAGGTACTGTTAAAAACGTAAAAGCTGCACTTGCACCTTATCAAGCAAAGAAAGCATTCAAAACCTTTAAAGATGGTGATGTTATTCAAGGTTTTGAAGTGATTAATACACAAGGGCACACACCGGGACACCATAGCTTCCGTTTGAAGAGTAAAGGGCAACAAATTGTCTTTGTTGGTGATATTGTCCACTCACATTCTTTACAGTTTGATGCTCCAAAAACTGGGGTAGATTTTGATGTAAATTCAGAGCAGGCAATTAATACTCGTTTAAAAATATTTGCTGAAATTTCAAATAAGCAACAATGGGTAGCTGCCCCGCATTTACCATTCCCGGGAATTGGTCATGTGTATAAAGTGAATGCTGAGCAGTATCAGTGGATTCCTTTATATTTTAATAACAGTCTTGATAAATAAAAAAACAGGGCATTCATTGCCCTGTTTTTTTATGAAGATTGAGTTATTTTGCAGCTTTTTCAAAATTAGTGACAGCTTCACGACCGAGTGCTGGGTCATCTGTAAAGACGCCATCAACACCTGCCTTGAAATAGGCTTCAAACTCTTTTAATGCACCAGATGGACAACGTTCTGCAGGTTTATCTGAGCTGCACTTTAACGGCGCTGGTAAGAAGTTATTTTCTGGTCGGAAAGTATAAGGATGTACTTTTAAGCCAGCCGTATGTGCATCAGAAATAAACGTACTAGTTTTATAAGAGCCATCATTATTAAAGGTCAGTATGTAACCTTTACTTGGTCCTACACCATTTGCATATTTGGCAACATCTTTTAACCCTTGTGCTGTGGCCAAATCTGCATAAGTTTTAGTGTCACCAGACTCTACGAAGTCTGCTGGTCGAGATGTTTTTGAATCGTATAGCTGAATAATTTGTGCATGTTTAAGCGTCTTATGAAGATCAAGCTCATTTTTTAAATATTTTAAATTACTCACTTCAAAAGACTGTAAATAGACAGGTGCAATATCACGTGTATATTTATATTTGGCTAAGGTTTTTAGAAGAGTATCTTCCATTGCCAGATTTTGATTTTTAAAATAAGTCGGATGTTTCGTCTCAATATATAAACCTATAATTTTCCCCGTCTTTTTATAGTTAGCTTCGGCAAGCTCAATGATTTGTTCTAGAGTTGGGACAGGGTAAAGATCATTATAAGCTGTGTTGGCTGGTCGAAACTCAGGAATACGTTCACGCGCTTTAAGCTGCTGTAATTCACTTAAAGTGAAGTCTTCCGTGAACCAACCGGTTAAGTCGACGCCATCAATATTTTTTGTTTTTTTACGGTCTGCAAACTGACTTAAAGTGCTTACATTGGTTGTTCCACCAATCTCATTTTCATGGCGGGCAACCAGTACGCCATCTTTTGTAGAGACTAGATCCGGTTCAATGAAATCTGCGCCGTCATCAATCGCTTTTTGATATGAAGCTAAAGTATGTTCAGGACGTAAAGCGCTAGCGCCACGGTGTCCTACTACTAAAATTTTAGGAAGTTGATATTCTGGCGTGGTTGGCGTCGTTTCAGTTTTATCGTCATCATTACAACCAACCAAGCTAATTAAACTTAAGCATAAAAGTGCTTTTCTAAACATAATTCTACTCATATTGTTTTAGTTGAAACGACTCAAGTTTCGGTGCTTTGTTTGACATGATCATGAAGAATTCATGAATTTTAAGTGACACTCGTTAACTGGTTTTTTATTGGTTTGTTGGAAATATTCAATCACGCTTTGTTTTTGTCTTAATTACATTTATTGTTTAATTCTACTTGTCTTTTTTATACCGCTCGTTGATCATCACAAGGTCTCGAAGCGGCATTTACTTCTGTTAATTAACGACATCATACCGAGCAGCCATGCTATCTAAATTTTTTATTCAACGCCCCATTTTTGCCAATGTATTGGCGATCATTGTTATGGCTTTCGGTATTTTTTCGGTTATGAATTTGCCTGTAGAACGGTATCCAGACATTGCTCCACCTAAAATTACTGTGTCAGCCAACTATAGTGGTGCAGATGCACAAACGGTTGAGCAAAGTGTTACTCAAATTTTAGAACAGCAAATACAAGGGATTGATCACTTACTCTATTTTAGTTCATCAAGTGACTCATCTGGACGTAGTCGAATCACTATAAGTTTTGATAACGGAACAAATCCGGATACTGCTCAGGTCCAAGTACAAAATAGTATTAGTGGCGTAATACGTCGCTTACCTGATGAAGTTCAACGCCAAGGTGTTACGGTAAGTAAGTCACTGGGTGACACTTTTATGGTAATTGGCTTATATGACTCGACTGGTAAAACAGGAAACATTGAGCTATCGGACTATTTAACTACGCATGTGGTAGATAACCTGAACCGTATTGAAGGGGTGGGCGAAACTGATGTATTTGGTTCACAATATGCCATGCGTATCTGGTTAAATCCGGATAAATTAAAACAATATAATTTAATGCCAAGTGATGTAGCGAATGCAATCACCGCACAAAATACACAAGTCGCCGCAGGGGCAATTGGTGATTTACCCGTAATCGACGGTCAATATTTAAATACAAAAGTCACAGCAGGTTCTCGCTTAAAAACAGTTGAGGATTTTAAAAATATTGTCGTGAAGTCGAATAAAACGGCGAGTTATGTGTATTTAAAAGATATTGCCAGAGTTGAGCTAGGTGCAGAAAACTATCAGTCTTTTAACACTATTAATGGCTATCCTGCCGCAGGTTTGGGTATTTCTTTATCTTCAGGTGCAAATGCAATTCAGACCTCTAAGCTCATCCACCAAACTCTAGATCAGCTTACAACGAAACTACCAGCGGGTTATAAAATCGTTTATCCACGAGATAATACGCCCTTTGTTCAAGAGTCAATTAAGGAAGTAGTAAAGACTCTGGTAGAGGCGATTATTCTGGTTATTTTGGTCATGTTCCTGTTCTTACAAAGCTGGCGTGCTACGCTCATTCCGAGTATTACCGTTCCAGTTGTAATTTTAGGAACCTTCGCTGTCTTATATGTGCTTGGTTTTAGTATTAACACCTTAACGTTATTTGCGCTGGTACTCGCGATTGGTTTGTTGGTCGATGATGCAATCGTGGTCGTAGAAAACGTTGAGCGGCTCATGCATGAACAGCACTTATCTCCTAAAGAAGCTGCTATTGAGTCGATGGGAGAAATTAGTGGTGCCTTAGTCGGAATTACGTTGGTTTTAACTGCTGTTTTTATTCCAATGTCCTTTTTAGGCGGTTCAATTGGGGTGATTTACCGTCAGTTTTCTATTACTTTAGTTGCCGCTATGGCGTTGTCGCTTATTGTTGCGCTCATTTTAACACCGGCTTTATGTGCATTAATTTTAAAACCAAATCCTCAACCTCAGCGCTGGGCAGTATGGTTTAACCAAAAGATTGAGCAACTTAAAAAGCAATATATCAAGCTTGTTCAGACGAGTATTCATTACAGTAAATCAGTTATTGTGATTTTTGTGGCTTTAATTGCCGTTTTTACGCTGTTCTATAACGGTTTAAAAAGCGGTTTTATTCCTAAAGAAGACCAAGGAATTTTAAGTGTTCAAATTAAGCTCGTAGACAGCGCACCAATTTCTCAAAGCCAGAAAATTGGTGAGCAAGTCCGCCAATATTTCTTAACTCAAGAAGATAAAAACGTAGATTTGGTTTTAATCCGCTATGGACGAAATTATTCGGGCACAGGACAAAACTTGGCACAAGGGTTTATTGCTCTAAAACCGTGGGATGTCCGAACAGGAAAAGAAAACTCGGCTGAGGCTATACAAAAGCGTGCCATGAAATACTTTAACCATTTTAATAATGCACAGATTAATGTGACTTTACCTGCCTCAGTTAATGGCTTAGGTCAAACAGATGGTCTGGATTTATGGATTCAGGATTTGAATGGGCAAGGGCAAGATTTTCTAGATAGTGCCTTCCGCCAATTGCAGGCTCAAAGTAAAAATTATTCAACTTTCGAAAACTTTGATAAGCAGTCAACCAATAGCAAGGCAAATCTTAATATTAAGATTGACCAGAAACAGGCACTAGCAAATGGACTACAGCTATCGGCAATTAATAACACTTTGTCGAGCGCATGGGGCGGAACTTATGTAAATGACTTTATTGATCGGGGCCGTATTAAACGTGTCATGATTCAAGGTGATGCCGAGTTTAGATCTAAACCGGAAGATTTATATAACTGGTCTGTACGTAATGACCAAAATGAAATGGTTCCGTTTAGTTCATTTGCCAACTTTAGCTGGGGCGGGGCGCCGGAAATTGTAAAACGCTATATGGGATATAGTGCTTTACAACTACAAGCAGATGTCGCGAGTGGCAGCAGTTCTGGCCAAGCGATGAAAGATGTAGAACAACTTGTTAACCAACAAAAAGATATTGGTTTAGCGTGGACAGGTTTATCTTTTGAAGAACAGAAGTCGACTAATCAGGCCGTGTGGTTATATTTAATTTCGGCTGGATTTATTTTCTTATGTTTAGCTGCTTTATATGAAAGCTTAAGTATTCCTGCCGCCGTAATGACATCTATTCCGCTTGGTGTAGGAGGAAGTGTGATTTTCTCTTATATTTTTGGTTTGCCAAATGACGTGTATTTCCAAATTGCGCTATTAACGACTATTGGTTTGTCATGTAAAAACGCCATTTTAATTGTTGAGTTCGCGGCCTTAGCGCAAGAAAAAGGTAAGAATGCCATTCAGGCGGCCTTAGAAGGTGCGAGCTTACGATTAAGACCGATTCTAATGACCTCTTTAGCCTTTGGGGCAGGCGTAATTCCGCTTGTGTTTGCTCAAGGTGCTGGTGCGGTTAGTCGTCAAGAGATTGGTATTAGTATTTTAGGTGGCGTGATGTTTGGTACTGTGTTGGTTCTGTTTTTTATTCCGGTCATGTACGTATTATTACGTTCACTATTTAAATCGAAAGCTTCAACCTAAAAGTAAACAATTTAAAAATGGGCATCAAATCAAGTATATTAAGATTAACTTTTCTTCTTATATTTGATTTTGATGCCTCAAGAAAAAAAATTAACACAGCAGCAGGTTATCGCACTAGAACGGGATCTTGCCAAGTTCGCAACCATGATGGATAGTGCGGTCCGTATTCCTTTTACAAAGCAGGGTATTGGCGCTGATGCTGCCTTAAGTACTATTCCAATTGCCGGTGATGTCGCTGGGTTCGCACTGACGTGTTATGCCATCTATAAGGCTAAACAAATAGGTGTGCCTCAGCATAAGCTCACTCCAGTGATCAAACTTGCTGTAGTCGATGCCGTAGTCGGTTTTGTTCCAGTTGCAGGGACTATTTTCGATATTTTTATACGACCAAGTCGAAAAGCATTAGATGTGGTGCATACGCATATTCGTGAAGAATATGCGATCCAAAGTGATATTCATGTCGTTCATCCGTATTTACATGAAAAGCTCGAAAAGAAGCAGCAACAGTCGGCATTCTGGCGTAACCCTGTTGTGAGTTGGTTATGGTTGCACATACCCGATTTATTAGGTGCGTTTGTACTGCTATTAATTGGCTTAGCTGTGTGGTGGGGTGCAAGTTACCTTTGGGGACTTTATCAAACCATGTAATCAAAAAAATAAAGCCTCCATTTGGAGGCTTTATTTTTGCATTAAACGTTTTATGGGCAATCTAATTGGTGTAGAGCTGCCACACGTTGTTCAATTGTAGGGTGAGTTTGGAACAATGCAGCTAAACTAAAGCCTTGTTCTTTACCTTCCGCAATTGCGAACGCTTTCATTTCTTTTGGCATTTGGTCAGGTAACTCTGTTTCAGCTTGCAAACGTAATAAAGCAGAAATCATCGCTTGTTTACCAGCTAAACGCGCACCGGCTTCATCTGCACGGTATTCACGGTAACGAGAGAACCACATCACAATGGCAGAGGCAAGAATACCGAACACGATATCTAGAACCATTGTAATGATGAAATAACCCATACCTGGGGCTTCATTGTCTTGACGACCAAAGACATTACGGTCAATAAAGTCACCTACTACACGAGCAAAGAACATAACGAAGGCGTTTACAACACCTTGGATGAGCGCCAATGTGACCATGTCACCATTTGCAACGTGGCCGATCTCGTGCGCGAGCACAGCACGTAGCTCATCTTTGTTCATACGCTCAAGTAGACCGCTTGAAACGGCAACTAAGGCATCATTTTTATTCCAGCCTGTTGCAAAGGCATTAGACTGATATGAAGGGAAGATACCAACTTCTGGCATATTAATACCAGCACGTTGAGAAAGTTCAGCGACTGTTTGCAATAACCAGCTTTCAGCTTGGTTACGAGGAGCATTTGGGTCAATCAGTTCTGTACCAGTAGTTTTCTTAGCCATCCATTTGGACATGAATAGAGAGACTAAAGAGCCCACCATACCGAACACAAAACAGATGACTAAAAGGTTGCCTAGATTTAAGCCACCCGCGCCATGGTAACTACCGACACCGAAGAGTGACAAAATAATGCCAGCTACAACCAGTACCGCGAGGTTGGTAAGCAAAAACAAACCAATCCGCATCATTGAGAAAATCCTCTTATAAATAAAATATTATCTGATTTATAAATTATAAATCACTCAGCTAATATGCGGCGCTT
The DNA here is from genome assembly GCF_024151445.1 of Acinetobacter sp. UC24323. NCBI lineage: Bacteria > Pseudomonadati > Pseudomonadota > Gammaproteobacteria > Moraxellales > Moraxellaceae > Acinetobacter > Acinetobacter sp. UC24323. Next base: position 12,017 of record NZ_JAHIBY010000018.1, on the reverse strand, counting down.
AGGGGAAAAATTCAAGAAAAAAATAAGGAATCAATACATTCTTTGCGATCTAAGAATGTATTTAAATTAAACAAGTTATTAGAAAGCCCCTCTGAACACGACAGTGGGGGTAATAGATCATTACAATTTTTTGACAATAGGGCTCGCTAAATAAATAACCGTAAGGTATGAGGCTTTTAAAGCTTACTCAATCCGGATATGTGCAATAGCAGTTGCATTATTGGTGACATAAGTTCCTGTAGGTGCATCTGTATATGTACCATCTGGCAATGTCACGATTTGGCGCGAAGAAGAATACTTAATAGGCTGAGCAGAGACTTGCGTCGAAGTACTGTTCGGTATGGCTGGCTGGTTTATCGCTTGGGCAGAAATACTCGAATTGCTAAAAGAAGAAAGGCCTACACCAGAAGAATATAAGTTTTGGTAGCGGCTAGTGACTCGGCGAACATAATCTTGGGTTTCACGGAATGGCGGAATACCGCCATATTTATCGACGTTTCCTTCTCCTGCATTATAAGCGGCAAGCGCCATTTGCGTATTGCCGTTAAAACGTTTGAGCAACCAACTTAAATATTTAGCACCAGCGAAGATGTTTTGTTGAGGATCATAAGCGTTAGATACGTTAAAGCGACGAGCAGTAGCCGGCATAAGCTGCATTAAACCTTGGGCGCCAACTGGAGAGCGGGCATTTACGTTAAAGCCAGACTCGGTATGCATGACGGCTTTGATTAATCCTTCCGAAACGCCGTGCTGTTGTGCTGCCTGCTTAATAATATGGTCAAAAGCATTTTTGTTTTTGCTATAGCTTGGTAGAACCGAAGCCTCTGAAGTCCCCCAGTTGCTATAACTATGAATATTACTATCCGGGTAGTAGGTGACTTTTACTTTTTTGAGTGAATGGTCATAACTTTTACGGTTAGTCAGTAAAGTACTGCCGTTTTTGTCTTGGTAAATGTACATCTGACCTGCTGAAGTCGGCGTTATACCTACCGAAAAAGTGGTCATCCCCAGTAAACAAGAAAAAAGATATTGAACCGAATTTTTCATTTTATGTTATTCACAATTTTAGGGTCTCAAAACTTGTCAAAGAGTTTATCAAAAAATATTACTTAAAGAAGTTTTGTGTAATTTTTTTTATTTTGACTCTTTGAAAAAATCAAGCAGTTTTGCTCGAATGATCATCAAAAAAAATTAAAAAAAATTTTTAAAATGATTCTATTGACTTGAATAACTATTTGAAAAATAAGGGTAAAAATCATTGGTTAAAAAATGATCAATTTAAATAAAACCCTTAACAGAAGGTCAAAACAGTTTGTCAAGTATTAAGAAATCCACAATTTTATCCACAGGTTTTGTGGAAAACTGTGGAAAAGTCCAAAAAGTAAGCATTTTGCGCAAAAAATGAACTCATCGGTCAAAATAGCGCACTGCTTTTGCATCATGCCTGAGCATTATGACGACTTCAAGAATTGAAACTATTCTTTTGATGCGATTCTCATCCGAATCATATAAAATTGCGCGGTATTTTTATTTATGGGTATATCTCGTCTATGTACGCGCCAGTTGAGTCCAACGAAGGATTTAATTTTAAGCCTGAACTTCCAACAAGCTCGGCCTATTATCGTTTGCTTAAGAAGCTTCGCCGTCAAGTTGGACATGCCATCCGTGACTTCAATATGATTGAAGATGGTGACAAGGTCATGGTGTGTGTGTCTGGTGGTAAAGACAGTTATACCTTGCTCGACATTTTGTTGCAGTTCAAACGTATTGCACCAATCAATTTTGATATTGTTGCGGTTAACCTTGACCAAAAGCAGCCGGGTTTCCCTGAAGATGTCTTACCACGTTATATGGAAGAAAATAACATTCCGTATTACATTTTGGAAAAAGACACTTACAGCATTACCAAACGTTTAACTCCTGAAGGTAAAACGTACTGTGCTGTGTGCTCACGTTTACGCCGTGGTTCGCTTTATGGCTTTGCTCAAGAAATTGGTGCAACCAAAGTTGCGCTAGGGCATCACCGTGATGACATTATTGCTACTTTCTTCTTGAACTTATTCCATGGCGGTAGCTTAAAGGCAATGCCACCTAAGCTTTTATCATCGGATAAGAAAAATATTTTGATTCGTCCTTTGGCTTATGTTGAAGAAAAGGACATTATCAAATATGCAGAGTTACGTAAGTTCCCGATTATTCCGTGTAACCTTTGTGGTTCACAAGAGAACTTACAACGTGCCATGATCAATGAAATGCTTCGTGAATGGGACAAACAGTATCCAAAACGTTTACACAGCATTTTTGGTGCGTTACAGAACGTTTCACCTTCACAACTTGCTGACCGTGATTTGTTCGATTTCGAAGTTCTTGACTCGCAGCGCGAATTAGACTTTAAAGATCCGGAAGAACTGAAAAAACGTTTAGATGTAGTGAACTTAAGCTTTGCTGCTGAATAAAACGAATTAATAAGTCAATTGAAGGCACTTTATAAACAAGTGCCTTTAATGTATCAAAATACTAAAAAATGAATGTTCCGTACAAAAAGTCATAGCTCAATCTTAAAATTACATGCTATAACAACGCTCAAGCAGAAGTGCTTCACACGATGTTGTCTGGATAGGCAACACTAGAGAAATTGAACAAATAAATTTGAGGAAGAATCATGCCTGCATTTTTAACTGATGATTGGTTTGCGACTGTCGAAAAATTAACTGCTGAAGCAGGTGATCTTAATTTGCCACCAGCTCTTGCGAATTTGGCAATTAATTTAGTAGTTACAGATGCTTCTGGAAATACCGAATTAGCGTTAGATGGGGGTAAAATCCAAAAAGGTTTGTCTTCAAATGCCAAAACTACATTAAACATGGATGCTGAAACTTTACGTAAAGTATTCCTTGAGTTTGATATGGCAGCTGCTATGCAGGCATTCATGACTGGTAAAATAAAAGTTCAAGGCGATATGTCTCAGTTAATGGCTTTACAAACAGCTAAACCAAGCCAAGAACAAAAAGATTTGTTCAAAAAAGTATTAGAGCAAACCGCTTAAACTAAAAAAGAATTCATATAAAAAGCTTACCCGAGAGGTAAGCTTTTTATTTATACAAACAATGAATTTATCAACTTTTAGATGATAAAAACTAGATATTAATTCGCGTTTGTGCCGTTTTAATGTGCTCAAGATAAGCACGTATACGAGTCACATACTGAACTGCTTGTTTGTATCGACCATTGCGAGTTTTGTTACTCTGCAAATAATTATAGAGATTAACCCATTGGTTCGGGTCTTTCCCTTGGGCTTGCAAGCGCTTTTGAATCTGGTTCACCGCACCCGGTCCCATATTGTAAGCCACAAGTGCATACCAGTTGCGATCTGGGAAAGGAATATCATCATACTCACTTAACATGAGATCATAATATTTCGCACCGCCCTGAATACTCTGTGCTGGATCGTTACGGTTACTTACACCCATTGCCCGAGCTGTACTATTGGTTAACATCATTAACCCACGTACACCTGTTGGTGAAACAGACTCTGGCTTTAGGTACGATTCTTGATAACCAATCGCTGCAAGCAAATGCCAGTCTAAATCGTACTGAGCAGCACTTTGTTTAAAGCTTGCTTTGTAAATCGGTATACGTGCACTTAAGTCACGTTGAATCGTAGACCAAGCTTCTGGTTTTACAACATTACGGTTATAAAAAGAAGCAAGTTGCTGAGTTAGGCCATTTTGTTTGCTTTGACAAACAAAACCGCTTGCTGTTTGTGTAAGCGGGTCATCTGCTTGTTTAAACACCCAGCTTAAATTCGGATTTAATCCATTTTTTTGCAAATTTACGATATCACCACAACTTGCAGAAAAAGACATTAAACCTTTGTTCTCGATTGAACTTAAGCTTGCGGTTGTCATGGCAAGATTTGCTTTACCTTGCTGAACCCACTTAAGCGCCGTGGCATTATCTGTCACGATTTTGAAGTCCAACTTTACATTTAAGCTTTGTGCATAGTTACGCGCTAAGTCATAACCAAAGCCGTGTAAAAACTGATCTTCTTTAAAAACAGTCGTTGGGCTTTCTACAGCAACCACTGTTAATGTGTTTGTGTTAACTACAGTATTGTACTGTAGGGTTTTTCCTGCATTGATACTATGAAAGGGAAAAAACATAGTGCTGAGCGCAAGAACTTTCAATGGGAGAGAAGAAAATAAAGAGCTAAGGCCAAGCCTCGACCCAGAACTTGAATTACTGTGCATGTTGTCTCCGCTACAGGTAATTTATGCCCTAAAAGTCAGACAAAAAGCTGCCATAACTTCTAAAAGTTGATAAATTCAATAAGGGGTGGGCAGTCATGACGTCATTCAAAATGACATGAAATGAAAAAAGCAAACTGTGTAGAAAATCTACATAATTTTTGAGTGGGTTAAAAAATACTCAACATTTAAGATGCGCGCATCATAATATTGAAAAAAAGTATTGTCAAATTTTGTACAATTAAATATCCGATATATCATCATAACAACATGAATTTATTAAGGAAGAAAATTTATACACTTCTGATGTGAGAAAATAGGGTATAAAATGCTACATCTTGTAACCCTTATGTTGTTAATCAGTGGTTTTTAATCATGAAATCTAACTTAATCACTCGGTCAGGCCATGACAAATTAGTTGCTGAATTAAAACAACTTTGGCATGAAGAAAGACCAGAAATTACGAAAAAAGTAAATTGGGCTGCAAGCCTCGGTGACCGTAGTGAGAATGCAGATTATCAATATAACAAGCAGCTCCTTAGAAAAATTGATCGACGAGTACGCTACTTAGGAAAGCGTTTAGAAGAGTTAAAAATTGTTGATTACTCACCTGAGCAAGAAGGCAAAGTTTACTTTGGTGCTTGGGTGGACATTGAAAATGAAGAAGGGGAGCAAAAAACTTTACGAATTGTCGGGGTAGATGAAATTTATGATCACCATCCTCAGCATATTTCAATTGAGTCACCTATGGCACGTGCACTCTTGAGTAAAGAAGTCGATGATGAAGTAGAAGTACACACGCCTTTGGGCAAAAAGCTGTGGTATATCAATGCAATTCGCTATGAAAAACCTAAAAATAATGAAATTTAGATAGATTTGTTTTTATTTTGAGCGTTTGAATTAAAAATTAAATAAAAGATTTGCCAACTTGCATTTTTGTTTATATTATAGCGCTCGTTGGAAGCGTGGCAGAGCGGTTTAATGCACCGGTCTTGAAAACCGACGAGGGTGTGAGTCCTCCGTGAGTTCGAATCTCACCGCTTCCGCCAAAATTCTTAAAAAGCCCTTGTTAATGACAAGGGCTTTTTTTTATGCATATAAATTACTAAAAAATGATCGTGTTCCCTTCTACATATTTCTAAGTATAGTCTCTCCCGTTCGAGGGTTCGTTAAAGTGACATTTTCCAGCGCCTGAATGTACCAAGAATGATTCTTCTGGGTAAGCACAGTAAGAATGAGAGTATCAATCTGATGAGGCCCTTGAGGATGAGCTACGCCTGCAGTGAGGCGGCTCCAAAAATGTGAAATACATATATCCTCACTCATAGGTATGAGGTCTATCAGCTCATTCTCTAGTGTTGAATCACGATAAATGGTTTCATGAATAGGTTGATGCATTGCAATAATTTCATCAACTCCTTTAACGTAGTGACCGAAACGGTTAACGAAAGTCGCATCTTTATCAAAAAGAGCAGCAAAGGCCTGCATATCATGCTTATTCCAAGCGGTTTGAAATGCTAAAGGTATTTCTTTCGGGTTTATTATGTGTTGACTCATACCAGCACCACTGTTTAATTCTTTAAGTCCATTTTCAAATATTATAAATAAAGATACTTCGTCACGCTTAAATGAAACAGGTGATCTTAGCTCGCCTTCCAAGAGTATCTTCGTTTTAACCCACACAACTCACCACACCAAATAGGGTCGGTTGAGTTATGAGGAAAGTAGATAAACAACTGCTCACTCAATCCGCTTAATGGAGTTAACTTTTTATAAAATCCAGATAAAGATATAAGTTAAAAAGAATTGATGCATATAAATTTAATATAATGTTAATAATCAAACATCATGCATAAATTTAAATAAACTCTTTTATTTTTTAAGAACTCTTTTAATAATTCAGAACTAAACAATTAAGTTTAAAATATGGAGAATTTGTATACAGGATGGCTTTTATTAGTTTAATTAAAACAAGAACTATATAAATCTTGTGAATTCTAGCTTTTTACTTCATTAGTTTTGTACGTTTTTATCTTAAAGATAATCGTAAAATTAGAATAATAATATTAACTATTTGATTTTATTTATAAATTAAAATTAACAGCTAAGGTTCTTACTGTGTTGAATAAACATCAAAACTAAAAAATTTAATCTTGCTTTAAGTTCTCTTAATTAATTTATGGCCTATCTAGATTTCGTTAATGGGTCAGAAAAATAAATTATGACTTCATTTAAGCCAAATCAGAAAATTAAGAGAGTATAAAAATGAACCAGTTTGTAACGAACACGAAAAATGTAATTCGTGGAAAGTATCATCCGGAATTTTTGCAGAATGAAGTCTTAGCCGATATTTTTGCTCATACTGCACAAACTCTTCCTGATAAAACGGCTTTAATTGAAGCAGATAAAACGCTGAGTTATGGTGAGCTGTATCAGCAAGCCTTAATTATGGCTCAACATCTGGTTTTAAAAGGGGTAAAGCCAGGTCATATTGTAGGGCTATGGTTGCCGCGTGGTATTGAGCTTTTAAAAGCTCAACTGGCCATTTGTTTAAGCGGTGCAGCTTGGCTTCCTTTTGATATGGATACGCCCGCAGACCGTATTGCGGTATGTCTTGAAGATGCCGAAGCGGTGGGAATGATTACTACAGATGAATGGTATGAACATTTAGCTGAAGTGCCACAAACAAAATGGACCAACACCGAGCTGCAAAAACCACTAAGCGAAAGTGTAAGTTTAGCGAAAACCACTCCAGATCAACCTGCCTATATTATTTATACCTCGGGTTCGACAGGTAAACCCAAAGGAATTGTGATTACTCAAAAAAATATTTGTCACTTTTTACGTAGTGAAAATAGTATTTTGGGTATTCAAGAGCAAGACAAGGTCTATCAAGGCTTTTCAGTCGCTTTTGATATGTCGTTTGAAGAGATTTGGCTTTCTTATTTGGTAGGTGCAACGTTGTGGATTGCACCGAAGTCACTTGTCAGTGATCCTGAGCGGTTATGCCAAACCTTAAAGCAGGAACAAATTACAGTACTGCACGCTGTTCCAACGTTACTTGCCTTATTTCCTGAAGACGTACCTAATTTAAGAATTATTAATTTAGGTGGGGAAATGTGTCCGGACTCACTGGTTGACCGCTGGGCATTACCTCATCATCAAATGTTTAACACCTATGGACCAACCGAAACCACGGTTTCTGCAAGTCTTGAGTTATTAGAACGCGGCAAACCTGTCACCATTGGCAAGCCCTTACCAAACTACGGTATGTTGGTTATTAACTCTGAAAGAGAGTTGCTCGAGCAAGGTGAAACAGGGGAGTTATGTATTTTTGGTCCAAGTGTGGCACAAGGCTATTTAGGACGTCCTGATTTAACCGCAGATAAGTTTATTGAGAACCCTTGGGCAATGAGTGTAGAGGAAGAATTACTCTACCGTACTGGGGATTTGGCTAAAATTGATGAGTTTGGTCAAGTACACTGTTTAGGTCGTGCCGATGACCAAGTTAAAATCCGTGGTTTCCGTGTAGAGCTTGGCGAGATCGAAGCTGCGCTTTGCGATATTGACGGAATTGGTACGGCAGCCGTTATTCTTCGTCCTGAAGACGGCATTGATCAACTTATTGCGTTTATTGCACCAGAAATTGATGCAAAGCAAGCTATAGAAATTAAAGAACTACGGCATAACTTGAGTCAGCGATTACCACCTTATATGTTGCCAAATCGTTTTGAGATTATTGAAGAAGTTCCACGTCTATTATCTGGGAAAATTGACCGTAAAGCTTTAAAAGCAAGACCGCTCACGAGTGTGGTAGATCGCAGTGAATCTGACCAGCCACAGAACCCAGCCGAAGAAATCTTGTTTGAAATTTTGAATCGCTTGTTCCCGAACATGCCGATTAAACTCGATTCCGATTTCTTTGATGATTTAGGCGGGCATTCACTACTCGCCGCTGTTTTAATTTCAAATCTGCGTGAGCATGCGGAATATAGCCATCTGACCATTCAAAACTTATATCAAGCGAGAAGAGTAGGCGCGATTGCTGCACTCATGTTAGAGCAGCCTGAACCTACTTTATTTGATAGCCAAATTGGACAAGATAACCCTCGTAATCAGACCTATAAATGGTTATGTGGTATTGCACAGCTCGTAACTATTCCGGTTTTAATCTCGATTAATATTTTGCAGTGGTTAGCGCCATTCTTTACCTATCACTACTTTACCGGTGGAACTCGCGACAGTATCCCGTATGCGATTGCGTTGTCTTTATTGGTGTATGTCAGTGTCATTATGAGCAGTTTTGTACTGTCGATTACGGTAAAACGACTATTAATGTTAGGAATTGGCGCAGGGCGTTATCCATTATGGGGATTAACCTATTTCCGTTGGTGGCTAGCAGACCGTATTAGTAATATTTCACCTGTCTATCTCTTGTCGGGTTCGACTTTACTTAACTTATATTTGAAAGCACTTGGCGCAAAAATCGGCCACGATGTTACCATTAGTTCTGTACATATTCGTATGCCATCTTTACTGACTATTGAAGATGGCGTGAGTATCGGTTCTCAGGTGAATTTAGAAAATGCCAAAGTTGAACATGGCCACTTGGTATTAGGTTCAATTCACCTTAAACAAGACAGTTATGTAGGTTCGTATGCTGTATTAGAAGAAAATACAGTGTTAGAAAAACAGGCCCATGTAAATGCCTTAACTTCAATTGAATATGACACGGTTGTACCTGAGGGCGAAATTTGGGATGGAACACCTGCTCAGAAAATAGGGCATATAGATGAGCAAGCTAAATTGCCAGAGCGTCCTAAACTATCGTTTATACGTAAAATTGCTGAATATGGATACTATGGCGTTAGCGCATTAATTATTGCCTGTCTTTTCTTTATTCCAATTTTTCCAAGCTTCCTTTTGGTCGACTGGTTAGATGTAAATGTATTTAATATTAACCCGAACAACCATTTGCAAATCGCGCTTTACTATTTCATTTTAGCGATTCCGGCTAGTGCAATGATGATGATGATTACTGCGGTGATTTCTTCAGGTTTACGTAAAATTGCATTGCCGCGTCTTGAAACCGGAACCTATGCGGTTCATGGCAGCACGTATTATCGTAAATGGTTTGCGGCCCAAATTTTAGAAACGAGCTTACAAACCTTACATGGCTTGTTTGCCACCATTTATGCGCCTACATGGTTCCGTATGCTGGGAGCAAAAGTGGGTAAAAATACCGAAATTTCTACCGCAACCGGCGTCATTCCAGAAATGCTGACTTTGGGTGAAGAGAGCTTTATTGCCGATGCTGTAATGCTGGGTGATGAAGAGATTAAAGGCGGTTGGATGTCTTTAAAAGCAACCAAAATCGGTAACCGTAGTTTTGTGGGAAATAGTGCTTATATTGCTGATGGGACAGTGTTACCAGACAATGTTTTAATTGGCGTGCAATCAAAAACACCAGATAACCGTGAAATGTATGATGGACAAACTTGGTTTGGTTCTCCGGCGTTGCTGTTACCTGCACGTGAAGCTGCTGAAAAATATCCTGACCATTTAACCTTTAAACCAAGTATTAAGCGCCGTTTAATGCGCGGGTTTATTGAAGGGCTTCGTATTGTATTGCCGGCCGCACTTGCGATTGGGGTGGGTTATATGATCGTGCTAGACGTTATTGATGTGATTAATAACTACAATATTGAGACGGGTCTGGTTGCATTAACGCTCGCAGGACTGCTTTATGGTGTTGGCTGTTTCCTTATTGTTGCGCTATTAAAGTGGATTTTGATTGGTCGCTATCAACCGCGTTCGGCACCTATGTGGACCATGTTTGTATGGTTAAGTGAAGGGATTACCAGCCTATATGAATCAGTTGCGATTCCTAACTTCTTAAACTACTTAAGAGGAACGCCAATGTTGCCATTCTTCTTGCGTATTTTAGGGGTTCATATTGGTAAAGACGTTTATATGGATACGGCTGATATTACCGAGTTTGACTGTGTCAGTATTGGTGACCGTACCGAGTTTAATAGCTTTTCAGGCCCGCAAACTCACTTGTTTGAAGACCGTATTATGAAAATTGGGCAAGTGAACGTGGGGCATGATGTAGTGGTCAATGCGCGCAGTATTATTTTGTATAACGCCAATGTCAGTAACCATGCTGTGTTAGGTCCATTAACACTGGTCATGAAAGGTGAAAATATTCCGGCTAAATCTGCGTGGATTGGTTCACCAGCCGTGCCTTGGGTTCATAAATAATAAGTTGTTGAATTGAAAAAGCCTCTATAAATAGAGGCTTTTTACTATGTGGGGTAAGCGAACTTATTTATTCAGTTGCCGTAAAAGCATCATGGTAAGTAACTTCTCCTGAGGGAATATGGTTAATGAAGCTTAGAGCTTGAAAGTATTCATTAGGTACATCAGGTAAATTAAAATCAGGGTAAGATTTAAAACCAAATCGACTGTAATAATTTGGATCACCTAATAGAACGCAACCTTTTCCGCCTAATTCTTTTAACTTTTGAAGAGCTGCATTCATTAAAAGAGAACCAATGCCAATTCCTTGTTTCTTTGGACATACAGAAATAGGGCCTAGGCCATACCAACCAGTGTCACCTGACGTAATTGTAACTGGTGAAATAGCCACATGACCTACAATTAAGTCATCTTCTATAGCAACCAAAGAAATCGTAAGTTGCTTATGTTTACGAAGGCTATTTACAATAAATTGTTCAGTGTGGCTAGAATGCTCTTCATTTAAGAACGCGGCTTTCGTCAACGCTTCGATATTTTTAATATCTTCGGGTTGTTCATCTCGAATTGTAATATTCATATTTTTCTTTCTCTTAATAAATAGCAACTTATATCAACGATTGTCTAGTTGAGGGCGGACCGTCTGGAGTCCTAACAATGTAATTTGATAAGGTTGGCTATTTTTAGACTTGATTAAACGTTTTGCTTTTAGCTTTTTAAATACATCTAAAGAACAATCAGATAGCACGAAACCTTCTCGTGTGTAGCATTCAACGAAATAGACTGTGCCTGATGCGTCACGTTGGTATTTAATATGTCCGCCTTTAGCAAGGACATGGAGAGTTCGTTGTTCGAACTTTGAAAGATTCATGTTGGAGCCTTGATAATAATCAAACGTGCAAATAGAGGTGATCAGAAATATGACCACAGAAAAATTGCGACATTGATAATCAACTCAATAATAGAAATTGAGAGTGATTATCAGATGATTACTATCTCCAACATATGAACCTCTTTGAGAAGGGGGATACATTTATGTAAGGTATATATTAATTGTATATATCATTTAATAGCAAATGTTTTTAATTTGAGTATTTTGATTTAATTAAAATTTACCAAGTTTATGATATGCCTTAGACGAAATGATTGTCTTTTCAAAATCAGAGTAACTTATTATCAGCACCCTGTTTTTTACCACTTTATAAACCCCTATTTAACAATAATTCACCCATTATTTATCCTTACTTTTTAATGATCTAAATTAAAGCAAATGTCATTTTGTGTGCTTGACTGCAAAAGGGTTGAGCACTATTCTTTGCCTGCTGGCCACATTGCCAGCCGGCTTTGACAGGCTGATTCAAACGAGCATTAAAGGTTTTATACTTTTAGTGTGTACACCCTCGTGCCCCCTCTGCGGCGGAATGATCTGCCCCCATAAAGTTGGACAGTTAGTTAAGCAGTTTTTATAAACTGGTTTCTATATTGTACAGGGGATAAACCTTGTAGCTTCAC
>NZ_JAHIBY010000017.1:0-67805 GCF_024151445.1 Acinetobacter sp. UC24323 | reverse complement strand
GGTACCAGATGGCTTAGGTGGAGAAGAACCACGCTTTACTTGTAACGTTTATCTTCAGAGCGCAGAAGGTGCATTTGAGATTTTAACTAAGTTAGCTGGTGTATTTCGTGCCATCACATTTTGGGATGGCAATAGCATTATTTGTGATGCGGATATTCCCCAAGATACGTATTTCACTTATACGCGTGCCAATGTCATTGATGGCAATTTTGAGTACGCGGGAACTCGTGCTCGAGATAGACATAATGTTGTAAAAATTGCGTGGGATAACCCGGCTAATCACTATAAAACTGAATATGAGTTTGTTCGTGATGAAAAGGCGATTGCTGAAGCAGGTCAAGTTCGTATTTTAGAAATTGATGCTTGGGGATGCACGTCGCGTGGACAAGCGCAGAGAGCAGGCTGGTGGGCATTAAAGTCTGAGCAATTAGAAACTCGTACGGTGAGTTTTAAAGTTGGTTTGGATGGCCATATTCCGCAACCGGGAAGAGTTATTGATATTGCAGATCCATTGTTTGCTGGTCGAGCAAACGGTGGACGTGTATCTAAAATATCAGCAGATCGTAAAAGCATTACGCTAGATCGTGACGACGTTGTGGCAGTTGCTGGTGACCGATTGATTATTAATGGCGAGGATGGCAAAGCTCAAACTCGAATTGTTCAATCGATCTCTGGTCGAGTGGTTACAGTTACTCATGAGTTTGATGCGATTGCAGCACAAAACGTCTGGGTGATTGATGCTCAAGACTTGGCAACAATGAAGTTTCGAGTGATTTCTATTACTCAAGACGAAAGTCATCAATTTTCAGTGACTGCACTTCAATATAATCCAGCTAAGTTTGATGCCATAGATAAGGGCGCTTTTTTTGATGAGGTTCCGATTTCGATTGTGAATCCAACAATTCAGGATCCTGTAACAGATGTCGTTGTTACTAGTGAAAGCCGAGTTGATCAGGGCATTAATGTAGCAACAATGATTGTATCCTGGACTCAGGCAAAAGGAGCTGTTAAATACCAAGTTGAGTGGCGTAAAGATGACGGCAGCTGGATCAAGCTTCCAGTTACTGGCAATAACTCAGTCGAAGTACCTGGTATTTATGCGGGGCAGTATCAAGCACGTGTTACAGCGATTTCAGCTTTTGATATTGCTTCTTTACCAGTTTATTCAGTATTGACGGAACTTTCTGGAAAACAAGGTTTGCCGCCTAAACTGGCTTTTATCCAAGCGACAGGGATTTTGTTTGGTATAAAACTTAACTGGGGCTTTCCTTCAATTGGTGCACTTGATACAGCTTATACTGAAATTGAAGTATCGCCAGATGGTACAAGTAACATTGCCCAATTAGGCTTATTTGCGTATCCAACGACGACTCATACTCTTCAGGGTTTGCAGCCAAATTTAACTCAATTTTATCGTGGCCGTTTGATTGATAGGATCGGGAATATTGGGCCATGGTCAGACTGGACTCATGCGACAACTTCTGCAGATGCAACAGATGTTCTTGAGCTCTTGAATGATCAAATCAGTGAAACTCAACTTAGCCAGGATCTTAAAACCAAGATTGATCATATTGAGACTATTGATGCTGAAATAGGTCCACTTAAGCAAGATATTCAGAATACGAAAGATCGGATTGCACAAGAAGTCATTGATCGTCAAAACGCTATTCAGCAAGCCAAAGATGGTTTATCACAGCAAATTATTGATGGTGATGAAAGTGTTCTTGAAGTTGTAGAAACGGTCAAGAAATCAAGTGATGATGGTCTTGCAGCGGCTCAAGAAAGTATTCGAGTTGTTGCAAATGATCTCTCACTTGTTGCTGAAAAGACCGATGGCGTGTATGCACAGTTAAACCCACCTTTAATTGGTTCTGAATCAGATTTAATTGGAAATGATCAAGGTTTTGCTGGCACATGGTCTGTTCAATCGGCAATGATCGAAGGAGACTTGGCACTTAGTAAGCGCATTGATACAACCGTTGTTGAAGTAAATGATTTACGTGCATACGCTCAGCAAGAGGTTCAAGCGCGTATAGAGGGCGACAAAGTAACAGTTCAAAAGATTGATACGTATATCGCAAGTAATGACAGTGCTCTTGCAACTGTACGCCAATCTGCACAAATTGCAGTTGATCAGTCAGCTGCAAATGCCGAAGCGATTGATTCCATTAATCTTGAGCTTGACGATAAAGCTTCAACGGGACAATTGACGCAAGTTAAGTCAGACATTAAGAATGTAGATGACAAAGTTATTGCCCAAACTACAAGGATTGATGGAGTTTATGCGCAAATTAATCCTCCATTGATCGGGTCAGAATCTGACTTAATCGGAAATGAAGGAGGTTATGCAGGCGTATGGTCAGAGCAATCTGCTCGTATCGAAGGTGATTTGGCCCAAGCTAAACTTACTGAACAGCTTTCTGCTCAGATGAATGAGAACAATGCCGTATTCAAGCGCCAGCTCGAGGCAAATTCAAGTGCAATTTCTTCAACGATTAAAGTAACGGAAACGTTAAATACAAAAGTCGGTGAGAATAGTGCGTCTATTCAAAATGTCAGTGAAAGTGTGGATGGCATCTATGCTCAGCAGTTTACTAAGTTCGATGTAAATGGCCATGTTTCTGGCCATGGATCAATGAATGATGGTACGACTTCAACTTTCATATTCAATTATGATGCAATTCAGTTTGGTACGCCTGTCGGTGTTGATGGTGTAGAACCTAAACCATTAATGACCCTGCAAAACACTCCGGTTACTTTGCCAAACGGTACTGTTATTCCGCGTGGTTTGTATGTCGATAATGGTAGTTTTGGATATATCAATGCCAATCGGATCTGGGCAGAAAACTTAAGTGTTATTAGTGCGGACTTGGGAACAATTAAAGTCAAAAATGCAAATATTGAAGATGGAGCAATTGATACTTTAAAAATTAAAGATGAAGCTGTAACAGTTCCAATAGGTGTAAAAGCAATTGATATCAAAACTATCAATAGTTTTTCAGGAGGATCAACTGGTGGGTTGCCTAATAATGATTTTAACAACCACCTATCAGCGTGGGAAAATCATATAGGTACACTTTTACAAGTAACGTTAAATAGAAGTGGTGGAAAAGTTAGAATTGATGCTTCAGTAAATATTTGCACACCTACTTTTGGCGCTTTTAGTGTAAGTGACGGACGAGGTAATCCAATTGCAGCAAATGACAGGGCCATGGCTTCTTTTTATATTTCTATATATCGGAATGGAAATTTAATTGGACGGGGTTCATTAGGGGCAAATCTTGAAACTGGTACTATTAATGTCAATTTCAACGGGACGGCGGTTATCGTTTCAGCTATTGATGATAATAGTACAGTTGGCAATATTACATATGAACTTAAAGCGGGTTTTGCTCGACAGGAGGGTGTTAATATTCCATTGAATATAAGTTCTAACAATACTTTCATGATTACTTCAAGAACATTAAGTGTAATTGAAATGAAGAAATAACAGCACCCAATACGGGTGCTTTTTTATGGTCGGTCCAATGATGGATTGGACAACGAAGAACTACCGCTTCCTAGCGGTTTTTTTATTTTCTGGAGATATTAATGGAACCAGTTTCCACTAGCGGTTTAACAGCACTTTTAAAATTCTACGGGGCAGCAATTATGGTGACTTTAGCGGTCGCACTAGTTGCAGCAGTTGTATTAATGACTCATATGCCACGCTCACCACAAGAGTGGGCAGTTGGTTTGATTTGTACGGTCGTATCAAGCCTTGCAGGTGGCTCATTCATTATCGTGAAGTGGGGGCTTCATGAGTGGGTTACTGATGTATGGGGGATGATTGCACTTGGTGGGTTCTTCTTTGTTTGTGGTTTACCTGGTTGGGCTTTAGTCCGGTGGATCTTTAATTTTATCGATAAACAGGAAGGGAAAACGATCGTTGAAGTGATCAAAGAGTTTAAGAAAGCCAAAAGAGATATCGAAAACAGTTAATGCCGCCTTCGGGCGGTTTTTTATTATTTGAAGGAAAACGAAATGAATATCGAACAATATCTTGATGAGTTGATCAAACGAGAAGGTGGCTATGTTAATAATCCAGCAGACCGTGGCGGTGCAACCAAATACGGTATTACTCAAGCTGTAGCTCGTGAAAATGGCTATAAGGGCAATATGAAAGATTTGCCTCTTGATGTGGCCAAAGCCATTTATAAGAAACAGTACTGGACAGCTCCGCGTTTTGACCAGGTGAATGCAATTTCCTCTGCTGTAGCTGAAGAACTTTTAGATACCGGTGTGAACTGTGGTGTCAACTTTGCAAAACCACTTTTACAACGTGCTTTGAATTTGCTCAATAATGAAGGTAAAGCCGGATATGCAGATTTAAAGGTTGATGGAGTTTATGGCTCTAACACTTTAGGTGCTCTCAAAACTTACTTGGCCAAACGTGGGAAAGAGGGTGAGAAAGTGCTCGTGCGTGTTCTCAATATTATGCAAGGCCAACGATATATTGAAATCTGTGAGCGTAATCCAAAGCAGGAACAGTTTTTCTATGGCTGGATTGCCAATCGAGTGGTGATGTAAATGACTCAAGCAGAAACAGTAACTGAGCTAACTCCTTATCTTGAGTACTGGAGTAGCGGCATCTATATGTTCAAGTGCCCCGGTTGTAAATATTTACATCCATTCCATGTGAAAGAAGGTGCACATCACAATGGCAGTACTTGGGATTTTAACGGTGATATAGATAAGCCAACATTTACACCTTCTTTACTTGTAAATGATCATTACCCTGCAAGCCGCTGTCATTTGTTTTTGACCGATGGGAAGATTCAATTCTTATCAGATTGTCATCATGAATTGGCTGGTCAAACGGTCGACATGGTGCCGATCGATGTTTAGGGCTTTAATGCTGTGCATTCTATTTTCAGGCTGCACAGCTCATACGATCAATAGCAATGTGAATGTAGCCATGTGTGTAAAAGCCCTCTAAGGAGGGCTTTACATTATAAAAATCCAAATAAATTTAATTAAATTGCTTTACCTTTTCCCATTCTAATTTTAATAAGATTTTAATTTTATTTAAAATTTCTTTATTAATATCATTCATTTCTTTTGAAAGTATTTTACTTTCAATGTCTTTTGTCATCATTGAATTAACTTGGTTTACATATTTTGATTTTATTTCTTCTTCAAGTAAGTCTATCAAAGATAAAAATTTTTCATAAAAATTATGAACTAAATTTGATATTTCTCTATCAAGAGGATCTTTTGCACTTAAAGTAATATCAATTTCTAATGCTAATCTTCTTAGTTCGCTTTTATAATTTTGATATTCTAAAGCCATTTTATTATGTTCTACATAATCTATTACTTTACGATTATATGCGTGTCGTACTGAAAAATTACGCTGTAAAAGCATAGGAAAACTTTCAGAATGGTTAAAATAAGTTACAAATAAATTTCTAACTTTATTAATCCATTCCTGTCGATTTTGAGCTTTAACTTCATTTCTTTTAAGTTCAGCTTGTTGCTCAAGCATTTGATTTTGAAGATTCGCTTGGCTTTGGGCTAATTTATTATTAGACATCCTAATCAGTAATATAGTTACAGCTGCAGTAATTCCTGAAACAATTATGCTTGTTAAAATAGTAACTGTTAAAGCTGTATAATCTGTAACTGGGTCGACTCTAAGCTGAATAGGGTTTTTTTCATCAGTATTTTGCAATGTAAATGATTGTTTTTCAGGTAATTTGTTGATTACTTCATATTTTATGGGATGAACTGAAGATTCTTGAATGGTATTAGTCATAGAAAAAATTCGCAACAAAATTATGTTATTTTATAATTCAATTAGTTATAGTCAACAATTCATCTAAAGAAAAATAATTCTTAGTCAATTTTCTTCTGCTTGTAGGCATTTTTCAGGCATTTAAAGCTCTTCAAATAATTTTAGAAGTAGATGAAATTTATCATGTAACATTTGTATTCTTTGTTTATATTTCTAATTCCTAAAAAATTTAAATTACGATAATGCCTTAGTAATATTAAGAGAAGCATAGCTGAGGTAATATCATCTATTGATTATTGTTTTTTTCAAATAAATACCAACCTTTAAAGCCGATATAAGCTGAAAATGAACACACAATAAAAGAGATTAAAGTTATAAAAATCCATATATATTTTAAGCGTTGATATAGTCTGCTTTTATAACTTAAATCTAAAAGCTCCATAGAAGATTTATCCATCTGGGGATTCATTGCTGATGCCTTATTGGTTTCTTCAAGTATTTTTTTCTTATCTACGTCAGATATAGAATTCTTATTTTTTTCATAATTTTTATAAATTTCGATGCTTTTATTTATGTGTGCTGCGTATTTTTTATAATCCCTTTGAAACTCACTAGCTTTAACAAATGCAGAAATATATGCTAATTCAGCTTTTTCATAGTTCTTCAAGCACACATCCATGACAAACACCATTAATACTATGCTCCCAATTGCTAAAAACTTATTTAAAGAATCTGTTGGTATAGTTAACAAGTTCCACCTTCTGTTATGGAATATTAATGGTATTTTAAATAATGCAAATTTAATCACCTACAGTCAATAACTCCTCCCACTTAAATGGATTTCTGCTCAATTTATCTCTACTCATCGACCAGTTTCGACCAGGAACAAAACATGGTCCGACACCAATCTTTTTCTTTCCGAATTTGCTGTGAATACCGTCCATTGCTTGCATCAAACATTCCTTTTTCTCTATTTGTTTAAAGTCAGTTAATAGGTCATAAGTATGGCCAGACTTTGGCTCTAAACATGTCAGCACTACGCCGCACTTCTTATATTTAATTCCTTCTTTGTAGATATCGTTTAACATCCTTGTAGCTGCTTTGACAAAATCTATCGCGCAATCCGTAGGTTCAGAAAACGAACCTGTGATTGATTTGTTGTAGAACGGCACATTGGCATCGAAAGGGTTTGACTGTACAAAAGCAATCATGCATCCACATAAAAGACCTTCATCACGCAAGCGTTTACATGCATCTTGAGCATACATAGAGATAGCTTCTTTAAGATCCGTTAATTCAGTTACGCGACCACCGAAAGACCGGCTTGCAACTATTTGCTTTTTTGATGGGGGAGTGTGCTCGATCTCAATACATGAGATACCTTGTAGTTCGTATATTGTGCGCGCCATGACGATAGAAAAGCGTTTTTGCATTTCTCGTGGCTCGGCACACGCTAAATCAAGGACCGTATTAATTCCCATTGCTTGAAGTTTTTTTGAGTGCTTACGACCCACGCCCCAAACTTCCGAAACATCGATAAGTGAGAAGTAATATTCTTTATTGCACGGATCCATATTCACTAAATCACAAACGCTGTTAAAGCCGGGGTTTTTCTTTGCAATATGATTTGCAATCTTTGCTTCTGTTTTACTTCTGCCGATTCCGACACAGACAGGTAAGCCTAGCCATTTCCATATTTGCTGGCGCATTTGCTGCCCGACTTTTTCTAAATCAAAGTTCTTTTCATAAGCTGTGAAATCTACAAAGCACTCATCAATCGAGTACGGTTCAACTTCTTCTGCAGTTACGTAAGAGGCAAGGATCGTATGAAAGCGCCGTGACATTTCAGCATACATTGCATAGTTGCTTGAAAGAACGATTACGTTATGTTGCTGAACAATGTCTTTAATTTGAAAAAGCGGCACACCCATTTTTATATTTAAGGATTTTGCCTCGTTGCTACGTGCCACGGCGCACCCATCGTTGTTTGACAATACAATAACGGGCTTATTATTCAAACTTGGGTCAAAGACTCTCTCACATGAAACGTACATGTTATTTACATCGATGAGAAAAAATACTTTGTTCTCATGTTTCATAACTTAATGCCGTGTCATTTTAATAATATGAGTGACAACACCCCAAATTATTAATTCTTGGCCATCCGCTAAATAAATATTTTTATAATCCGGATTCTCTGCTTTAAGCCATTGACCTTTTTCATCGATCATTAAACGTTTAACTGTGAATTCATTGTCAATTAGTGCAATAACGATATCGCCGTGCTTTGCATCAAGACTTCGATCTACAATCAACTCGTCATCAATATCAATGCCTGCATTGAGCATCGAAAGCGAAGCAACTTTTACAATAAACGTTGAAGTTTCGTTCTTAATTAAGTGCTCATTCATATCGAGCACTTTGTCTATGTAATCTTGTGCGGGGCTGGGGAAGCCTGCTGAAATCTTTTCAAGTGCGTAGGGGATAAGCATGTGAGTTGACGGTACAACTTGCTTAAATGATAAAGCCTCAGATAAAACAATACTTTGTGTGATGTACGGTTTTATCTGGATAATGGATGGTGCAATTTCGCTCATAGAATATCCTCCAGCTTGATTTTGTAACATATTCAAGATGATATTCTAGAGATGAGCTTAAATTCAAATTTAAAAAGCTGTGGATAAATAATGACTAGTCACAACTTGTCGTTCTTCATGGTGCATTTGGTCGGAAATTCTTCAATTGAACTTACTTTGTAAACTTAGAATTAGTGAGTGCAAAAATAACAAAAAAAGTATAACAAAATGAGTCACTTCAAGAGCTACTTGTAACTAAGTTATTGATTTTATACTTATCCACAAAACTATCTATAAGTGTTTTTTCTCACATTTGTTACGCTATCTCCCGACAAATCATACAGATAAAAATTACTTAGAAAGTCAAGATTGATATACCGTAAAAAATCCAATATCTTAGGTACATAGATGCACAAAGCGTCTATCTCCCCAGCTATTAAACTCGGTAATTTGCTATCGATTATTAGAGGTAAGGGAGTTGGTTCTACCCACAGTTGATAGTTTCCGGCAAGAAGTAGTCAACTGCGGGTAGTGAAACTTAGCTGCATTGCTTTACAACACAGTTCGCTGAAGTCTGTAACGCTGACTACGTTACTGACTTAACGACGAGGATTGCGATATGAAATTTAACTCTAGTCTTCGACGTGCTAAATGACGAAGACTTCGGCGATAAATTTCGCTACGCAGTAACGTTATTAAAGCGCAAAACATGGCATAAGGCAATGTCTCTTTAACAGGAGATTGCTATGACGAAGATATTTATCCTCGGCATGAAATTACTAAGCTTAATAGCTGATGTAATTCAAGTAGCTGATTTTATTATGCGATGATGTATTAATATTTTAATTTAAGGCTAATTAGAACCGTTTGCTGGGGCAGGCGGTTTTTTGTTTGGTTTAGGAAAATAGGTAGCAGTAAATTCACCAAGCGGCATCTCAAAGAAAAATTGATCTGCATCTTCTTTTTTACAGTTCAACCAATCTTCCCTGTATTCTTCAGGGATTACAATAATCGATCGTTTCTCATCCTCTGGTTTATGAAACTGGCTCATGAAAGGGTGATTATCTGCATTGATAGTCAGCATCGACATAGATCTAACTTGCTGCCCATCAATGACAGTAGAATCGTAAATAGCTGCAACGGTGAAAGGTAAGCCATCTTCTCTATAAATTCCCCATCTTTCCGCTTTACCATTCACATATCTTGGTTCATAGATCTTTTCTACAGGTATTAATGCAAACTGGCTTTTAGCCCATGCATGTCTAAAGCTTGGCTTTTTATCTACAGTTTCTGTTCTAGCGTTATACGTATACTTTGAGAATTTAAGGTCATGGTTCCATGGTGGAATCATGCCAAACTTTACTTGTCGCCATTCTATATGGCCATCTTTAGAAAAAATAAGAGGGCAGTCGTAACCCGGATAAATATCCGCTTTATAGTCGAAAGTAGGTTCGAGTAAATCTAAAAGGTGTACCCGGTCTTTTGAAATTGGTTCGTAATTAGCACACATAATTGACTCATTTAAATTAATTCATTTTTATCGAATGCAACTCGGATATTTTCAGGAGCATTATAAAGGGGGGTAGATTTTCCATTTCTTTTTTCAGATATTTGAATATATTTTACATATATAATGGTCAATTGATCATTACCATCTTTATCTAAATAGTGTAATTCTATTTCAAAAATTTCATTTCCTATTAAGTTACTAAAACAAATTTGGAATTTGAATGTAAACTCTTCATCTTTAAATGATTGATAAAAAGGAAACCCGTCAATTGAGGAACTTCTATCCATTAACGAACGAACTTTTTTTTCAATTTTAAAAGTATTTGGATCAGATTTAATGATAGGGAAAATTCGATTAACTTCGCCAATTATCGAAATATCTATATTATATGTATACCAATTTATAGGCACTAGTGGGTAAACTCTTGATTTTATATCTGAAAAAATAGGTTTGATTAGTTTTTTTCTATTCTCCTCCTTTTCTTCTAATATCATCAATTGTTTTTGAGCAATATGTAGATTCTTATCAGTTTGTTTGAAGGTAAGAAATAACCAGAGAAATGCTAATGGAGAGAATATTCCTGCAAGAAGACTACCAAAACCGCCAAAATCGATAGATTGTAATTTAATACCTACATTACCCCATAAATACTGATCAGGTTCTGCTAGAAAACAGATGTAAAAGATATAGAGTAAATATATTAATGTTAATAAGTAAGGTATGGTTTTTAATGAGAAAAATTTATCCATCCATGGTTTTGATGAATTAAATAATTTATTGTGCATGTTCTTAAAACCTATCATAAAGTCCAATAATTTTTCAATATGATAAATTTGTTCAAACAAATAATCATTAGAAATTGTTATTAAGTTATTAGGATTCTAAAATCTATACCTTTTATTAAAGCTAATACTATCTAAGTGTGGCTAAATTCTCTCTATATCATCTTAAAAAAGAACTAACAAAGACACGATCAAGTACTGACAAATTAAGTTATCTGTAAAGAATTTCCAATTTTTAAAAATTGAGCTTTATGAGCTTGTTGAGTGCATAATTTAGTTACGTGACAGGCTCATAACTATATAGCTATTTTTCAAGCCTAATGACCAACCGATTTCTTTATAGAATGGTTCGCCATATTTAATGGTATGTTCGATATAAAAATAGACCCAATCTTTCATTTGCTCATTCTCAGTTTTTCAGTAATTGATGTAATAATTAGGACTACCTAACCAGCCAGCCTATTAATTTTAATATCACTTATTATAAATACCTAATATTTTAGTATGATGATCTATTAATGTTTGAGCCTGATTTCTTGATTCGTTTTTCTCGAAATACAAGCGACTTTTGATTAATGCTTTTACCTGTTCAGAAATAATCACATCTTCAATCATATTCATAGCTTTCTTTAAATCATCGAAAGAAACTTGAATATAGCCATCAGTTACATCGTTATCATCATCGTCTGTGGTGTGATTAATTAGTCTTTTAATCGTATAGCTTCCAATTGCTAAACTGTTCGCAATAGTGCCAAAGGTACGGCGTAAATCATGGAACGTAAATTTTATACCAGAATTCTCAGTTACTTTTTCTCTTGCTGCTCGGCGATCTGAGATATGAGAAACACCATTTCTATCGGTAAAGACATATTTATTATCACCGGCACGTTTTTTACGTTCACGCATAATGTGCCAAAGGGTGTCACCCATAGGCAATAAAAGGTCCTCATGGTTTTTAGTGTTAATGATTTTGATGGTACCGAACTGAAGGTCCACATTTTTCCATTCAACAGATTCTGCTTCACTGCGTCTAAAACCAGTTAAAGCAAGTAAAAATAAAAAGTCTTGGTTTGTGTACGCTCTAAAATCGTTATTTTGTTCACCCATCCAGTAAGTGGTGGCAACTGCTAGTGCCCATGTTTCACGTTGATCCGCACGAACGTGGCCTTTCCTGCGTTTAATTTTATTGAAAGCCTTTTCTTCTTTAACGATAACAACCGGATTCTTAATATTTAGAATTTTATTTCCTGACTCATCCTTATACCTGCTAATCGTATGGTTAAAGAGGGCATGTAAAAATTTTGATGCAAGATTAGCTCGGGAAGGGCTTGATTCCGAAAGCTTCAAATGGCGATCAATAATCATTGCACTGGTGATTTGATCGAGTTTTAAATCTTTCCAGTCACTAAAGTAGTTCTCTATGCATCCGTCATAAGCAATTAAAGAAGTTTCAGCCAGCTTTTTACGCAATTTATAATATTGGTAAGCTTCAGAAAGGGTAGGCACTAGCTTTTGTAAGGCATCATTTTGAATTGCTGAGGCTCGTATTTCACGCTTTTGCTTAACTGGATCTACACCTTCATCCATCATGATTAGCAAGCGTTTAGCTTCAGTTCTGGCTTGTTCTAATGTATAGACGCCATGTTTTCCAATAACTTTACGTTTAGATTTGCCATTAGGCATTTTCTTTTCAGCAAAATAGCTTTTAGTTTTCCCCACACATAAGCCAAATCCTATAGTTACTGTATCTCTGTAAAAGATTTGTTTCTCTTCAGACAAAGGAATAGAGTCTATTACCGATTTAGTAAATTTAATGTGTTGAGCCATTTTTAATTTAAGCAATACAAAGCAATACCTAACGATACAACACAATAATTGTGAAGTCTATTAAGAGTCTATTTTGAAGAATTAGTCTATTAAAAAAGAGAGTTTTAAGTAGGGGATTTTGTTTTAAGTTATTGTTATCTATTTAAAAATAAATGCTCCGAAGATGCCGCTGCATGTCGTTACCCTTGAACCCTAAAGTTCAAGGTGGAGGTGACGCATACTTGCTGGGTTTCCTACTCGGGGTAGGCATACGCTCTAAATATGCAGAACACCATCCTAAAGAGATGATATCGGCTCAGGGGAATCAGACCGGCTGGCGAACATCCCAGAGACAGCTTTAGTATAACTGATCTGACTTCGTTGGCAATCATCTGAGCCTATCGAACTGTAAACTTACTTTGCGTTTGATGAAGCTTTATGCGAATTGTTTACACTATTTGTTCAACATCTTCCAAAATAGTCTGGAGTAAACGTTCACAATGCGCATATTCTTGCAAAGATTTATTTAAACTTAACACTTCTTGGGTGAGCTGTAGAGCTACCATGATGACAAGTTTATTATGCTCAACACGAGGTGCACTACGGCGCATATCGTTGAATTTTTCATTGAGAAGCTCAGCTGCACGTTCAAGCTCTTCTCTTTTATCAGAAGTCGTTGCAAGCCTAAAAGTTTGTTCAATCAGCCGAAGCTCTACCATGACTTGTTCACTCATGATTGTGTCTCCTCACCAGCTTCAGCATTTGGATGAGCAAGTTGCTGAATTTCTTGCGCATGTTGATCTTGAGCAGTACCTAAAATTGCTAAACGTTGAATGATGGCTTCAACTTTTGCTTTGGCAAGTTCATTTTTTTGTAACAAACGGTCACGATCTTGCTGCAAGTCGTGTAACTCTTGTTGAGTTTGACGTTGCTGTGACTGAAGTTTTTCTTTGGTAACGCGTAATTCATTACGCTCTGCCAAAATTTCCTGAAAACGATTTTTTAAATCGGTCGTACTTTTTTCTAGGCGGCTGTAACGCTCTGCAAGTGTGTTAGCATCTTGATTCAATTGTTGAAATTGGCCTTGTAACTGAGTGAGTTGCTCAGTTAATGTCTCAATTTCCTCTTGTTTTTTAGTGATGATGCTATTTTTTTGCACAACTTGTGCGTGATGCTCTGTTTCAGCCAGTTCTTTAGCTTCCGAGAGAGCAGAATTTTCACTCTCTAGATGATGTAAGCGTGTTTTTAAAACGCCAATATGCGCTTGTAGACGCTGTAATTGTTCTAACATAACGAGGTCGCACAGAATTGCAATCAAAGGTAATATATACGAAGTATAGAGATTGGATAAACGAATGCAAGACGATATTTCAGGCTGGACAGAATGGAACGCTCATTTTGAAGGAATTGAAGAAATTTCAAGCCCTAGTGAGTTACATGGTTTATTAACAGGTATTGTTTGTGTGACAGAAGCGCCTACGCGTGAAGAATGGACACAAATCTTAACAACTCTTAATGTGCCTGAGTTAAATGAAGAAGCTTTAGCGCTTTTAACAGATGAAGCAGAAGATGTAGCACATGCATTATCGGAAGATGAATTGGACTATTTACCAATGCTTCCAGATGATGAACATCTTCTTCAAGACCGTGTACAAGCGTTGTCAGATTGGTGTGCCGGCGTTGTGCTCGGTTTTGGTTTGGCATCGGGACATGTTCGTACAGATGAGCGTGAGTTGATCGAACATTTGCAAGATGTTGCAGCAGTAGAATTTGAAGACTCTGATAACGATGAAGAAGGCGAAAGCAGTTACGAAGAATTGTATGAATTTGTACGCCTTATTCCAGTGAGCTTATCTATTGGTAGAAAGAAAGTAACAGTGGCTGAAAGTTCATTGTTGAAAAACTTTTATGCAAAAAGTAAAACTTCTACTGTAGGCACCGCAGATCAAAATATTGTAGAAATGTTTACACCACATCGCCCAAGTTAATTGAGGCGATGTGTTATTGGCTGTGTTTAATTTTTTGACTTTAAAATTCTAAATCAAGTAGATCATTATGAAATTGCCTCAAGCTGATTTTCAACATCGCAGAAACCGTCTAGCAGAAAAAATGGGTCCAAACAGCATTGCGATTATTGCAACGCGTGAGGAAATGTACCGTAATCGTGATGCGGATTATAAATTCCGTGCCGATAGTAGTTTTTTCTATTTGACGGGTTTTGCAGAGCCTGAGGCAGTTGCTGTCATTGAAACCTTTGATGACGTTACTGACTATAGCTATAGTCTTTTTTGCCGTGAACGTAATCGTGAGATGGAAATCTGGAATGGTTATCGTGCGGGAATTGACGGCGCAATTGAAGAGTACGAAGCAGATGAAGCTTATGCAATTGATCTGCTTGATGAAGAAATTATTGAAAAATTATTAAATAAAGAGCGTCTTTATTATCGAATCGGACACAATGCTGCATTTGATGCCAGAGTAAGCCAATGGATCAAAAAAGCGAATGCCGAGCATCGTCATGAAGCCGCTCCAGCCCAGTTAGTTCAACTTGATCGCATTGTTGATGAAATGCGTTTAATTAAATCACCGCAAGAAATTGAGCTGATGCAAATCGCTTCAACAATTAGTGCTAAGGCACATACTCGTGCAATGCAAACTGTTCGCCCTGGCATGATGGAATATGCACTAGAAGCCGAGCTTAATTATATCTTTGGGCAAAACGGCTGTGTGCCTTCTTACAACAGTATTGTTGGTGGCGGTGCCAATGCTTGTATTTTGCACTATGTTGAAAATAACCAAGCTCTTAAAGATGGTGATTTGGTTTTAATTGATGCTGCATGTGAATATGAGTTCTATGCATCGGATATTACCCGTACTTTTCCCGTAAACGGGAAATTTAGCCCCGAACAAAAAGCATTGTATGAAGTGGTATTGGCCTCTCAATATGCGGCGATTGATGCAGTACGTATAGGTAACTCATACCGTGAGCCTCATGAGGTGGCAGTCAAAATTTTAACGGAAGGCTTAGTTGATTTAGGTTTGCTCAAAGGTGATGTGAGTGAGCTGATTGAAACAGAAGCCTATCGTCAATTTTATATGCATGGTACAGGCCACTGGTTAGGTATGGATGTACATGATGTCGGTTCTTATAAAAAAGATGACGACTGGCGCCAATATGAAGAGGGCATGGTTGTTACTGTTGAACCCGGTTTATACATTGCACCAGATGACGAAACTGTAGATAAAAAATGGCGTGGTATTGGCATTCGTATTGAAGATGATGTGGTCGCAACCTCAAAAGGCCCACGAGTTTTAACTGCCGATGTAGTTAAAGATATTGCAGATATTGAACATTTAATGGCGCAAGCTAAAGCATAATTAAACGTATTCGCCAAAGGAGCAAAACTCGATGCAACAACAAGTGATTATTGTAGGTGGGGGTATGGTGGGTTTAAGCCTTTCCCTCATGCTGGCGAAGGCTAATATCGCGGTAAAGCTATTAGAAGCTGTGAAATACCCAAACTATGATGATCAAAATGTTGCCCCTTATCATTCCAGTTTTGATGCGCGGAATACGGCTTTATCACGTCGTAGCGTACAGATTTATCAGAAGTTGGGGTTATGGGATGCCTTACAACAGCATGCCACTCCAATTTTGCAAGTTCACATTACTGAACAAGGCAGTTTTGGAAAAGCACGTTTAATTGCAGAACAAGAGAAAGTCGAAAGCTTTGGGCAAGTCATTGAAAATGCATGGCTCGGTCGTGTTTTATTAACTCAAGTACGTCAACAACCTTTGATTGAACTGATTGATGGCGTAAAAGTAATTGCTTTAACTCAAGACGCTGAACAGGTACATATTGAAGCTCAGCGTGGTGATGAAGTCTTAAAGCTTGAGTCAAAATTATTAATTGCAGCAGATGGGCGCGATTCTTTCTGTCGTCAAGCAATTGGTGTTGGTGTCGATGTCCACGACTATGATCAGGTTGCGATCGTTACGACTGTTCAGACTTCAAAACCGCATGAGCATGTAGGATTTGAGCGTTTTAGTGCATTAGGGCCTTTAGCTTTGTTGCCATTACCGGGTGAATACCGTCGCTCAGTGGTATGGCCTGTTAAAAAAGGCACTGAAGGTGAGTGGTTGGGCGAAGAAAATGACCAACACTTTTTAGATGCTTTGCAAAAAACTTATGGTGACAGAGCGGGTAAATTTGAAAAAACGGGTAAACGCTTTAGTTATCCGCTTTCACAAGTGCTTGCGCATAAACAAGCTGTTGGACGCGTTATTTTAATGGGTAATGCAGCGCATACAATCCATCCTGTTGCTGGGCAAGGTTTTAATTTATGTCTGCGTGATGCAGATGTATTGCTGCGTTATTTAGTGAACCAGTTAAGCGCATCTGATGATATTGGTAACCCAGATAATTTACTTGCCTATGAACAAGCCCGTTTATCTGACCAGCAGCGAGTAATTAAATTCTGCGATACCGTAGTTCGGGGCTTTAGTAACCAAAACCCATTATTAAAATTAATCCGTAATACGGGATTAATTGCATTTGATGTCATTCCGGGTGTGAAGCCACTGGTAGCAAACTATGCAATGGGGTTAAAAGCATGAGTGAAGTGTTAGATGTCGTCATTGTTGGTGGTGGACTAGTTGGTGGCTTAACTGCTTTATTACTTGCACAAGGTGGTGTACAACCTACCGTGCTTGATGCTGCCCCTGTACTTGATGTTGAAAAAACATTAAGCGTGATGAATCCACGTGTTTTAGCACTTAGCCAAGCGACGATTCATTTACTTAAAGCAGTCAATGTTTGGGATGATCTGGCACGTCAAATGCCTTATACCGGCATGCAAGTGTGGAACTTAAATGGCTATGGTGAAATTAATTTTGGCCATGAGTCTGTACAAAGGCCAATGCCAGAGCAAGCCTTGGGTTCTATGGTTGAGCCAAGTGTATTGAATGTTGCTATTCAACAAAAAATGCTTGAGCAGTTAACAGACTATCGTACTCAAGTTCGTGTTACCCGTATTGAGCAAGGTGTTGGGTGTTGGCATATTCAATTGGCAGATGGCGCGACACTTAAAACTAAACTGCTTATTGGTGCTGATGGCGCCAATTCATTTGTACGTGAGCAAGCCTTTATTGATCTAGATGTACTAGATTACAAACAAGCAGCGATTAGCTGTGCGATTAAAACGTCTAAGCCTCATCATTATGTTGCTCGGCAAATCTTTTTACCTACTGGACCTTTGGCATATTTGCCGATGGCTAGTCTTGAAGAAAGTGAAAATGGCTACTGGCAGTCCATTGTCTGGACACTGCCAGATGATTATGCCGATGAATATTCGGCTTTAAGTGATCGCGAGTTTATGCAGCTTTTAACTCGAGAAAGCCAACATATGTTGGGTGAAGTGTTAGATGTTCGTTCAAGAGCACAATTTCCATTAAAAGCGCGCGCTGCAAAACAATACGTTAAAGCTGGCCTAGCCCTAATCGGTGATGCAGCTCATGTGATTCATCCACTTGCTGGACAAGGGGTGAATATTGGTTGTTTAGATGCAGCGGTACTCTGTGATGCACTATTGCATGATTTAGGTCGTGGTGTATGGGCGCATGAACAAACCTTAATGCGTTATGAACACCGCCGTAAAGGACAGAATGATGCGATGATGCATAGTATGTCGGCAATTGGTTGGCTAGAAAGCAGTGAGCTATTTCCATTGATTTGGGCCCGGAATGTGGGACTCAAGCAAGTTGAACAAATTTCGTTCTTAAAAGAGCGTTTTATGCAACAAGCAAATGGTTTAGGGGCTTTACAAAACACCCAGTATAGTCGTTAAAATAATTACGAAGTTTATGCTCTACTGATCTAAATAAATATCAGTAGATATTTTTTAAACAATCATTTATATATCATTACCAATTCGGTCAGAAAAGATACGGATTTGACCAATTTGGCTCTTTGCTAAATGCAAAGAGATTGCTAAATTTCTGAGGTCTTGAAGACCATAGCGATGATGCAATACAAATCATTGTGGGGAGTGTAAAAATGACAGATATCAATGATTATGAAGATGCAGAAGATTCTGCTGTAGATGAAGATGAAGCCAAAGCGGCTGAAAGTGGCGCAGCTGATGAAGAAGCAGGCAACTTAACTGATGCCGATCTTGCAGAAGCAGAAACGCTTACTGTAACTGCGAAACAAAAACAACGTCAAGCGTTGGAAGATGAAGTCGCTGCGTTTTTAGCTCGTGGCGGAAGAATCACAGAAGTTCCACCAGATGAACATAGCGATCGTTAATATTAAAAAAGCATCACTTGAGTGATGCTTTTTTATTGCCCACTTTATGATGATTTAAGGATGGTTTTGTAGTTCTTTTAAAATGCCGCATTCATCTACTGTACGGTCGGTAGAGCAGTGTTGTTTTAAATCGATTAGGGTTTCTTTTAAAAGCAATAGACGTTCAATCTTTTCCGATACTTCTATCAAGTATTTATTCACCAAATTATCAACTTCCGTACAAGCCCGTTTCGGCTGAGCTTTCATTTCTTTTAGTGTTTTAATATCACTGAGAGAAATATCTAATTCACGGCAATGTTTAATAAATAATAGGTCTGCGAGTGTTTGATCTGTGTAAACACGATAATTATTTTCTGAGCGCTGAATGCGGTCCAGCACACCTACTTTTTCGTAATAACGAATAGTATCGATCGGGACATCCGCTTTTTTTGATAATTGACCAATAGAAAGACTCATAAGACTTGACTCTGGAGCTACTCAAGGGTTTTTAATCACTATAAAAGAGTTTTTGAGGAAATAAAATGGCTGGATGTGGATGTGCTTCAACCTGCTCTCCTACAAAGAAAGCAAGCCCGCGCTTTAGAAAAGCGTTATGGATTGCTCTTGTAATTAATGCACTCATGTTTGTCGTTGAGATAGTCGGCGGTTATAAAGCCCAATCTGTTTCATTATGGGCAGATGCATTAGATTTTGCCGGAGATGCTGCAAATTATGCTCTGTCTTTAGTCGTGCTTTCGATGAGCCTTTACTGGCGTGCAACCGCAGCACTTGTTAAGGGTATAACGATGGCTGCTTTTGGGTTCTTCGTTATTGCAAAAGTCGTTTGGTCATTTTTTCATGGTGTTTCACCTGAACCGATGGTCATGGGGGCAATTGGGGTAATCGCTTTAATTGCTAACGTTTCTGTTGCTTTAATGCTTTATGCATTCCGCGATGGTGATGCCAATATGCGCTCTGTCTGGTTGTGTAGTCGAAATGACTCTATCGCTAACATTGCTGTTGTTTTGGCTGCTGTAGGCGTGTTTGGAACAGGCACTATATTTCCGGATTTATTCGTAGCCTTTGTTATTGCATATTTAGGTGTATCTTCGGGTTACGCTGTGATTAAGCAATCATTACAAGAAAGAAAACAATCAAAGTTAATGTTGGGTTCAGAAGCTTAATCTTGATTGCATAAAAAAGTACCATGCTTACATGGTACTTTTTTGTTTTTGAATGCATTAGATGAGAAGTGATATTGCGATACTCCACATAACGCAACCAATCATGAAATCTAAAATTTTCCAAGCTTTTGGATTGATAAATAATGGTTTTAGAAATCTTGCACCATAGCCTAGACTGAAAAAGAAGATCCAAGAGGCAAGAATGCTACCTAAGGCAAAACTGATTTTATCTTCTAGCTGTGTCGCAACCGAACCAATCAGTACAATGGTATCTAAATAAACATGTGGATTCAGCCAAGTAAAGGCAAGACAGGTTATAAGTGCTTGAGTTAAAGTCTGCTTTTGGCTGCTATCAAGCTCCATGCCTTGGTTAGTTTTAAACGCGGCATAGAAGGCTTTTGCACCGTAGACGAATAAGAACGTTGCCCCTAAATATTTAGCGACTGTGATTAAGATGGGTGATGCTGTCATAATTTCGGCAAAACCTAATACACCACAGGCGATTAAAATCGAATCGGACAGGGCACAAATTAAGCATAGCCAAAATACATATTGCTGTTTAAGCCCTTGCTTTAGAACAAAAGCGTTTTGGGCACCAATTGCTACAATTAGGCCGCTACCAATACCTAAACCTTTAAAAAATACACTCAGAGAAAGCATAACCATTAAGCAGAAAAAATCAGATGGGGGAATTATCTGTCTTTTTATTAAGAAATAAGTAAAATTAAGAATATTTAGGTTTGGCTAAAAATAATTTAGGTTTTGTATGTTGGATAGTAAGCAATGTGAAGCTTTTCTGGCGGTTGCAGAAGTCGGAAGTTTTGATGCAGCAGGAGAGCATTTATGTATAACTCCCTCTGCTGTATCACTACGTGTACAAGCACTAGAAAAATATTTAGGGCAGATTTTAATTATACGGGGCCGTCCTTGTGTACTCACACAAGCAGGGCAAACCTTGCTCCAGCATTTACGTCATACAAGGTTAATGGAGCAAAATCTATTACAAGGTTTAATGGGCAAATCTTCTGAATCAGAATTTTATAAAATTGCGTTGGCTTCAAATGCAGACTCATTAGCAACTTGGCTTTTACCCAGTATTCAGCAAACACTTTTTAAAGAAAAAATCGTATTAGAGCTAAAAATTGATGATCAATCTCACACGCATACTTTGCTAGAAACAGGTCAGGTCAATGCATGTATTACAGCAGAAGAGCAAGTGATGGCGGGTTGCTTAGCTCAGCCTCTTGGTAAAATGCGCTATAAAATGCTGGCATCGGCCGAGTTTGTAAATCGGTGGTTTAGTGGTGGAATTAACCGAGAAGTTTTAAGAAAAACACCGGCGGTTATTTTTAACCATAAAGATTTAATGCATTCAGAGGTTTTATTAAAAGGATACGGTTTACCGATGCAGAGTTATCCTTATAGTTTTATTCCGGCGACAGATGCTTTTGTTAAAGCAATTCAGCTAGGTTTAGGCTATGGCATGGTGCCCGAGCTTCAGGTTCAACCATTACTCGAAAATGGAACACTTGTTGATATTATGCCTGAGGCTCAACTTGATGTTCCTTTATATTGGCATCACTGGAAAAGACAGTCGAAACAACTTGATGTACTGACCGAGACCATTGTTGAATCAGCAAAACAGATATTGAGATAATTTTAGATCTTAGTTTTTAAATGTCGATTTGAAATGTGTTGAATATAAAACTCTATATCTTGTACTGAGTAACCTAAAAGTTGTCCGATCCTACGGTCGAGTTCTAGGCGCTCTTCAAGTTGAGTTGCTTTTAATGACCTTTCAATACATAACATGAGTTCATTCAAATCTGCTAAAGACGCATCTTTATAGATCAGCATAATTGAAAAGGGGAAAGGTAGAGAGGTTTCAATGTCTTTACTGAGCATAGATAAAGTTCCTTGCTCAAGATGTTTTATAAATTCAATGGGTAATAACTCATAAAAATAAGCGATAGGTTTTTTGCCTGAGAGTAATAATTCTAGTTCTTGTCCTTCATGCGGGCCAAGTTTTCCAAGTGATTCAGTCATATCAATACTCTTATTTTTTTATCTTTAATATTGTTATGCAAAATTTATGCGCGGTGATGACATAGGCATTGGTCATCACCGTTTAGTTAATAAATTAAGATTGTGTTAACTCAAGCGCACGTTGATAAGCGACTTTTTTCTTAATACCCGTTAAATCAGCAGCCAGTTGAGATGCTGCTTTAACTGATAAATCTTGAAGTAAGCGATTTAAAAGTTCATCTAGTTTTTCTTGTGCCAGATCGGTTTTTTCTGCTGCACCGCCAACTACAAGAACAATTTCACCTTTTTCTTGGTTATGGTCATTTTCAATAAAACTAACCAAATCTTTTAAGGTCATTTTTTTGATCGTTTCAAATGTTTTGGTAATTTCACGTGCGAAACCTACAGGGCGGTTTTCACCAAATACTTCAGCCATATTTTTTACACATTCTAAAATACGATGTGGCGCTTCATAGAAAATTAAGGTTTGAGTTTCATTTTTAAGCTTTTCGAGTTGCGAAATACGTTGAGAAGCCTTTGATGGTAAAAAGCCTTCAAAACTAAAACGGTCACTTGGTAGACCTACAGCACTTAAAGCAGCAATTGCAGCACATGCACCCGGTACAGGTACAACCCTAATACCATTTTCTTGAGCAGCACGAACCAGTTTAAACCCAGGGTCACTAATAAGTGGTGTGCCTGCATCACTAATCAAAGCAATATTTTCACCAGCAAGTAGCTTTTGAACTAACTGCTCAATTTTGTTGCTTTCATTATGGTCGTGGCATGCGGTAAGTGGGGTAGATATATTATAGTGTTTGAATAATTGAGCTGATTGGCGTGTATCTTCGGCAGCAACAACAGAAACTGATTTTAAGATATCAATTGCACGGAAAGTCATATCATCTAAGTGCCCGATTGGGGTGGCTACAACAAATAACTGAGCACTCATTTGGTTTTTACTCCGTACAGATAAACAATTTTAATGGGTTAGTGTACCCGAAATTATGTTTTTGGCGTGAACAATGTCAGTAGGCTTTTTATTTTTCGAAACATCTGCTTTTGATTTGTTCAATTCAAAAATAAAAAGGTATAGAACCGGCTTTAACAGTATTTACATTTTTAATTGGGGAAACAAAAAAATTATGTTAGTTGCACAGCAGTTGGGCCAATGGGCGGAACAAACAGCACTAAAACTTTTAAAAGAACAAAATTATGAATGGGTCGCCAGTAATTATCATTCACGCCGTGGAGAGGTCGATCTGATTGTAAAACGCGGTAACGAATTGATTTTTGTTGAGGTAAAAGCGCGAGGGCAGGGAAATTATGGTCAAGCTTGTGAAATGGTGACCTTGAGCAAACAGAAAAAAATAATTAAGACGGCGATGAGGTTTTTACAGCGCTACCCATCTTATCAGGATTTTTATTGTCGTTTTGATGTGATTTGTTTTGATTTTCCACAGAAAATTGCAAAAACAGTACAGCAAGACTTTTCAAAATTCCATTATGATCTGCAATGGATCGAAAATGCATTTACTTTGGATTAAGAGTTCATTACTCTTTTGAGCAAATTAAAGACCGATGTTTTATGATCAAGCCAAGAAGAGATTGATAGGAGTCTGGTGGAGTGTTGAAACGTATTGCTGTAACAGCGCTTTGTGTCGCAAGTTTGTCAGGTTGCGCAAGTTTTATTTCTGGTGGAACAGGTACAGCTCCAGTTGGAACAGATAGTGGTGTACGTAGCTTAGGCCAAGTATTTATTGATTCTTCAATTAAGCGTACAGCGAATATTAACCTCTATAAGCTTGATCAGCGTTTTAAACAATCTCGTATTAACATCGAAAGCTTCCATAGCACAGTATTGTTAACTGGACAGGTGCCAGACCCATACTTAAAACAGTTGGCAGAAGACAACGTTAAAGCCATGAGTGATGTGAAAGCCGTACATAACTATATTACGGTGGGTAACAAAGTAAGCTATAACACGATCATGCAAGATGCTGGGGTAACCGCAAATACACGTGCTTTATTAATGAAAGCGCCAGTAGTATCGGACAGTAAAGTACTGGTCCATACCGAAGATGGTGTTTTATATGTGATGGGGCGTTTAAACACAGCTGAAATTAATGACTTAAACAATGTGCTTCAAAATGTCGGTAACGTAACTAAGATTGTAACGCTCATTGATAATATTGATTTAGCGCCTGCTCCGGCAGCGAGTACTGCCAGCGCAACAACTACACCAGTAATTAATAACGTTCTTGCTCAACCAACAGTTCAAACTCCTGTTGCAATTGATCCGGATCAAACAGATCCAGCATCTTCTGCACAATAAAATATGAACCTGATTGAACAATTACAAAGCAAAATTGAGCAGGCGAGAACTCTTTATAAAGAGTTCCGTCTGTATGATTTGGGGAGCTTTGCTTTAAACCGTTTTACACCAAAAGATGGTTTTGAGCAGGTTTTAAATGTGCGTTATGGCTTAAAGCCTCGCCATCGTCTAGATATTTATCGTTCTACTAAGCGCTTAGCTCATCGACCACTCATTGTTTTTGTACATGGTGGTGCTTGGCAACATGGTAATAAACGAGACTATTTATTTGTGGGTGAAGCGTTTACGAAAGAAGGTTATGACGTTGCTGTCATTAACTATCAGCTCGCACCGAAGAATATTTTTCCAAGTTATGTAGATGACTTAACGCAAGCGTTAAACTATTTACACCAGAACCAAGAAAAATTGGAAATCTCGACAGAGAATATTGTGCTTATGGGACATTCGGCAGGTGCATTTAATGTGATGTCTGCTGTTTATCATCCAAAGCCAAATACAATTCAATGTTTAGGTAATATTAAAGCAATTTTTGGTTTGGCAGGTCCTTATCATTTTGATTATAAAGGTGATCCGCTTGCCGAAGATGCTTTTGATCAAAGCATTTCTTATAAAGAAGTGATGCCATATTATTTTGTAAATCAAAATCATATTAAGCATTATCTGCTCATGGCTGAAAATGATCAGCTTGTAAAAAAAGAAAATACCTTTGATCTTGATCAGGCACTTAGACAAAGCGGAAATCACAGTCATATCGCTGTGATTCCTAAAACAGGTCATATTACAATTTTGGCGAGTTTATCGAGTTTTGTAAGTCATTACTTCCGAACTAAACGGACCATTTTGCACTTTCTGGATGAAGTATTCTAAAACATCTGTTTGAGAGCGCAGATTACTTCGCTTGAGTAATCTGCGTAATCATTGCGTGTGCAATACTGCCTTTAAATGGAATTTCAGGTAGCTGATCAAATTTAAAGAACTGCGCATCGGCAATTTCATCTTCTTGCAAAGAAATTTCACCTGACTCATATTCAGCTCTAAATGCAATCATGAGATTGCTTGGAAAAGGCCAAGGTTGGCTTGACATATATTGGATATTTTTGAGTTTAAGTCCCACTTCTTCTAAAGCTTCGCGCTGAACAGCTTCTTCAAGCGTTTCCCCAACTTCTACAAATCCTGCGATCAAGCCATACATATTGGTTTTATTGTGAATAGATTTCGCCAATAAAATTTCATCATCGCCCTTAGTAATGATAGTGATAATACATGGGTTTACACGCGGATATTGGTGGTAGCGACAAGAAGGGCACACCATAGCATATTCTGTAGGGTGTACTTCGGTAGCATGCCCACAGTGACTACAAAACTTGTGATTACGTCGCCATTCGAGCAATTGTACAGCACGACTTGCCTGTAAAAATTGTTCTTTTGACCAGTTGGAAATAAGTTGACGAATTGGAACGAGTTGCAGACCTTCCGGAATGGCTTCTTCACTCAACAGGTCACGTGCAATGACCTGTTCATCATGAGTGAAAAGCAGATCACTTGCTAACTTTTCGACTTTAGGTAATTGAAGGTTTTGGTCAACCAATAATTGTTGATGATGAAAAATATAAGCAAGTGATAACTCAGACATTAAGCTGCCTTTTTTTGAAGTTGTTGACTACTTAGCAATGCTACATCAAACATGGATTGTAGAACAGGCTGTTTATTTTTTAAATTGTCAACTAACATATCTAGCCCAGCTAATACATTAAAAATACAGTGAATCTGATCATGATTGAAAGGCTGATTTTGATCGATTTGCTGTTGTACAAACTTGGCAGTTTCAAGTAAAGCATTTTGTTGAACTGTGCTTCCTAAAAATTCAGCCGCGCCAGCCAATTCTTTTAAAGAACCTGCAATTGCTTCAAGATTTTGAGTTTGATCGTTGGCATAGAGAGTCAAACTTTGGCATACAAAATCGGTTAAATTTTTAGTCTCATTCAATAATGTCTGATGTGCTTCATCTAAACGATCTAGAGAGATATTGGTATTGTTCACACGAATTTGTAGACGGTTAGATGAATAATGGCGCACCAAAATACCAATGGCATTCATGGCAGATAAAATGCTTTTCATCAACTGCTGAGCATAGTTTTCATTACTCAAGATATTGATTTGGCTTAAACTGCTGGCTTGTTGAGAAAGCTCTGAAGCAGCTTCATTTAAGTTGAGTAATTTAAAAGTATGAGCAAGCTGCATAAGATTGCTTTGTAGTTGCTGAGCTTTTTCTGGTGACATGTTTTGGTAGTTATATTCAATATCATTACGAACTTTATTCATTTCGCTTAAGATTAATTGACTTACCGTTTGCATGGTATCAAAGTCTGGACCATACAAGTGTTGGCTCAGTGCTTTAAGTTGAGTGTCGGTGAGAAACTCATGACCAATGTTTAACTGACTACGGATTTGCTGCGCAAGTTGGTCTTCTTGTCCAATCACAATACTCAGGATATCTGCTAGAGCAGTTAAGTTTGCTTCAAAGCCTTCAGGTGAAGCTAAAAATAAACTTATGGCATTTTCAAGGTTAATGAACACACGTAGGCGAGCATCATTTAAAACAAGTTCATCAATATGACTAAAGGCAGAGTTCACCAATTGCCAGTATTGCTGGCTTGGTTGACCTTGAGCCATGCTCACTAAATAACTGCCAATCAGTTTAAATGCTTGAAAGTCTCGAGCACTTTCAGTTTTATTTAAAAATTGATGTAGTGATAATTTATAAAGCTGATGGATAAACTGAGTTCTTTCATTAATAAGCACTTCGGGTAACGGTAACTCAAGTGAAACTGTTGAAAGCTTTGACGCAATCTGTTGTCCAGAAGAGGTTAGTGGCTTATTTAAGGCTTTTTCTAAATTATTTAAGGTGTCTAAAAGAAACTGAGGTACTTCGACTTCACGTAAACAGATGAACTCAATATAACGTTTAACCATGGTTGTGCCTTCACTTAAAGCAACAACGTCATCTGTATTGATGCGCTCTGGATTCGCCATAATCTTTTGCATCAACTCGGTTGAATATTGAGTGATTTTTGCCAAATACGGAATATCAATGAGACGTAAGACTTGAGTACATTGTTTAAATTGTTCTAATGCATCATCAATACCAAAAGGGAGAGCCTGTTCTTCAATTAAGGTACTTACAGCGCCTTCCACCAGTTTTATTGAATTATCAATTTCATTTTTAATGATGAGTAACGCTGTTGGATCAAATTGAATCGAATTATGCTCAGACATAAAAATTCCCCTTTGCAAAAAAATCAATTGTTATATTCGTCATGGCTCAATAGTTTGAGCTAAAAATCTATACGACTAATATAACTTAACTTGCAAAAGGGGAAACTAAAAAAACATTAGAGAATCAAAAATTTATTTTGCAAAAAGGCAAGGTTCTCCATGTTTTTTCTCAAATTCTTTGACCCAAGTCTCATGTATGTTTAGCTCTTCATCTGAAGGGTAAATAACAGGTAATTCAATTTGAACTCTAGCTTTGGTCGTTTTTTGCTGGTCACTTTCACTTTGCGATAGGGCATCCATATCAAAGGAAACTTGACCACCTGTCATTGCCAAGTAAACATCAGAAAGAATTTCAGCATCGAGTAATGCGCCGTGGAAAGTACGGTCACGCGCTGGAATTTCATAACGTCTAACTAAGGCATCAAGTGAGTTTTTCTGCCCAGGATGCTTATTTTTCGCTAAAGCTAAAGTATCGGTAACTTCACAAACTTCTGAAAGAGCAGGTAACCCAACACGTTTAAACTCCATATCTAAGAAGTTCATATCGAAGGTTGCGTTATGGGCAATAATTTCTGCGCCTTTTAGGTATTCAAATAAGGTATCTGCAATTTCTGCATATTTTGGTTTGTCGACCAAAAACTCATCAGTAATACCGTGGACTTGAACAGAGTCACCCACTGGTTTTTCAGGATTAATATAAATGTGAATCGAACTGCCCGTAAGCTTACGGTTAATCATTTCGATGGCACCGACTTCAATAATGCGGTCACCATCTTGGAAATAGAAACCAGTTGTTTCCGTATCGAGTATGAGTTGTCTTGGGCCTTGTAATTTAAGCTTGGCTTCAGTCATCACAATTTGTGGATGAATATTGGTATTTTGCTGTTGTTCTTCTTGTTCTACAGCTTCAACTACATTCATTTCTTCATCCACAACAATCATCTCAACTTCTTGTGTCTGCTCTAAAGTGACCGTTTCATCTTCGGTTGTTTCAACCAGATCGAATCCGAAAGGATCGTCTAGTAACCAGTCCTGTTCAGGCTTTTTTATATCTTGCGATACAGTGGCTGACTGTGGTTGCTTAAGTTCTTGAGCAGTTTTGTCTGCACCTAAATTCGCAAGTTGGTCTGCCATTTCATTACCTGCATGTCCTGCATGGCCTTTAATCCAGTTCCATTCAATATTTCTACCCGCACAAACGGCATCGAGTTTTTGCCATAGGTCAGGATTTTTAACATCTTTCCAGTTTTTCTTTTTCCAACCATGAATCCATTCTGTAATACCTTGCTTCACATAATTTGAGTCTGTCCAGACAATTAATTGAGCATCAGGAGGGCAAAAAGAAATTCCTTCAATAGCCGCAGTAAGTTCCATACGGTTATTTGTTGTGTCGGGTTCACCGCCAAATAATTTATGTTCACCCTGTTCGGTAATGACATATGCACCCCAACCGCCTAAACCCGGATTGCCACGACATGCACCATCAACATACAGTGTGATTGTTTGAGACATAAATCGAAACCTAAACTGAAAGAAAAAGAGCTGAATTTGGTGTATTGTATACGCAAAAAGTTCGGTTCCATCGTTACAAAGCAAGCTTTTTTTAATTTCTTGTAACATTTCCATGCAAATGACATTAAATTATTGCCTTGTCTATCTTGCATGCTTTACTACAATGGCATCGAAGACCTAGGGTTTGTGGGCAGACCCCAAGAAATATTACGCGAGTTGTTTGGAAGTTTTTATGTATAAACCAACCACATTTGTGTGGCAGCCATCTGCAGCATCATTATTCAAAATTACAGTCCTTAGCTCTGCTTTAGCTGCGTTGGGTATTACAACAGGCTGTTCTTCGACTCCGCAATCTGCAAAAACCTCGAAAACAAAACAGGTGAGTGGAGCAGGCTATCTTGATGCAAGCAGTCTGGACTCTTTAGAAGACTTACTTTCAGCAACAGATATGCGCGCTGTAGAGGGTGACCGTTTACTTATTTTAAAACACGGTGATGTCTGGAAGCGTATGGCCGTAGGCTTCAAAATGGACCTTAATCATTGGGATCCACGTATTGAAGCACAGCGTAGTTGGTTTATCTCACGTCAGCCCTACCTTGACCGCTTAAGTGCTCGCGCAAGTCGTTATTTATATCATACTGTTAAAGAAGCAGAACGCCGTGGTCTTCCAACCGAACTTGCGTTATTACCAGTGATTGAAAGTTCATATGACCCAGCTGCAACAAGTAGTGCGGCGGCGGCGGGTTTATGGCAATTTATTCCTAGTACTGGTCGTATTTATGGTTTACAACAAACGGGTATGTACGACGGACGCCGTGATGTTGTGGAATCTACTCGTGCTGCCTATGAGTTTTTAGGAAGCTTATATAACCAGTTCGGTTCATGGGAATTAGCTTTGGCTGCTTATAACGCTGGTCCGGGTCGTATTCAACAGGCGATTAACCGAAATCAGGCTGCTGGTTTGCCAACAGACTATTGGTCACTAAAATTACCGCAAGAAACCATGAACTATGTTCCGCGTTTCTTGGCTGTTGCACAAATTATTAAAAACCCACGCGCTTATGGGGTTTCGTTACCTCCGATTGCAAACAGGCCCCATTTCCGTGAAGTTACCTTATCTGCACCATTATCTTTAAATGAAATCGCATCGGTAACGGGCCTTAGCCGTGCTGAGTTATATGCATTAAACCCAGGCTATCGTGGTGAAACAGTAGACCCTGCAAGTCCAATGCGTATTTTGATTCCAGCTGATATAAGTCCTTCAGTGGATAACAAGTTAAAAGGAATGAAAGCAGGTGGAAGTTCAGGCTGGTGGGCAAGTGTTACTTCGCCGTCTAAACCGACCACAACAACTTCAACCTCAGTCACAGTTAGAACTACTCCATCAACTCCAGCTCAGCCAGTAAGACCATCGACGCCTGCTAAAACAAGTAGCAGCTCGGTAACGGTAAAAACTGCAACACCTCGTGGTTCTGATGCGCTAGCTGCTTTTGCAGCGTCAGCTGATGTACCAAGTGCACCACGTATTCCTGTTGCGGTCACTCCGGCTGCAAATATCAAACCTGTGAGAACGGAACCGCCAATTTCAGCAACTGAACGCGAGAAAATTTTAGCGGCAGTGCGTGCTGAAGGGGAAAAGGAAACAGTTGATCAAGCTTTAGAGCCTCAAGCTACTCAAGCTGAAAAAGATCAAGTTGTTGCCGAGTTAAAAGCACTTGCACCTCAGGGTACAGAAATTGTCGATCCGTATGACGGCAAAATTAAGTTAACCGCAATTCAGACCAGCCAATCTGTTGCTGAGCAGCAAGGTAAAGAAGTAAGTAAAGGTTTTGCTTATCCAAAAACTTTAGCTGAAGATGCAACTCTTGCAAACTCTGAAGATGCTCAGCGCAATAAAGATAAGCCTTATATCAAGACTGATACAGATGTTGTGGTTGTACAACCTAAAGGTAAGCGTAGTACTTATACAGTACAACCGGGCGATACTTTAGCAGTTATTGCCATGAAGAATGGTGTGAACTGGCGTGATGTAGCTAAATGGAACCAGATTGATCCTGAAAAGACTTTATTTGTAGGAACCAGTCTATATCTCTATGATGCTAAGCCTCAAGAGGCGGAAACTACGGCAAAATCGGCAACTAAACCTGATGTCTATGTTGTTCAAGCAAATGACAGTTTAACAGGAGTGGCAAATCAATTTAATTTGTCAGTGAAACAGCTAGCTGAATATAACGATTTATCTGTAACAGATGGCTTGTTTGTAGGGCAAAAATTACAGTTAAAAGAGCCTAAAGGTAATCGTGCTGCTAAAGTAGAACCAAAGGCAATTCAAGCAAGTACACGTCGTATTGCAACGAAGAGTTATACGGTTAAACGTGGCGAATATTTGAAATTAATTGCAGACCGTTATGCATTATCTAATCAAGAGTTGGCAGACCTAACACCAGGGTTATCAGCTGGTAGTAGTTTAATTGTAGGCCAAAAAATTAATGTACCTGCAAAAGAAATCACTGTTGATGAAGTTGATGACAGCAAGGCTTCTGGTAAATATGAAAAGCTTGCAGCAGGTCCATCATATAAAACTGAAAGTTATAAAGTGCAGCGTGGTGATACATTATCAAGCATTGCGACTAAGTCTAAAATTAGCCTAGCTGAGCTTGCTGAACTGAACAACTTAAAAGCCAACAGTCATGTCCAACTGGGACAAACTCTAAAAGTTCCGGCTGGTGCATCAGTTCCTGACCAATATGTTGTGCAGTCAGGCGATAGCTTAAATGCAATTGCAGCT
The DNA here is from genome assembly GCF_024151445.1 of Acinetobacter sp. UC24323. Classification (NCBI taxonomy): domain Bacteria; kingdom Pseudomonadati; phylum Pseudomonadota; class Gammaproteobacteria; order Moraxellales; family Moraxellaceae; genus Acinetobacter; species Acinetobacter sp. UC24323. Next base: position 35,948 of record NZ_JAHIBY010000017.1, on the reverse strand, counting down.
AAATATAACTTACAAACCAGTTATTTGGCTGATTTGAATGGTTTGTCACGTACTGCAGGCCTTCGTGCTGGTCAGCGTTTAAAATTAACTGGTGAAGTTGAAACAACTAGCAAAGTTTCGGCTAAAAATACCAAAGAAGAAACACCAGAGACCTACACAGTTAAATCTGGTGATAGCCTAGGAAATATCGCCAACCGCTATCATTTACAGTTAGATTACCTTGCTGCATTGAATGGTTTGTCTCGCAACAGTAATGTTCGTGTTGGTCAACGCTTAAAATTAACAGGTGATTTACCAACAGTAGAAGCAGCTAAAACGGATACGGCAAAATCGTCTCCAAAAGCTGTAGTTGCAGGAAAAAATACTGAAAAGTACACGGTTAAAGCTGGTGAGTCGTTAAATGCTATTGCGAGTCGTGCGGGTATTTCAGTTCGTGAACTTGCTGAAATGAATGCATTAAAAGCAAATGCCAATTTACAGCGTGGACAAAATATTGTGATTCCAAAAACTGTAGTGGAATACAAAGTCAAACGTGGTGATACCTTAATTGGTCTTGCGAGTAAATATGGTTTAGAAACCACTTTATTGGCGGAACTCAACAACCTAACACCGTCGACTCAATTGCGTATTGGCGATATCATTAAAGTGCCTAATTTATAGAATAATTAGTACTTTATGCAAAAGTTATATTCTCAACTGAGCCTGCTAGTCGGGCTCAGTGTTTTTTCGCAAGTTATATTCTCTGCTCAGCAAACCACGCCGTATATCGCAATTCATTCTAAGCCTAAATATCTGGCAATGGCTGCTATGCCTTATGCCAACCCGAATGCACCTAAAGGCGGAGTATTGAGTCAGGCTGCGCAAGGGACATTTGATAACTTAAACAGTATGAACGGTAAGGGAAATGCGACAGAAGGGGTAAATTATCTTTTTGATACTTTAATGACCCAGTCACTTGATGAAGTGGGCGTGTTATATCCACTCTTGGCAGAAAAAGTTTCGTATGATCCTATAAAAACCCAGTCAGTTACTTTTTATTTAAACCCAAAAGCTCGATTTAGTAATGGGCTGCCCGTAACAGCTGAAGATGTGAAATTTAGCTTTGATACCTATCAAACCAAATCTAATTTTGGTCTACAAATGTATCTTGGAGACTTAGCGAAAACAGAAGTGATAAACCCACATCAAGTTAAATTCACTTTTAAGTCCAGCCATAATCCTAAAATGCCATTTGTTGTGGCGAGTTTACCGATTTACTCAAAAGTAGATTGGCAGAAACGCGATTTTACCCGTATTAGCTTGCAACCGATTATAGGCTCAGGGCCTTACGTGGTTGAGAAAATTGATGCAGGTCGAAGTATTAGTTATAAACGTAATCCGAACTATTGGGCAAAAGACTTACCTATTAATAAAGGGCGCTATAACTTCGATCATTTAAAGTATGTTTATTACCGAAATTGGGATATTGCATTCGAAGGTTTTAAATCTGGGCAATATACCTTGCATGAAGAAACTAATCCTAAAAAATGGGTTACTGACTATCATTTTCCGGCTGTAAAAGCAGGCTTGGTAACGCAATATAAATTTAGACATCATAACCCCATTGCAACCGAGAGTTATGTTTTTAACACAAGGCGCAAACCTTTCAATGACATCCGCTTTAGACAAGCTTTAACTTATGCCTATGATTTTGAATGGCAAAATAAAGCTTTGTTTTACGGACAATATCAAAGACTACAAAGTTATTTTGAAAATAGTGATTTGGCAGCGACAAGTCGTCCTTCAAACAATGAAATGGCCATATTAAAGCCTCTTTTGCCAAAGCTTTCTCCAATCATGCAAAAAGCTGTTTTGGCTGATTGGAAATATCCAGCTTCAGATGCCAGTGGTTTTAACCGGCAAAACCTATTATTTGCTAGACAGTTGCTGATTGAGGCGGGTTATAAAATTAAAGAAGGGCAGTTATATACGCCCGAAGGCAAACCTGTACAAATTGAGTTTCTCATTCAGCAAGATGGCAAACAAAGAACACTGATGCCATTTGTAAGAAATTTAAAAAAATTAGGAATTAATATTAATTTAAGGCAGGTTGATGCGCCGCAATATTTAGAGCGTACACGCCGTTATGACTTTGACATGACTACGATGAATTTGCCTCAATCTTTAAACCCGGGCAATGAACAGGCTCAGTTCTGGGGAAGTGCCGCAGCAGTTCAAGATGGCAACTATAACTACGCTGGTATTCGTAATCCGGTAATTGATGAGGTGATTTCAAAACTGGTCACTGCCAAAGACCGTGAACAGCAAATCACTTATACTCATGTTCTTGACCGATTACTTCGTGCAGGATATTACCAGATCCCGACTTATGGAAAAGGGGATTATTGGTATGCGTACTGGAATATGTATCAGCAGCCTAAAGTGAAACCTGTGCTCTCTGCCGGTATAGAGTATTGGTGGAGTAATGCAAACCAAGCTAAGAAAGTTGCTCAATATTTACATCAACAATAAAAGCACGTACCTAAAGGAAATCCTGTTATATGGGTTCATATATTCTAAAGCGACTTCTTTTAATGATTCCAACGTTGTTCATTATTTTATTGATCAACTTTGTGGTCGTGCAAATTGCACCGGGTGGACCAGTTGAACAGGCAATTCATGAAGTAGAAAGTGGTTTAGGAGCAGGGCGTATATTAGGCACTGAAATGTATTATCAAGGTGCTAAAGGATTAAGTCCTGAAATGGTCGAGCAAATTAAAGCCCAATACGGGTTTGATCATTCTCCAGTAGAACGTTTTTTACTGATGTTAAAAGGCTATTTGACTTTAGACTTTGGACAAAGCTTTTTTAAAGATAAATCAGTGGTTGAGCTGCTCTGGGAAAAAATGCCTGTGTCAATTTCACTTGGGCTATGGAGCACTTTGCTGATTTATCTTATTTCAATTCCGCTCGGTATTAAAAAAGCCAAACAACAAGGTACATGGTTTGATCGTTCCACTTCTTTATTGCTAGTGGTGGGTTATGCAGTACCCAGCTTTGTCTTTGGTATACTACTTATTGTCTTTTTTGCTGGCGGTTCATATTTTCAGTGGTTCCCACTACAAAATCTAGTGTCAGATAATTTTTATCAATTGAGTTGGTTCGGAAAAATTACGGACTATTTATGGCACATGACGTTGCCGCTTATTACCATGGTGTTGGGTGGTTTTGCCAGCCTAACTTATCTAACTAAGTATTCATTTTTAGAAGAGCTTAATAAACCTTATGTCTTGGCAGCTTATGCAAAAGGTTTAAATAGCCAGCAAGTCTTATATAAACATGTATTTCGTAATGCCATTTTAGTGGTTCTTGCGGGATTGCCTGAGGCTTTAGCAGGTATTTTCTTTGTGGGAAATCTGTTTATTGAAATTATTTTTCACCTAGATGGTGTGGGGTTGTTGGGCTTTGAAGCAATTGTTCAGCGAGACTATCCGGTTATTTTTGGCGTATTATTTTTCTTCACGCTGTTCAGTCTGCTTTTACGACTTATTTGCGATGTACTGTATCAATGGATTGATCCGCGTATTCACTTTGACGCACAAGGAGGCAAATAATGTCTTTTATTGTGCGATCACGACTGCAAAAGTTTAGGCAACATAAATTAGGGTGGGCAAGCTTTGTTTTGTTTAGCCTCATTTTAGGGATGTCCTTAGCTGCTGAGCTCATTGCTAACGACAAACCATTATTGGTGAAATATGAGGACGCTTATTATTTGCCTGTCTTTAAAACATATCCCGAAACCACTTTTGGTGGCGTGTTTGAAACAGAAGCAGATTATAAAGATCCCGCTGTACAAAAGCTTATCAATCATAAAGGATGGGCTATTTGGCCCCTTATAAGATTTTCTTACCAGACTCCTAATTTAGACTTGGCTGTATCTGTGCCATCGCCACCTTCTAAGCAGAACTGGTTAGGAACAGATGACCAAGGGCGAGACGTACTTGCACGTATTCTCTATGGGCTTAGAGTCTCATTACTTTTCGGCTTGGCTTTAACAGGTTGTGCAGCACTACTTGGCATTTTTGTGGGTGCTATACAAGGCTACTATGGTGGCTGGGTCGATTTGTTAGGGCAACGACTGGTAGAAGTCTGGAATGGTTTACCTATGCTCTTTATGGTCATGATTTTGGTCAGCATGTTTACCCCAAATGTATATTGGCTATTTTTTATTATGCTGTTCTTTAGCTGGACTGTACTTGTGGGAATTGTCCGTGCCGAATTTTTAAAAGCGCGTCAACTTGACTATGTGCGTGCGGCTCAGGCTTTAGGTGTAACTGATAGAGCAATTATCTTTAAGCACATTTTGCCAAATGCCATAAGTTCTAGTCTATCGCAGTTACCTTTTATTTTGACCACTAATATTATTGCTTTAACCGCACTTGATTTCTTGGGCTATGGCTTACCACCAGATGCAGCTTCTTTAGGTGAATTATTGCTACAAGGTAAAAATAACTTGGATGCACCTTGGTTGGCTTTATCAGGATTTTTTAGCCTTGCTTTTGTGTTGTCATTATTAATTTATATTGGGGAGGCTGCACGCGATGTATTTGACCCAAGAAAATAACTTAAGTGAAGATGCTACCTTGCTAAAAATAGAAAACCTTTCAATCTCTACGCAAGATCAGATTTTATTGGAAGGTCTCAATTTACACTTACAAGCTGGTGATACGCTTGCAATTGTAGGTGAAAGTGGTTCAGGTAAAACAATAAGCTGTTTGGCGATGATGGGATTATTACCAGAAAAATTAAAAACATCTGGTCGTATTATTATTGATTCAAAAAATATTTTACAAATAGACGAAAAGACTAGAACTTATTTACGTGGCCATCATATTGCCATGATTTTTCAGGAGCCTTCTACAGCTTTAAACCCATTACATCGGGTTGAAAAAATTGTCGGTGAAAATTTTATTTTACAAGGTAGATCAAAATCGAAAGCTCAGCAGCAGGTAATTCAATTATTAAAAGATGTAGGAATCGCTAATCCAGAGTACATTTTAAAACGTTATCCGCATGAACTTTCAGGTGGTCAAAAACAGCGGGTAATGATTGCAGCTGCGCTAGCTCTTCAACCTAAAATTTTAATTGCAGATGAACCAACTACCGCGCTTGATGTGATTTTACAGACGCAAATTTTAGAATTATTAAAATCTTTGCAAAGCAAATATGGTATGGCACTGATTTTAATTAGCCATGATTTAAATTTGGTACGCCGTTATGCTGATAAGCTGATTGTATTACACAAAGGACAAGTTGTAGAGCAAGGTCAGCTTCAGCAGATCTTTAAAAATCCTGCGTCAATTTATACCCAGCAATTATTAGAACATGACCTTGGTTTCGCTGAGCAACGTTCAACCAGTCATAAAATTTTATCTGTTCAACAACTCAATGTTAAATATCCAATACGACGTGGTTTCTTTAACCGAATTCAGGGTTATACCAATGCGGTTGAAAATGTAAATTTTGAGCTTGCTCAAGGCGAAGCATTAGGCATTGTGGGTGAAAGTGGATCCGGAAAATCTTCATTGGCTTTGGCTCTGGTTCGATTAATTAAAAGTGAGGGACAGATTAACTTTCTAGGGCAAGATATAAACCGCTTAGAACAAAAAGCTTTACGCAAGATCAGGTCAGACTTACAGATTGTTTTCCAAGATCCATTTGGTAGTCTAAACCCACGTATGACGGTAGGGCAGATTATTGCTGAAGGGTTAAAAGTCAAAGCGATAGCTGATAAAGAAATTAAACAGCAAGTTGAATCAGCTTTAATAAAAGTTGAGTTGGCTGAAGGCTTTCAACATCGCTATCCACATGAACTTTCTGGTGGGCAACGACAACGTGTTGCTTTAGCGAGAGCTTTAGTAGTTCGACCTAAACTTTTAATTTTAGATGAACCAACGTCTGCCTTAGACCGAACCACGCAAAAAGCGATGATTCAATTATTACGACGTTTACAACAAACAGAGCACTTGAGCTATATTTTTATTAGTCATGATTTAAATGTGGTCAAAGCACTGTGTCATAAAGTGATGGTATTACGACATGCAAAAGTTATGGAATATCAGCCGACTGAGCAGTTGTTTAATGCCCCAAAAACTGAATATACCAAGCAATTAATTGCAGCAAGTTGTTAAATATATTTAATAAGATTCTGTTTTATAATAATAAATTTTATTTAAATTTTTAATGCAAAAAGTTGCATTTTTTTATATTTTTTAAATTTGACATGTGCTATTGTCAGTTGTCGATTTCCCCTTGACATGACCTATAACTCATCTAAATTAGAGTAATTGCTCTAAAATATTAAAAGAGGTTAACCATGAGCCAGATTGCACAACCAATCACAATTCGAAATACCACATTTAAAAACCGGATTATTAAAGGTGCAATGAGTGAGGCACTTGCAAACTATGAAGGCCAGCCGAATGAATTACATTTAGGTTTGTATAGTGCATGGGCCAAAGGTGGTTTGGGCTGTGCGATTACTGGAAATGTTATGGTCAATGTAGAGGCCAAAAACGAACCTGGGGTAGTGGTGATTGAAACCGAGCGTGACCTAGAGCGTTTAAAAGAATGGGCAGCAGTCGGTAAACAATATGGAATGGTACAGCTTATTCAATTGTCTCACCCTGGTCGTCAGTGTCCAAAGGGCCTAAATAAAGAAACAGTTGCACCTTCGGCAGTTCCTTTTAGCCCAGCTTTAGCGACTATGTTTGGTACTCCACGTGCTCTTACGCATGAAGAAATTTTGGATATTATTAAACGTTTTGCGACTGCTGCTCGTATTTGTGAAAAGGCGGGTTTTGAAGGGGTACAGTTACATGGTGCACATGGCTATTTAATTAGCCAGTTTTTATCACCATTAACCAATAAACGTACAGACCAGTGGGGTGGTTCAATCGAAAACCGTACTCGCTTTTTACTAGAAGTTTATAAAGCAGTACGTGAAGCAACTTCTGATAATTTTATTATTTCAGTTAAGCTCAACTCTGCCGACTTCCAACGCGGCGGTATTAGCGAAGAAGATGTGATTTCGGTATTTAAAGCAGTTGATGAAGCAGGAATCGACTTAATTGAAATCTCAGGTGGAACTTACGAAGCACCTGCAATGGCTGGTGCCAAAGCTGATAAACGTAAGGCAAGTACTATTGCACGTGAAGCGTATTTCTTAGACTTCGCTGAAAAAATCCGTCAGTATGTAAAATGTAAACTTATGGTGACAGGTGGCTTCCGTACAGTAGAAGGCATGAATGCTGCTCTAGCAAGTGGGGCATGCGACTTTATTGGTATTGCTCGTCCACTTGCTGTTGAAACAGATTTAACTGACCGTTTAATCGCAGGCCAAGACGTTCGCTACGCCGTAAAACCAATTAAAACAGGTTTACCTTTTGTCGATAAAATGGCAATTATGGAAATTATTTGGTACGCGGCACAATTTAAAGCCATTGGGCAGGGTAAAAAGCCAAATCCTAAACTGTCACCTTTAATCGTGTTTTTAAATTATGCCAAGGGTAATATTAAGGCTGTTGTTCAAGGACGCGTGAATTCACGTAAGTCAGCGTAAAAATTTCTTAAAGTAAAGGTACTATTTCTAAGGATGAAATAGTACCTTTATGCTCAATTTAGAACGTATAGCTCATACCTAATCGAACGGTACGTGATTCACCCGGATAAGCATATAAATTGAAAGCACTTTCATCATAAACTTTATCAAAAATGTTCTTCACATCTAAGTTAAGACGAAGTTTTGGTGTCGCCTGATAATAAGAAACCAAATCTGTAACTGCATAACCTTTCATGGTATAGGTACTATTAGCTGTCTGACCTGCACGTTTATCAATATATTTTTGATTGATGCCTAGACCTAAGCCTTGTAAAGGGCCATCTTGAAATTCATAGATATTTAAAAGATTAAAACTATTTTTTGGAATATTGGCTAGAGCTGTTCCTTTTTGCAAAGTATTGTCTTTAGTTACTTCCGCATCTGTATAAGCATATCCACCAATAATTTTCCAAGCTGGTGTAATTTGACCAGCAATATTTAACTCAATGCCACGGCTACGAACTTCGCCAGCAGCGACTTTATAAGCTGAATCAACAGGGTCTAATGTTAATACATTTTCTTTATTAGCATAAAAAATAGCGGAATCAATTGATAACATATTATCAAGTGCTTGCCATTTAAAACCTAACTCGTAAGCCGTACCTTCTTCAGGATCAAAACCTTCTCCGTTACGGCTGGCGCCAGTATTGGGTTTAAAAGATTTTGCAGCATTGCCATAGAGTGAAAGGTCATCACTTGCTTTATAAACTAAGCCTAAACGTGGAATAAATGCATCATGACTGGTATTCCAGTTGGTAGTATTTGGTAATAGGTTTTTGTAATCGTGCTCGTAATGTTCAAATCGTAAGCCTAAGAGTGCACTTAAACGCTCATTTAAGTCGATTTGGTCTTGTACAAAAAGGGCCGTTGTTTTTAAGTTTTCACGGTCATGTGTGGTTACACGATTGAGCTCAGGTAAAGGTTGCCCTAAAACTGGATTATAAATATTAATAGGGTAGCTACCGATATCTCCACTTGAGCGAATAATGTATGACTTATAATCATAATTTTCATATTCAAGCCCAGTCACTAAAGTATGGGCTAAACCTAAAAGCTGAAAATTACCTGTGAGATTAATTTGGGCATCGGTATCTTGCCATTTTAATTCGCGATAATTGTAATTTCGCCCTAATGTTTCTCCATCAGCCTGTATGCCATTTGCTTCTACTGCATAGCCATGCAATTTGCCATTTAAATATTGCACGCCAGCATTTAGCTTCCAGTCATTCCCAAGGTCATGTTCAACTCGTAATTGAGTCATATTGTTATCATTGTAGAGTCGATTGTAGTATTTACCCGTTTCCCATAAATAGGTTTCTGGTGAGCTATTAAAAGATTTCTGTGCTGGATAACGTGTATGACCACGGTCGAGTGGATGTTGGTTTCTTAAAATATCGGCTTCAAAAGTAACTTTGGTGGCATCAGTAGCTTGCCATTGAATGACTGGAGCAATGCCATAACGTTTAGATTCGATATGGTCACGGTAACTATCCCCACCTTCTGCAATCACATTTAGACGATAACCAATATTTTCTGCATCGGGTACAGTACCTGTCGTGTCTACGGTAGTGCGGTATAGACCTTCACTGTTGAGCTGTGCCCCTAAAGTGGTTTGTTGCTCAGACTTTGGTGTTTTAGAAATTAAGTTAAACGTACCGCCTGGGTCACCACGTCCATATAAGCTAGAAGAGGGGCCACGTAAAACGTCTACACGTTCAATGGTGTTGCTATCTGGCGCATTTGGATAGCCACGGTTAATTGGAAACCCATTTCGATAAAACTCACCACTGGTAAACCCGCGCACGTTAAAACCAGTTAAACCTTGACCACCAAAGTTATTAGCACGAGTCACGCCACCAGCTAAATCAAGTGCTTCAACTAAGCGAGTTGCACCAATATCTTCAATTACTTTTTGGGTTACTACGCTTACAGATTGCGGGGTATTTTGTAATGCAATTTCACTACGCGTAGCACTACTGGAACTATCCACTTTATAAGTCTGGTCAGATGCCTGTTGGGCTTTAATTTTGATAGTTGCAAGAGTAGTTGAAGAGTTGTTCGTGTCTGCAAAAGCAGCTGGAATACAGCATAGTTGTGCAATACTCAGGGAGAGAAGGCGAAGCTTAAGATCCATTTAAAACCTTTTTGATAATAAATATCAGTATAAAAATAAGAATTATTATATTGTAAATCTATGTAAAGGAAATACTGGATCAGTGATATATTTGCACAAGTGTATTTTATTTAGAAATAAAGAAAAATATAAAAAGAATAAGAAGACAGAACTTAGAGAGAAAAATTTTATATGAAGAGAATATGGCGTCCCTACGGGGATTCGAACCCCGGTTACCGCCGTGAAAGGGCGATGTCCTAGGCCTCTAGACGATAGGGACGTTGAGGATGGCGGTATCTTAAGAAGCCGCCACCAAACTGTCAAGGAGGTAAGGAGATAGTTTGTTCAAAATATAGCAAAACAGTTCAGCAGTCTTTTGAGTATCGTATAAAGCAGAGTGTGCTTCTTTACCATCAAACTCAATTCCAGCTTGAATACATGCTTTTGCAAGTACAGTTTGTCCAAACATTACTGCACTTAAAGTGACCGTATCCATCACTGAAAAACTATGGAACGGGTTTTGGTTTTTTGTGCCTGAGCGAGCAATGGCCGCTTGTAAAAACCCAAGGTCAAAATGCGCGTTGTGGCCTACGAGTACTGCATGAGTACAATGTTGCTGTTTACGAACTTCATTAACCGATTTAAAAATGCGACGTAAAGCAGTTCTTTCATCTTCAGCCATTGCAATACGCATTGGGTTGAATGGGTCAATACCAATGAAGTCTAGCGAACGGCGGTCGAGGTTAGCCCCTTCAAAAGGGTTAATATGTGCATGAAATGCAGGACCAGGGACAAATTGTCCCTGCGCATCATACACAATCGGAATGCATGCGATTTCTAGCAATGCATCTGTCTGGGCATTAAAACCTGCCGTTTCAACATCGACAACAACAGGTAAGAAGCCACGAAAACGTTGGCCAATGACCGGGACAGAGTTTTCTTGTGTCACACTTTTCTCCATTGCAGCGTTTTCCCGGCATGCAGCGGGATGATTTTTTGATTATCTAAATAATCAAAAGATTCTGGAACGAGGTTATCTTCTTTAACCAAAGTAATGGTAGAAGTATTACGTGGTAGACCGTAGAAGTCCGCACCAAAATGGCTAGCAAAACCTTCTAGACGCTCTAATTTACCGACTTGGTCAAATGCTTGTGCATAAAGCTCAATTGCATTTGGTGCACTATAGCAGCCTGCACATCCACAAGCATTCTCTTTTGCATTTTGTGCATGAGGAGCGCTGTCTGTACCTAAGAAAAACTTAGGATTACCGCTTGTCGCCACTTCAAGTAAAGTCGTTTGATGCGTTTGACGTTTTAAAATTGGTAAACAGTAGAAGTGCGGTTTAATACCACCAACCAACATATCATTACGGTTAAATAATAAATGTTGTGGAGTGATTGTTGCCGCCACATTACGGTCTTGTTCTAAAACAAAGTGTGCTGCATCACTGGTAGTGATGTGCTCAAGCACAACTTTAAGTTTCGGGAACTGTTTCAATAGAGGTGATAATACCTCATCTAGGAAGCGTTTTTCACGATCAAAAATATCTACATGATTATGAGTTACTTCACCATGAAGCAATAACGGAACTTGATGTTCCTCTAATTGCTCAATGACTGCATAAACTTTACGAATATCACTCACACCATTATCGGAGTTTGTGGTCGCACCAGCAGGATAAAGCTTAATCGCATTTACATGTTCTGATTCTTTAATTTTACGAACTTCATCTGGTGAAGTGTGGTCAGTAAAATAAAGCACCATACGAGGGTCAAAATTATTGCCTTCCGGAACATGAGCAAGAATGCGTTCGCGATAAGCTAAAGCTTCTTCTACTGTTTTTACAGGCGGTACAAGGTTAGGCATACAAATCGCACGGGCGAATTGTTTAGCCAAATCTGGAACAGTACGTTTTAATGCTAAACCATCACGTAAATGTGCATGCCAATCATCTGGCTGGAGCAGGGTAATAGAGTTCAAGGCAGTTCAAACTTCGAAATAAAACAAATGATAATCGATAAAGTGTGAAAATGGTAACGAGAATTACGGACAAATGGCAAAATAAAGCGCAGGGAGCTTTAAAAAATAATGTTATATTTTGTTAATGCAGAATATGTAGGAATCGACTAGTGGCGAATAGGGGAAATGTACATCAATTACTCAAATCTAAAGAAGAAATCGAGTATTTGGTCACTCTACATACCCATCGTTATGCCAATATGCCTTTGCCCAAACAACTGGAAAAAAAATTCTGGTGTTTAAATCTTGATCGAACTAGACAGAACATCTCAAAGTTTCTAGCAAGTGGTGTACTAACTTATTTAATTTTTATTTTATTGGCCCTGCCGACCGACTATTTAGTGATTGGGGTACCTTATATTACTTTGGACTTTATTCATTGCTTACTTAGTGCAATGAATATTGCACTTGCCCTGTTATTGTTTTGGGTTTTTGCCAAATTTACAAAACTCTCCGAGCACTTTTATTTAGCTGCATGTGGCATTGTATTTTTAACCATTATTATTAATGCGATGTTATTGCTTAGTGTCGGAAATATGGCGCTGAAGAACCAGTCTATGTTGCTTCTTTCATTTTTATATATGCTCGGGTTCATATTAAGCGGTATTAAACCTTTGCATATGCTTTGTGTTGGTTTATTGGCAGCATTTTTAGTTTTTGCTTTTCTTATTTTGTTAGACGTAAATTGTGACTATATTGCACTGGGTCGTGCTTTGTTCGGTAGTTGTATTTTAGGTTTCTCGATTAGCAGTATGCTCATCTCAAGAGAGAGAAGTCTTTTTTTAAATAACCAACTTGCTGAAATTAATGAACAGATCTTACGGATTGAAGCATCGGAACTTCTGCATTTAAGTCAGCAAGATGCGCTTACTCAAATTTCGAATCGACGTACATTTGATGAGATGTTTGATTTTTTCTACTACCGAGCAAATCAAGAGAAGCGTCCTTTAGCTGTTTTATTTATTGATATTGATTTTTTTAAAAACTATAACGATTTTTACGGGCACCAGATGGGAGATAAAGTCATCTCTAGCATTGCCGCAGCAATTAAAAACTCAATTCGTCATGTTGACTTTGTTGCGCGTTATGGGGGCGAGGAGTTCGTTGTACTTTTACCTGAAACACCTGCACAGGGCGCTTATTCAGTGGCTGCAAATATCTATAAAGCCATTGAACGGCAAGCGATTCCTCATGCAGCTTCTTTAGTGTCGAAGTATGTCACTATCAGTTTAGGGTTTACTGTATATACGGGTGGGCTAAAGATGGGACAAGATAGGCTTATTCATGCGGCAGATCAGGCTTTATATCGGGCAAAACAGCTTGGTCGTAATCAAATTTATTATCAACCATTACAAGTCGCCGAAATTGCCTAACTTAACTTTAAGTATAAAAAAGCCACCTATTGAGGTGGCTCTTTTGACCTTATAAGAAATTATTTTTTCTTATTGTCTAATTGAGGTACAGCAGAACCTTGACCGATTGAAAGCAAGCCAGCATCTGTATAGATACCTAGTTTTGCACGTGTATCGGTAATGTCGAGGTTACGCATAGTCAACTGACCAATACGGTCCATTGGCGTAAACATTGAATCACCTTTTTCCATTGTTAAACGTTCAGCTTCGTACGTTAAGTTTGGAGATTCAGTGTTCATAATGGTGTAGTCATTACCACGACGAAGTTCAAGTGTTATTTCACCAGTAATCGCTTTAGCTACCCAACGCTGTGCAGTTTCACGCAACATAAGCGCTTGTGAGTCGAACCAACGGCCTTGGTAAAGTAAACGGCCTAAACGTAAACCATTAATGCGGTATTGTTCGATCGTATCTTCGTTGTGAATACCAGTAACCAAACGCTCGTAAGCAATATGAAGAAGGGCCATACCCGGTGCTTCATAGATACCACGAGATTTCGCTTCGATAATACGGTTTTCGATTTGGTCAGACATACCTAAACCATGGCGACCACCAATACGGTTTGCTTCAAGAATAAGCTCAACCGGATTGTCAAAACGCTGACCATTTAATGCAACAGGTACACCTTCTTCAAAACGTACAGTCACTTCTTCTGGTTTGATTTCAACTTCTTCTTTCCAGAAAGCAACGCCCATGATTGGGTCAACGATTTTGATACCTGCATTTAGGTATTCAAGATCTTTTGCTTCGTGAGTTGCGCCCAACATGTTTGAGTCAGTTGAGTACGCTTTTTCTTTTGACATTTTGTAGTCAAAACCGTTGTCGATGAGGAACTGTGACATTTCTGCACGGCCACCAAGCTCATCAATAAAGTTTTGATCTAACCACGGCTTATAAATTTTAAGATTTGGGTTAGTCAACAAACCATAACGATAGAAACGTTCAATATCGTTACCTTTATAAGTTGAACCGTCACCCCAGATGTTTACGTCATCTTCTTTCATGGCAGTAACGAGCATAGTACCTGTTACTGCACGACCGAGTGGAGTCGTATTGAAATAAGGAACACCACCTGTACTGATATGGAATGCACCACACTGAATTGCAGCAATACCTTCAAGCGCCAATTGTAAGCGGCAGTCAATCAAGCGAGCTTTCACAGCGCCGTATTGTTCTGCTTTCTTTGGAATTGCATCGTAGTCATCTTCATCTGGCTGGCCTAAGTTTGCAGTATATGCATAAGGCTCAGCGCCTTTTTGTTTCATCCACAATAAAGCAGCTGAAGTGTCTAGACCACCGGAGAAGGCAATCCCAACTTTTTTGCCTACTGGTACATGCTGCAAGATAGTTGCATTATCAGTCATTGCTAATCCTAACATTTATGAAAAAGACCCCGTTGAGGCGGTCTCGAGAATTCTGAATGGCGGCTATTGTAGCACTATTCATGGTGCTTTTTTTGGCAAAAAAAGCATTAATTCACTTGTTCTGGTGGCTATTTATTATTTAAAGAAAAATATGGGATTATCTGCTTCATTTATAGATTGACCATAATCTCAAATAAAAAATAATTCTTGGTCATCCAAAATTATCAAAAAAGTATTAAAGTACTATGCAACAAGTTGCAAAAAAATATTGGGACGCAGCATGACAAGTTACGCCAATTTATTAAAACCATTACATTTGGGCTTCACAACCATTAAAAACCGTGTGGTCATGGGATCTATGCATACGGGATTAGAAGACCGCTTTTTTAACTACCCAAAACTGGCAGCTTATTTTGAAGAGCGTGCCAAAGGTGGAGTTGGTTTGATTGTGACTGGCGGTATTTCTCCGAACCGTCAAGGATGGTTGGCTCCGGCTGGCGGAACCATGAATAGCTTATTTGATATTCCGCAGCACCGTTTGGTGACTCATGCCGTTCATAAGCATGGTTCAAAAATTTTGATGCAAATTTTGCATGCGGGACGCTATGGTTACCAGCCATTTGTAGTGTCTTCGAGTGCAATAAAATCACCGATTTCACCATTTAAGCCACGTCAACTTTCTGAAAAAAATATTCTCAGTACCATTGAAGATTATGCACAGTGTGCCGACATTGCCAAAAAGGCAGGCTACGATGGCGTTGAAATTATGGGGTCGGAAGGATATCTGATTAACCAGTTTTTAAGTCGCCATGTAAACCAGCGTACAGACCGTTGGGGTGGTGAAATTGAAAACCGTATGCGTTTCCCGGTTGAAATTGTCAAAGCGATCCGCGCAAAAGTTGGCGAAAAATTTATTATCTGTTTCCGTTTATCGCTGCTTGACCTTGTGCATGACGGTAACACCATGCAAGAAGTGGTTACGGTTGCGAAAGCTTTAGAAAAAGCGGGTGTCACTTTATTAAATACGGGTATTGGTTGGCATGAAGCACGTGTGCCGACTATTGTCACTTCTGTGCCTCGTGCCGCGTTTGTCGATTATACGGCTCATGTAAAACAACATATTTCAATTCCAGTCATTGCGTCTAACCGTATTAATATGCCTGAAACTGCTGAAGAGATTTTGGCAGCCGGCAAAGCAGATATGATTCAAATGGCTCGCCCTTTATTGGCCGATGCTTTTTGGGTAAATAAAACTGCGACCAATCGTGTAGATGAAATCAATACGTGTATTGCCTGTAACCAAGCATGTTTAGATCATGCATTTAAAAATAAGCGTGTGTCTTGTTTAGTAAACCCACGTGCAGGCCATGAAACTGAATTGGTTTATTTAAAAACCAAACAACCAAAGCGTATCGCCGTTGTAGGTGGTGGTGTAGCCGGTATGTCTGCTGCAACTGTTGCTGCAAGTCGCGGTCATGCAGTGACCCTGTTTGAAGCCAATGCAGATGTAGGTGGTCAGTTTAACTTTGCAAAGGTTGTGCCGGGTAAAGAAGAATTTCACGAAACGATTCGCTACTTTAAAGTACAACTTCAAAAAACAGGGGTAGATGTTCGTTTAAATACTCGTGTTAATCGTGAACAACTTGAACGTGAAGGTTTTGATGAGGTGATTGTGGCGACTGGAGTCGTGCCGCGTGCATTAAAGATTGAAGGAAGTAATTCACCTCAAGTTCTTTCTTATGCTCAAGTTTTACAGGGCGCTGAAGTTGGACGAAAAGTTGCAGTGATTGGGGCAGGTGGTATTGGTTTCGATGTCTCAGAATTTTTACTTAAACCACCACATCAACCACAGCCTCAACCTTTAGCCGAGTGGCAACGTGAGTGGGGTGTAGACCCAGATCCAAATTATGTTTCTGAAGGTGGTATGCAACCACCAGTAGTTGAGCCAGCGATACGAGAAATTTATTTGCTGCAACGTAAAACAACCCCACTCGGTATTGGTCTTGGTAAGACTTCGGGGTGGGTACATCGTGCCCAGCTTAAAAAGCATGGTGTACGCATGCTTCGTGGCGTGCAATATAAAGCAGTTACCGATGAAGGGCTTTGGATTGAGCATAATGGTCAAGACCAGCTTTTACGTGTAGATACCGTTGTGGTGTGTGCGGGGCAAGAGTCGGTAAAAGACTTGATGCCAAAAGAAGGGGAGTCGACTATAGCGAACTACCATATTATTGGTGGTGCAAAGCTCGCAGCAGAGCTAGATGCGAAGCGTGCGATTAAAGAAGGAGCAGAATTGGCTGCCCAACTGTAAAATTGATGAAACAATATGCACTTGAACACAAAGCGATGATTTTTTTCTTGAATAAAATGAATAAGCTTTGTATTCTTACGCACATGGAAGCGTGGCAGAGCGGTTTAATGCACCGGTCTTGAAAACCGACGAGGGTGTGAGTCCTCCGTGAGTTCGAATCTCACCGCTTCCGCCAAATTCTAAAAGCTCCTGTTAAAAGCAGGGGCTTTTTTTATATCTATTATTTTACCCCTCATCCTCCCCTATATAAAAATTTAGATTGAGTTGGGCAGAATTAGACTCCAGTTTAATTTTATATTTCATAATTTCTTAAGGTTGAATACTAATTTTTCTAGTATTTAATATTTAGCGTGTTGTTTTTTCTCAAAATCATGAACCATTCGAATACGTTCTTCAGTTGCAGGATGAGAAGATAAAGCATCAACAACAGCTATAGATAGCTTATTATCTGAAGATTCTTTTTGAGAGGTTGGTGAGGTGGACTGACTTGCTTTATTTAGATCTTCTTCTGTTTTATCGTTTAAACGTTGTAAGAAATTTGCAAAGTGTGAGACTTCTATATTTTTCCTATCCATCAGTTGTAATGCATATAGATCGGCTTCGGACTCAAATTTACGTGAGTAATTTGCACCAACCATAGCAGCAGGTAACGACGTAAATAAATCTGAATTATTACCTGTCATCGCAATGTATAATACACTTAGTCCTAAACTAGTTAATCCTTGTTGTAAACTATGGCGATAAACTAAATGTCCTTGTTCATGGGCTAATACTCCCAATATTTCTTGATTATTATGGGCTATTTGAATCAGTTCATCTGTAATGATAATTGTATTATTGGGTAGTGCTACAGCATTTGCCCCTAATCGATTACCTTTACGGAACACTAATTTGGCTGGTTTGTTTTCAGCAACAGTATTCAAATATTGTTTAGTAATTTGGTCTTTTTGAGTTTGAGCTAATTGGCTGGGTGCAGTCCAATTATTTAGTACATAATTCTCGGCTTCATCTCCTAGTTTCTTTAAACTATTCTCTGGTAATTTAAAAGCAATATAATGGGAAGTGGCGGGAACTCCCCATTTTACTAAACTGATTCCGAAAGTAATCACAAAAATTAAACTAAAAAAAATAAGACTTGGAGAACGTTCAAATTTCCAAATCGAATGTTGAATCTTTTTAGTTGAATAATTAAACCATTCAGGTAATGCACCATGAAATTCAATTCGTGCATCATCGTCTAATTCAATTACTGGATGTAACTGTCCCAGAGCACCAATCAATTTCATATCAGTGTATTGATAATGACGCTGTTGTTCTAATTGCTCACCATATCGAATCAGAACTTCAGTTTCAGATTGAGCTGAAATCTGTGCATGGTATGGTTTAGACACTATGCCATCATAGAAAATGATATCTACTGCTTGGGACATAAATTATTAAACTCAGATTATTATAGGGAGATATCAATATCAAAAATATCACTGATTTCTTCAGCTAAAGCACTTTGTTCTTGCTGAGCTAGATTCATCATTTTATCTGGATCATCTAGCAAGATTAAGCTCATTGATTCAACCTGATATTTGTGAATGCGAACAGCGGCCCAAGCAGACATTAAACCTAGGGTTAAGATTTTTACTACCCAGTTTGATGCTACAATCCATGCAAAACGCCATTGATTACAGTCTGTTTTAAATTGACTGTTTCCAACTGTAGTATTGTTCCATGTAGTAATGAAAAGACGCGCAGCAATTAATGGATAAATAAATAATCCAATAATGGCATACATCATAAATATCCCAAAGATTACAGAATTCGATGAGAACCCGGAAAGGGTTCCTAAAATACTAAAATAAATAATTGAAAAGATAGCAATGATGCCAAGAGCAATAAAAATGGGTACATAAACTGCAGCCATATATGCAGTCCAGTTCACGTTTAATTTAAAATTTAATTGTCCAGCATATAGGTGATTAAGATAATATTTTTTATATAGCCAAATAGCTACAGGCGTAAAAATTCCTAATGTGAAAATATATACCAATATACTTAAAAGGAAAATTTTATAAGATTCTTTTATAGTACCACCAAAATAAAAGCGTGCGTTACCATACTTACTATTTCTTGCAGTAAAACGTAAAGTAGCGCGAATTAGCCAAGGCACAGCCATATATAACACAACTATTCCAACTACAGTTGCAATAATTGAATACTGTGATGAAATTGAAAATGCTACGTAAATTCCTAATGCAATTAAACGCCCAATCAAAATCTTGGTTGGAATACCAGTAAAATCAAAACGACGTTCAAAAAACTCTGTATTTCCATAGAAATAACGTAAACGACGAACTTTAGCCCAAGGCGCATATAAGCTTAAAGTAATAATAGTTAAAAGAATATTAACGATCCAAATTCCAAAATATTCTGAGGCATTACCGTGAAATTTAAAATGATGAATACCTGAGTATGAAATTGGTGGACGTGTAATACTTTGATCCTCATTTAAATCTTGAGGGAATGATGGCAAAGCTTGGTCTTGCATTTTATTCTCTTTCTTGAAAATATATGATCATGAATGAATGTAATAGATAATTAGAAAACTATTGAGGAATATTATATATTTTTTATAAATTGAAATAAATAGGATAAAAAGCAAACAATAATTTATTATGGCCTTTCACTGAGTTGTGTGAAACAAAAAATTATTGCAAGAAATTTACATAATAGTTTTAAAGAGATATTGATGCATTATTATGTTTTTAAATTTAGTAGTCACACTAATTTGAACTGGAACTTTTCTACATCATTTATTTCATACTATTCACCTTCCTTGGAGCTAATAGAATATATCTTTATAAAATTTATTTTTATTAAAAATTTAAATAATAAAAAATAATTTATATAAATAGCTTATATTGCTAATGAGAAATTTTGTCGCTTCCGCCAAATTCAAAAATCTTTGTGAAACCGAAGATTTTTTAAGCCAAGGATAAAAATTACAACTTCATTTAGCTTAAATCTTGCTAATAAATCCTGAAAAACTTATATAAATCAAACAAGTGCATATTTTAATCAAAAATCTATATTTTATATAATATATTTTTTGTTTTCAATATCTTAGTAATAAGTGGCCTATATATCAGAATCGAACAAGTTATTTGTAGAATATTCATTTATTGATATATGATGAGGCCATATTTAGAAACTGTTTCAAAACATAATTCTATTGTTCAGCGTGCAAATTCACGGAAGGAATGATGCTGAAATCAGGCTTCTAAACCCTATATCTGGAAATTATATCCAGCCAAATATTGCATTTCGACCCAATGGTTGGAAATGTCTCTCTCTGATTTAGGGGAGGCGTTTCCTATTTTAGGATATATTTATGAAAAAATTATTTAGCGTACTGTTCAGTGCCTCTGTACTGACACTGACAGCATGTAATAAGCAACCTGCACAAACTGAAAATACAGCAGCAGCCAAAGATAAAACTGAGTCAGTTCGTACAATTAAATTGGTTTCAACAGGTTCTGATACGGACGTATGGAAATACGTAGCAACACTTCCTGAAACTGCTCAAGCGGGCATTAAACTCGAAGTGACCAATTTAACTGACTATGTTGTGCTCAATACGTCTGTAGCAAGTGGCGAACAAGATGTAAATGCGTTCCAGTCATTCAACTATTTGGCAGCTTATAATGCTTCAAATAAAGCTAAAGTTGCTGCTGTTGCGACAACTTACTTGGAACCAATGGGTATTTATGCAAATAAAGTTAAAACCGTTGATGAGTTCCCGCAAGGCGCTACCATTGCAATTCCAAACGATACTGCTAACGAAGCTCGTGCATTAACATTATTGCAGTCTGCTAAATTAATTAAACTTAAACCAGGTTTTGACCCTGTAAAAGGGACAGTGAATGATATTGCTGAAAACCCTAAAAACTTACAATTAAAACCTATTCAAATGACAACCGCAGTTCGTGTTAAAAACGATGTAGATGCGATTGTACTGGGTAATACATTGGCACTTGAGGGTGGCCTCAATGTAATGAAAGACGCAATCTTCCGTGAGCCAATCGATCAGTCTACTAAGCTTTATGTCAACTTATTGGGTGTTGCTGAAGCGAACAAAAATGACCCGATCTATACGAAGCTTGGTGAACTTTACCACTTACCTAAAGTACAAAAGTTTGTAAATGAAAAATTTGGCGGCACAAAAGTTGAAGTGAACAAGCCTGTTTCTGAATTTGCAGACATCAAATAAGTAATTTTTTAATTAAAATTATTTTTTAAAGCTAAGTCGCGGTTATCGTGGCTTAGCTTTATTTTATTTGGAATAATGCCATTTTCTTCCTCCGTATATGTATCTAGAAATTTTTTCACCCAACACTATTTAAATGCATTAACGCTTTCTATAGGAATTCCTCTTTAATAGGAGGATCGAATATTGAGTCTTTATTATCTAGTGTTCATTCTCTTTATAAATCCTACTTTAACAATAACTTGTTAATTATTTATCCTTACTTTTTAATGATCTAATTTAAATCAAATGTCATTTTGTGTGCTTGACTACAAGAGGGTGGAATACTATTCTTCGCATGCTGGCCACATTGCCAGCCGGTTGTCGCAGACCGGGAAAACAAAGTCGATATGCAAAATTCTTGTTTTGTGTGTCGGGAACTCGTTCGCCCCCTTTTTCTCTACGGTAGGGCGGAAGGGGGACACCTCTGGTGTGCTGGTTCCTTTGTTTCCAGTCTGCGAACCCCCTTTCGTTCTGCCACCATAATTTAAATATTTTGGCAGAACTCCCAATAAAAAGGAGTTGGCTTTGCACATCCACTATTTTTTGGCAGCCTTTGCCAAAAGCTATAACGACACAACTTAACAATTTAAAGCAGCTTGATAGCCTGTAGGGTTTTCATGCTTTAAGTCATTACGGCTCAAAAAACTTGCATCAACAATAAAACTTGAGATGTGCCAAGCACAGTCTTTATGGCTTTGATGTGCCTTTTTTTCTCCTAAAAAAGTATCTCATTTAGAAACAACAAGAATTTATAACGGTAAAACTATGTCAAATTTAGTTCTCCCAACACGTGCCTTATACGTTGTAAATAAAGCAATTGATCTGTTTCATCACCGTGGGTTCCACCTTATTGGGGTCGACAGAATAGTGAAAGAATCAGAGATTACTAAAGCGACTTTTTATAATTATTTTCACTCTAAAGAACGACTCATTGAAATTTGCCTGATGGTGCAAAAAGAAAAGCTCCAGGAACAAGTAGTCGCAATGGTCGAATATGACTTAAACACTCTTGTAATAGATAAACTCAAAAAGCTTTACTTTCTACATACCGATTTAGAAGGGCCGTATTACTTATTATTTAAAGCCGTTTTTGAAATTAAAAATAGCTATCCCAACGCTTATCAATCCGCAGTGCGCTATAGAACATGGCTAAAAAAATGAAATTTATAGCCAGCTTAGAACCCTAAAAACCGATGTCTCTTTTACCGATGCCAAACTATTTTTATATATGGTGGAAGGCACAATTCAGCTTTTAAGTTCTGGCAGGGTAAGCGAGAGGGAGAGTGTGTTTGAATATTTTTTACGAGGACTAACTTCATGCAAATAAAAAGTTTTGGGTGCATTGGTTGTAACTAAACACGGTGTAATGGAGAGGTGTTATTATTGCAAATATATGTTTATCAAAATATTTGCAATAATTTAGAAGTGAAAGAAACAATTTTTTAAGACTAGGTGTATATAAAAAGACAAATTTTTGAATATTTTTTAATTGTTGAGTCTATAAGCTTATATAAGAACAAAAAATATTTTTATAAGGGCTCTACAAAGATTCTTTAGTTTTTCTTAAAAATATTTGTTCGAAATATAAGAACTCTCAATTTGCATATTTGATTGTATTCATTTGAGTATATAAATGTATATTTCCTAGATGCAAGGATTTATTGCAGAAAATAAAACTGTTCATAAGGATTTTGTTATGGTTAGAAAAAAACTGACAATCGCATCATTATTTATACCAACGATGCTATGTGCAGCTTTGGCTAATGCGACCGATACTGTTAGGAAACCTAATGTATTAGTGATTGTTGCAGATGATTTGGGTTTTTCTGATACAGAGCCTTTTGGGAGTGAAATACGAACTCCTAATATTAATAAGCTCGCTAAAGAAGGCGCTATTCTAACTAATTTTCATGCAGGTCCAACATGTTCAGTAACTCGTTCCATGCTTTTGACGGGCAATGATAGCCATCAAGCCGGATTTGGAACCATGGCTGAGTATTTGCAGCCTGAACAAAAAGGTAAACCTGGTTATGAAGGTCGCTTAAATAAAAGAGTAATTACTTTAGCTGAAATTTTAAAAACTCAAGGATATGCTTCATTTGTAGCAGGTAAATGGCATTTAGGCTCCACTGAAGACAGTAATGCAAAAGCTCGAGGTTTTGATCGCTCATTTACACTAATGCCAGGTGGTGCTGCACATATGGATGCAAGCCAAATGTTCCCTGGTAATTATAAAGCCCGCTATCTTGAAGATGGTAAAGATGTAAATTTACCTAAAGATTTTTATTCAAGTGATTTTTTTACAACTAAAATGATTTCCTATATGGAAAATGATCGAAAAAAAGGACAACCTTTTTTTGGATATTTGGCTTTCACCGCACCACATTGGCCGTTACAAGCACCTGATCAGTATTTGAAAAAATATGAAGGGCATTATAAAGAAGGGTATGAAAAAATTCGCCAAGCTCGTTTAGAGCGTATGATTAAGCTTGGAATTATGCCAAAGGGAACAAAAATTAATAATCCATTAATGGATGTTTTCCCTGCATGGGAGCAGTTAACAGAAAGCCAAAAACAAGATCAAATAAAAACAATGCAAATTTATGCAGCAATGATCGATAATCTTGATCACAATATTGGGCGTGTAATTGATTACTTAAAGCGTAGTGGAGAGTTAGATAATACGCTTATTTTATTTATGTCTGACAATGGCGCTGAGTCTGCTACTCCTGAATCGTTGGGGACAACTGAGGATAAGAATGGTATCCGAGAGTGGGTAAATGCTACATTTGATAACAGCCCTAAAAACATGGGACGTAAGGGTTCGTATGTAACATTAGGACCTCAATGGGCACAAGTCGCTTCAACACCGCTTCCATATTTTAAAAGCTTCTTGGCGAATGGGGGAATTCATGTCCCAGCCATAATTCGTTATCCAGCTAAAGTTAAAGCTGGGCAGATTAATAGTGAAACACTGCATGTTATGGATTTCGTACCTTCAGTTTTAGATCTTACAAATACTAAACGCCCAGAAAATTTTGAAGGAAATCCAATTTTAAAGTTAGAAGGTCGTTCATTCTTACCTATTTTTAGCGGGAAAAAATTACCAGAAAGAACGTTAGGATGGGAATTTAACACACGCCGTGCTCTTTATAAGGGAGATTGGGCTATTCAGTATCAGGCTCCTCCTTACGGTACAGGACAATGGGAGTTATATAACCGTAAAACTGATCCTTCTTACCGTATTAATTTGGCACTTAAAAAACCAGAAAAAGTAAAGGAACTAGCAGCAGATTGGGATGTATATGCCAAACGTGTAGGTGTAACTGAAGCTCCTGTACGTTATAAATATGGTCAAATGAATTGTTTTTATGATAAATGCATTCAACCTGAATTTTTAAAACAAGTAGCTAATCAGTCAACTACTGCTCACTAAGGAATTATCTGACTTTGGGGATTTTAAATAGAGCTTATTCATTTGAGTAAGCTCAGTTGATTCTCGAAATATAATATTTATTGGTTTGAATCTCAAAAGGAAATTGGTATGAGAACTATTCAATGTGTAGTGGTTTTTGCCTGTATTTTGGGAGCCACAGGATGTAGTAAGCCTTCCAAAAAGCAAATTCGGGGACCTAAGTTACAACAATTAGGAAGTTTAAATAAATGTAAAGAGTATTCAGGTCTACCTGTTAACTGGCAAAAAGATGCCTATGCTGGGATGGTAAAAATACCTAGTGGGACTTTTAAGATTGGAAACAATAATAGTTATCCTGAAGAAAAAGCACTCTATAAAAGTGATCGTACAATTAAAGAATTCTGGATTGATGCGACTGAGGTGACAAATGCACAATTTCAAAGTTTTGTAAAAGCTACAGGGTATTTAACGGAGGCAGAGTCACAAGGAGAAGCTGCCGTATTTACTCCTCCAAAAGAACAAGTTGCTGAACTGGCTTGGTGGTCTTTGATGAAAGGGGCAAATTGGCGACATCCTTGGGGACCAGATGCTACACGGCAGATTCTTCCTAATGAGCCTGTCCGCATGATTACATTGAAAGATGCAATGGCCTATGCCGATTGGTTAGGAAGAGACTTACCTACTGAAGAACAATGGGAATATGCAGCTAAAGGCTTCAGTAAAGAGCGGGATATTAGTGCAAATCTTGAGCATATAGATGCAAATGTTTGGGAAGGGCAATTCCCTTATCAAAATGAAAATAAAGATGGATTTGAGGATGTCGCACCAGTAGGTTGTTTTCCATCAAATGGATTTGGTCTATATGACATGATCGGTAATGTATGGGAGTACACAAGTAGTCCATTTAAAGGGACTCATGATGACCATATGGGAGAGCAACAATTACACACGGGTCATCCTCAAGTTTTTAACAGTTATACGATAAAGGGGGGCTCATTTTTATGTGCCTCTAATTATTGTATGCGCTATCGAGCATCAGCGCGCCATTCACAAGAGGCCGATTTAGGAATCAGTCATGTAGGATTCAGGACTGTAAAAAATATTAAATAAATTAATGGATTAAAAATGAATAAACTTATTTATATTGTGCCATGTCTTTTGGTCATGGCGGCAAAGGTTAATGTCGTCTTTGCAAAAGACATAAACGTAGATTTAACATTTAAAAATCTTTATGCAGATCGGGATTATAACGATGACAGTAAGCCTTCGATTGGAAGCTGGAGTCAGGGAGTAATTGCTCGAGCAAGTACTAAGCAGAACTTAACTCAAGATACAAATTTATTAATAACAGGATCCTTGCAGTATGCACAGCGTTTAAGTAGTGATAATCATTTAAATGATTTAATCTTGCCTTTCGATAAAGGCTCTCAAAAGCAAGCTTCAAGTTATAACAAAATTGCAGGATCAATTGGCTTTCAGCATAAACAACATAAGTTAAGTTGGGGAGAGCAATGGGTTGATACGCCTCTTGCTACTACGGATTATAGTCGCCAACTAATAACGATCTATCAAGGAGTTTTATACTCAGGGCAGATTAATAAAGATTTAAATATAGATATTGGTCATTTAAATAGATATTCAGTAAGAAATGAGGAAAAATTTAAAAAATTATCTGTAAAAAATCATGAATCAGATGGTTTAACATATATCGATCTAAAACATAAATCTTTTCAAGGAAAACTTGATACACAGTTATTTGTGAGCGAGCTAGAAGATTTATATGATCAGTATTCATTGGGGCTAAATTTAAAAGAAGATTTTGATCAATTTAGATTAAAAACTAAATTCCGTTATTACTATACAGAAGAGACCGGACGTCAATTATTAGGAAAAATTGATAATCAATATTTTGGTTTGATGCAAGAGATTGGGTATGGACCAAATACTTTCGGTATAGGGGTTCAAAAAATTGGAGGGAATACTGATTTTCCTATGTTAGATGGGGCTGTTCCTGTTCTTAGTTATATTAATTGGACGCAAGGCACTTTCAATAAAGCTAATGAGCTTTCATACCACTTCACTTTTAATCATGATGCTGGCTGGTTAATGCCTGGTTTGAGCTTTTTACTTCGTTACGTTGATGGGAAAAATTATCTAATTAATAATGAAAAAGGATTTGATGAAAGTGAATTTGATTTCATTATGAATTACAAAATAAAAGAAGGAAAATTCAAAGAGCTTGGCCTGCAATGGCTTAACTTAAATTATAAAAATGATATTGGAGGGGACTATATGGAAAACCGGATTATTACCTCATACACGCTTAACTTTTAAGAAGTAAATAAAGATAATTTCAGTTCTTTTTTACATCATGAATAGTATATTTGAAGAGCTGTCTGGTTGAGGCAGTTCTTTTCTTAATTGAAGTAATGAGGGTAAAGATTAATTATTGAAACAGCTTAACCATAGGTGATAAATATCCCTTTTCG
This sequence comes from Acinetobacter sp. UC24323, assembly GCF_024151445.1. Classification (NCBI taxonomy): domain Bacteria; kingdom Pseudomonadati; phylum Pseudomonadota; class Gammaproteobacteria; order Moraxellales; family Moraxellaceae; genus Acinetobacter; species Acinetobacter sp. UC24323. Next base: position 8,886 of record NZ_JAHIBY010000017.1, on the reverse strand, counting down.
ATGAGCTGTTGATCCCACTCAGGTACTAGATCAAGTTTTTCAACTAGAAAATCAATCATGCAACGAATCTTGGTTAAATTTCTAGAGTTTGAAGGGAATACTGCTCTTAATCCATAATTAGGCAGTGGGTAGTCTATAAGTACAGGAGTCAGTTTTTTATCTAAAAGGCTCTCTCGAGCCACAATTGTTGGTAAGCAAACGATTCCTCCTCCTGTTAATGCAAAATCATGTAATAAATGAATTGAGCTTGATGAGACCCTTGCGTGAATAGAGAATTCATGGAATCTATTATTGATCATAAATTGGATCTTATTTCTTTCAGGGTATCCCGAATAATAGCCTAATTCAAATTGCTGAAGCTGCTGTGGGCTTTGGGGTTGACCATGTTTTTCGATAAATTCTGGTGAAGCACACATTACACGGTTTATATTAAAAATTTTTCTCTCAATTAGACTTTCACCTTTTGGGGGGAACATCTGAAAAGCGATATCAAATCCAGAAGAAATTGGATCAATGACTTTATCATATACAACAATATCTAATTCAATATCTCTGTATTGTGTAGTGAATTGAGATAAAAGTTTACTGAAATAGCTTAAAGCAAAACCTGGTGCCATATAAATACGTAAGCGACCATGTAACTCATTTTTTGCATGTGACATCTCATCGGCTAGCTGCTCGAAACGACTAATTAGCTCTACACATTCAGGATAATACTTTTCACCAATAGCTGATAATCTTACTGATCGTGTACTACGATGAAATAATGGTGCATCTACAAATTTTTCAAGCTGCTGAATACGTGTACTTATCACTGAGCGTGTAACACCAAGAGATTCTGCGGCCTGAATAAAACTTCCACTTTGTGCGACTCTCACAAAGGCTTCCATACATTGTAATTTATCCATGAGTTAATCCATCAACTATGAAAATAAAGGTATTGATTTTATACCCGATGAAATTTACAGATTTACTTAAATTACCTAAATAATCAGTTATACATTTAGAAAAATTAAAGCATGCCTGATATGCAAGCAAAAGGTATCAATGACAGGTTTGCTAAAAGTTTGAAAAGTTATATATTTTTTAACATGATAGAGTAGAAAAAGCACTCCTTAAGAATGCTTTTAATAAAAGATGTAAACTATTCTTGAGTTGGCTCAATTTCAAATGCTTGGATATTTTGTACTTTACGCGGAGCTGTTTCAAGAATAAAGAAACTAATAAACATACCTATAATTGCTCCTATTAAACTTAGATAGAAAATATTTTGAATACCATAGTTTTCAGCAATTATTCCCGAAATTACTGGAGCAACACCTCCACCAAATATTTCACCAGCGCCAACAACAAGGCCAATTGCAGATGCAACTAAGCCTACAGGGGCAGATTCAGCAGCTAATGGACCTGAAAGTAAAGCAATTAGACCTAAGCTAAAAAATGAGACTACAAACAGTAATCCAAATAGAACAGATACGGATGCTGAAGCATTCGCAAATAAATAAATGAAAATAGCTGAACCTAGAAATCCTAAAATAGAAGCCATACGGCGGCCAATCCAGTCAGAAAGCGCAGGAACAAGAAATTGACCCAAGAAACCACCAAATCCAATTGCAGAAACAATTATCCCCATATCTTGTGGATTCATTTTTAAAAAGTTTTCAAGATATAGAGGGACCATTGCACTAATCACGAAAACACAGGACATTGTACAAAAGAGACCGATCATGCTTAGCAAAATATTACGTGTCTTTAATAATTCCATCCAATTAACTTTTACATGAGCTTCAGTATTTTTCTGAGCAATTAATAATTGTCCCCCTTGAGTATTTTGAGGTTCTCTTAATACAAAGAAAAGACAAGCAGCTAAAATGAATCCAGGAATTGCAACTACCCAAAATACCTCGCGCCAAGATGGTATGATTAAAAGTAGTTGAGTTGCGATAAGTGGTCCTAGGCCTAGACCAAATAAGGCAAAACCACTTTGCTGCAATCCTTGTAATGCTCCACGGCGTGAAGGTTTTGCTGCTACAGCTGTTGCTGCAAAACTAGTCGGACAAAATGCTCCTTCTGAAATTCCCATCAATGCTCGGATCAATATTAAGCTCGTAAGTCCCATTGCTGAACCAGAAAAACCAGAAGCTAAAGAAAAGACAAGTAGTGATACTATTAAGATTTTACGATGACCAATTTTATCTGAGAGACTACCAGCAAAAATTGCAAAAACACCCCATGTGATACCTAATGCTCCAAATATCAGACCAACGTCCTGATAGCTTAAAGAGAGGTCTCTCATAATTGAAGGTAGTAATGGTGCAATAATCCATCTATCTAATCCTACAAGTCCAAAACCAAGAGTGAGAAGAAGTACAATTTTCCATTCATAGGAAGTATCCCATTTTTGTAGATTCATCTTAATATCCTTTTAAATGAATTTTAAAAAAGAAAGTTAAATCAATTAAATATGATAATTTTCTACTTTCAATTCCAGTGAGTAGTGGATGTAAACAGTTTTTACTACGATAGCCTTTGCTCTTCTCGTAAAAAAATTATGAGAGCACATAACTTATGTACTTCATCCGAACGTTTTTTATTCAAGTGCAAAGTATGCTGAGCTGTCAATGTGACTAAAACAGAGGATTGTTATAGAAAGTATTTGTAAGATTTTGTTTTTTATATTTGTTTTTTTAATTGTTCGCAGATTGCAAACATTCATGTTGCTGCTTTCTTCATTGTCTTCAACAAGGGATTGGCGTAATTTCAAACTGTCGAGGAAAGACCATACACGAAGAATTTCAGTAAGGAATATGGAAATGAGTGCTTATACAACAAAGCTCGGTAGTTTGGAAAACTACGAAAAAGGTTCAATCCAGATTATTCAGGGTGAAGCTACTAATTATGCCTTTTCAAATATTTTTGAAGTGGCAGCAATGAGCAAACCTTATGAAAAAACAGTTGTTGGGATGAACCTCAAGTTTGTCATTGAATCTGTTCTGGCAGAAGGACAATCTGCTTGGTATACCGCATCACATGATGAATTTGTTATTGTAATGGATGGCGAAGTTCGTGTCGATTATTTGAAATTAAAAGACCCAATAGTCTTACAGGATCAAGAGGGTACTCATCTTGCGGGAGAGAGACCAGATGGAATACCAATGGGATATGTTGTCTTGAAAAAAGGTCATCAAGCAATTTTACCAGTCGGATCAGCCTATCGTTTTGATGCATCAAAAAAATCAGTGATGTTAATCCAAACAATTAAAGGTCCACTTTCTGTCGAAAAATGGAATGACATTTGTATTAAGTAATCAAGGAGAGATGAAAATGAATGCGATGCAAAATAAATTTGTTGAAGATGATGGTGTAACGATTACTGGATATGATGAAATTTCAGGTTATTCAACTTTCCAGTTAGGTAATTTTAAGTTTAGCCGTGATGAATACTTTGCCAAAGTAACATGGGAAGCAAAAGGTCAAGAGCATTCTCATTTAATGTCTGTTGATGCTTTTTTACGGGCTTTGATGAGAGATGTTGCTTGGGGTTTTTTCTATGGTTGGGTTAACTTCGATCATGTTATTGGCACTCAAAACCACTATGGCAATGTCGACTTATATGCTGGCACTTTTAATGGGGTATTAAAAGCAGCAGGGGTAGATTATGTTGAGAACTTTGAAACTCCACTAATCATGGCGACTTTTAAAGCTATTTTACATGATTGGGTAAGTGAAGGATTTGATCCATTTGCTGCCCCAGCAGAAACGGGTTCTGCTTTTGGTCGTAAGCATGGTGATAATTCAGAAGCGATTGACCGTTATCGAATTGCCACCAAACGTATGCCTGGGTTACCTGATGATTCGCCTTTACGTGATGATTTACCAGTTAACCGTCAGTTTGAAGATGTGGCTCAAGATGATCCACTTATATATTGTGAACCTGGTTTTGAAGGTCAACTTAGTGGTTTTAACTTGTTTAAATATCTGTCGCGTTCAGATGTGACATGGAATCCTTCTGTAACTTCTGTTTGTAAACAGAGCTTATTCTGCCCTACTACAGAAGAATATATTTTACCAATTTTTCATGGCAATGATCGCGTAGAGTGGTTCTTGCAATTATCAGATGAAATCACTTGGGATATTGGCGATAAAGTAGATGGTAGTCCTATTGCCCGCGTCATTATGAAAGCGGGGGATATCGCAGCAATGCCAGCCAATATTCGTCATCAAGGATACTCAACTAAACGCTCAATGTTACTTGTTTGGGAAAATGCGACACCAAATCTACCTGAACGTTATGAGTCAGGCGAATTATCTCCTTATCCAATCCAATTCTAAGCATTCAGCTAGAGGCTGTTAACTTCCTACATTTAACAGCCTCTAATACTCATTAGGTAAAATTATGAATACTCAATTATTTATTGATGGCCAATTCGTGCCTGCAAAAAATGGTGGCACCATTGATGTACTCAATCCATCTAATGGCGAGTTAATTACCAAAATTGCGGCGGCTGAAGCAGAAGATGTCAATATTGCTGTTGCTGCGGCAAAGCGTGCTTTTCCGGCATGGGCAGCAACGCCAGCGGCTGAACGTGGCAGATTATTATTAAAACTTGCTGATCTGATTGAGGAAAATCTGGAAGAATTGGCTCAGCTTGAGTCACTCGATACCGGACATCCGATTCGTGATTCACGCCGTTTAGATGTACCACGTACCGCGGCATGTTTCCGCTATTTTGGTGGTATGGCTGACAAAATTGAAGGTTCGGTTATTCCGGTTGAGCAAGGTTTTTTAAACTACGTGGTTCGTGAACCAATTGGTGTGGTTGGGCAGATTGTGCCGTGGAATTTCCCGCTTATGTTTACCAGCTGGAAACTTGGCCCTGCGCTTGCGGCAGGTAATACCGTGGTGATGAAACCTTCAGAATTGACACCTTTATCGACGCTCAAAATTGCTGAATTAGTGAAAAAAGCCGGTTTTCCAGATGGTGTAGTTAACGTGGTAACAGGTTATGGTCATACCGCAGGGCAACGCCTGGCAGAGCATGAAGATGTCGGCAAAATTGCCTTTACTGGTTCAACTTTAACAGGTCAGAACATTGTCCGCTCATCTGTAGGTAACTTAAAACGCGTACAGCTTGAGCTGGGTGGTAAAGGTGCCAACATTGTGTTTGAAGATGCCAACATTGATGCAGCAGTAAACGGTGCAGCATGGGCGATTTTCCACAATCAGGGACAAGCATGTATTGCTGGATCACGCTTGGTGCTGCATGAGGCTATTGCCGATGAGTTCCTGGAAAAATTTATCAAACTGGCAGAATCCATCCGTTTAGGTGACCCGCTAGATCCAAACACCGAAATGGGACCATTGACCTCGGAAGCTCACCGCAACAAGGTATTGTCTTATGTGGAAATTGCCAAAGAACAGGGTGGACACGTCCTGTCAGGTGGTAAGGCACCAGAAGATTCCAGCCTTCAAAATGGCTACTACGTTTTACCAACGGTGGTTGAAGCCAAACCGATGGACCGTGTAGCACAAGAAGAAGTGTTTGGGCCTTTCGTAACGGTATTGCGCTTTAAAACTGATGATGAAGCATTGGATATTGCCAACTGTACTGAATATGGTTTGGGCAGTGGTTTATGGACACAAAACTTACAACGTGCGCACCAGTTTGCCAAAAAGATTAATGCCGGAATGTGCTGGATTAACAGCTATAAACGTGTCAATCCGGGCAGTCCGTTTGGTGGTGTAGGCAAATCGGGTTATGGTCGTGAAATGGGTTTTGAAGCCATCCATGACTATACGGAAGCCAAATCGATTTGGGTCAATGTTGATGCAAATATTCCACCGCATTTTCAGCGAGGATAAACAGCATGAATGCATTCCATTATAAGTCATTGCCATTGGACGTGTATTTTGACAATGGCAAATCTAAAGAAATCAAAGAGATTTTGACACAGCATGGCTATCAGAAAGTTTTGGTACTAACGACCCCTGAGCAGGAAGACGCAGGCCAAAAGCTGGCAGAACAACTTGCAAATATTGCCGTGGGCGTATATCCACATGCAGTAATGCATGTTCCGGTTGATGTGGCGAATCAAGCCGTCGAGTATGTGCAAGCCAACAATATTGATTGTTGTTTGGCATTGGGTGGTGGTTCGACCATTGGTCTGGCTAAAGCGATTGCTTTAAAAATTCATACCCCGATTGTGGCTATTCCAACCACCTATGCCGGTAGTGAAATGACTACGGTATATGGTCTGACCGAAAATAATCTGAAAACTACTGGTAAAGACATTCATGTGTTACCCAAAGTGGTGATTTATGACCCAGAATTGAGCATAACTCTACCCGCAGAAATTTCGGCTTGTTCCGGCATGAATGCGATGGCACATGCGGTGGAAGCCCTATATGCACAGGACAAAAATCCGATTATTAGCTTGATGGCAACGGATTCGATTCAGGCGTTAAAAGCCGCATTACCAGCGATTGTTAAAGATACACATGACCTTGAAGCACGTCAAAAAGCGACTTATGGTGCATGGCTGGCGGGTATTTGTTTAGGCTCTGTTGGCATGGCAATTCACCATAAAATCTGCCATACCTTGGGTGGAACCTTTAACCTGCCGCATGCACAGGCACATGCCATTACTTTGGCTTACTCGGTACATTACAACCGTAATGCTGATGTTGAAGCCATGGATCGATTGGCAGGGGCATTAGGCGTAGCAAGTCGTGAAGACGTTGGTATGGCAATTTATCGATTAAACCAGTCTTTAAATATTCCATTGGCACTAAAAGATATTGGCCTGCCGGAACAAGGGCCTGCTGAAGTGGCGCGAATTATTTGTGACAGTCCGTACTACAACCCACGTGGCTATGATTACGACGAGTTACTTGATTTGCTCACCAAAGCTTATCAAGGGCTGCCACCGGTTTAAGACAAACCGAAACTCATCATGAAGATAGATCTGACCGCAGTACTTTATTTGCTGCGGGCGGGTGACTCACGCCGCAAAAAAGGAATTGATCATGAGCGTAACAACCCAAGCTGTTCAAAGCTTCCAACGTATAGAAGATGTTCGTCACCGGACTTTAATCACAGCACTCGTACAAAAGTTGCATGACTATATCAACGAAGTTCAACTGACCGAAGCTGAGTGGATGCAAGCTATCCAGTTTTTAACCCAAACTGGGCAACTTTGCCATGAGCAACGACAAGAGTATATTTTGCTCTCTGATGTACTCGGTATTTCTATGTTGGTTGATCAAATTAACCATCAAAAAAATGAAGTTCAAACGCCGTCTACTGTTTTCGGGCCATTCTTTATTGCCGATATGCCAGTTCGCAACTTTGCAGATAGCATTGTGATCGAAAATGCTGAGCAATGCCGCCCTTTACTGATTAAAGGCAATATTCGTAATACACAAGGCGAAGCAATAGCTAATGCTTATATTGATGTCTGGCAAACAGCCGCCAATGGCATGTATTCTGGTCAAGATCCTGAACAGCAAATTGATAACCTGCGTGGAGTGTTTGTGAGTCAAGCTGATGGTGCGTATGCGATTAAATCTATTCTACCCGTCAGTTATGAAATTCCTTCGGATGGTACGGTGGGACAACTGCTGAATTATGCCAAACGAACCTTTTGGCGACCTGCACATATTCATTTCAAAATCGTTGCCGAAGGTTATCAACCTCTTGTCACGCATATCTTTTTAGAGAATGATGAATACTTACAAAATGACGCTGTATTTGGCGTAAAAGATCGGTTAATTGTCTGCCATGAATCGAAACAAGCAGATCCTCAAAGCCAAGCTGTATACGGTTTAGACGGTGATTATGATCTGATGGAATACGATTTTATTCTTTCGGAGGCTTGAGCATGGTTAACTTAATTAAGCTTTGTGAGCAGACCGATTTTCAGGAGAAGATCTGCTTTCGGGTGCTTCATCCAGAGGATGAGAAAAAAAGTATTGTGGTGATCAAAGGGCAGAATGGTTTTTATGCCTATGAAAATGTTTGTCCACATTTTTCAGTACAACTGGATTATAAGGATGGGGTGTTTAGTACTTACAAGAATAAGTTGATCATGTGTGCCCATCATTCTGCCATGTTTGACATTACCACTGGAGAATGTGTGGATGGGCCCTGTAAAGGTCATTATCTTAAGGCTGTACCTATCGATGTAACAGATGGTGTTGTATTTTTAAAACGTTAGCGCTGATTTGTCGCTAACGCTTTATATGTTGATTAAGCACTAAAAGGAGTTGCCTGATACATCATCAACTTCAACTGATCCTGCTGCTTTTTCCAAATCGACAATGCCCGATTTTGTAAGGTGCGTGGTTGCTTGCCGACCAGTAACTTTGCATGAAAATTGGCAGTAACAATCACACAATCTTGCATATCAACCACGTTAATAATATCGTAATCAATGTGTTGATAATCATAATAACCCGCCTGTAATTTGTTCATAAAAGCAGACAAATCATCGACTGTGCCACTAGTGTGTACATAACGTAAATGTTGGTCACACATTGCAGCAAAATGATCATATTGTTTATTAATTAGACTGTTGAAGCGCTGTTTTTCCATTTCACGGACTTGCTCTTCCATATCGTTGACTCCTTATGATTGATCATGTCTTTATCATATTGAGTTTGGAGCAGTGGGATTGTTCTAAATTACAGAACATTGTATTTGCAGTTTCACAGGCTATTTATGTGGACGAACGCAATACAATAGAGGGAAGGGATTTTAGAATAATGGATGAATTATGATTGACAAAAGTAAGTCCTCACTAAGCGAGGTTCTATCGCAGATTAAAGATGGTGCAACCATTCTGATTGGTGGTTTTGGTACCGCAGGACAACCCGCTGAACTCATT